>JAHAGQ010000006.1 GCA_018373675.1 Collinsella sp. | reverse complement strand
CGCTGCGCGGGCCGCATTTGGACAATCTGACGTTCAACTTCAAGGGCGCGACCAGAAGGTCAGCGCCCTTTCGTTTCACGTCACCTTGTCTCAAATGCGACCCGCTCGCTGGCGATGCCAAAACATCGGCGCTTCCGTGGTTGGCACTTGGGGACGTTCCTTTTGTGCCGGCACTTTGGGACACTCCTTGTCATTGGTGCAAAGTAACCTGCCCCCATTGCGCCAAGCGGCGTGTGCCGTTAAGCGGAGAGGCGTATTGTTGACCCATCGTTTGGGCATACAATGGCTATTGGCTTGCTGCGGTGAAGGTCTGTCCGCTCCGCAGCTTTTTTCTACGGTTAAAGGAGTATGTATGTCCGTTGAGGTCATGAGGTCTGTGATCGAGGCCGCCGAGGGCCGCGTGCCCGTCGACACGCTGTTTACCAATGCGCAGATCGTCGACGTGTATGGCCAGCGTGTGGCGCCCGGCAGCGTTGCCGTCAAGGACGGTGTGATCGTCGGCGTGCTCTACGATGGTCGCGACGATGTCGCTGGCACCTACGAGGCTGCCGAGGTTATCGACTGCCAGGGTCGCTATCTCGCTCCCGGTTTTATTGACGGGCATCTGCATATCGAGTCTTCGAACATCCGTCCCGCCGAGTATGCTCGCATGGCCGCGACGCGCGGTACTACCACCGCCATTGCCGACAGCCACGAGATTGCCAATGTTGCCGGTCTCGACGGCTTGCGCTTTATGATCGAGGACGGCCGCCGCGCACCCATCTCCATCAAGTACATGATGCCTTCGTGCGTGCCCGCGCTGCCCGACGAGCAGGCCGGTGCCGTTATTTCGGCTGCCGATATGCAGGCGTTTTTTGCCGAGCATCCGGGCGATGTCTTTGGTCTGGGCGAGATGATGAACCTGCCGGGCGTCTTTATGGCCGATCCCGAGACCTGCGCTCGCATTGACGCTGCCAATCAGACGCCGTCCAAACAGGTCGACGGCCATGCTCCGCTTGTTGCCGGCAAGGATCTCAACGCCTATGCCGCAGCGGGTATTATCGCCGACCACGAGTCGACGATTCCCGAGGAAGCGCTCGACAAGCTATCCCGCGGCATGTATGTCATGCTGCGCGAGGGCACCTGCAGCCATGACCTTGCCAACCTGTCGCCTATGCTGCTGGAAAACCCCGCCCGTGCTCGCCGTTGCTGCTTTGCGACCGACGACCGCGCTCCCTCCGACGCGCTTTCGACCGGCATGATCGACAACGCCTGCCGCGTGGCCATCGAGGCCGGCATCGACCCGGTGGTCGCCATCTCCATGGCGTCTCTTTCCACGGCCGAGGCCTTTGGCCTGGACCACGGCTGTCGTGACCCGCATGAGCTCCGCGGCGCGATCGCTCCGGGCAAGCGCGCCGACCTGCTGGTGCTCGATGACCTGACCTTTGCCACGGCCCCGCATCGCGTGTATGCCGCCGGTGCGCTCGTGGCACAGGACGGCGCCTTTGTGGGCGAGGTTGCGCCCGAGACCGCTGAGGTCGCAGCGCTTGCCGATGAGCTGCGTGCTTCCGTTAAGCTGCCGAAGCTTTCGCTTGACGTGTTCGATTATGCCTTTAAGCCGGGCGAGGCGGTTATTGATGTGATCCCTGGCATGGCTATCACGGGCATGGTTCGTCCCGAGACTGACGAGGACTTGCGTCGCATTATGCTTATCGAGCGCCATGGCCGCGGCGTGTCGCTGCAGGCCGAGGGCGTCGACGGCGACGGTCCCGCCGGCATGGGGCTCGTCGGCAAGCATATCGGTCGCGGCTGGGTGCGCGGCTTCACCATCACGGGCGGTGCCATTGCCTCCACGATCGGCCACGACTCGCACAACGTGTGCGTGGTGGGCGACAATGCGGCGGATATGATGGCTGCCGTTGAGGCCGTGGGCCAGGGCGGCCACGTGCTGGTGCGCAACGGCGAGGTCGTGGCGCGCATTCCGCTGGCGCTCGGTGGCCTTATGAGCGAGGGCACGGCCGAGGATGTTGCCGCGCAGCACGACGACTTTATGGTCAAGGCGCGCGCCATGGGTATTGAGCCGCCGCTCGACCCCATCATGGGCATCATCTTCCTGCCCCTGCCGGTCATCCCGACGCTCCGCATCCGCCCCGAGGGCATGTTCGACGTCACAACCTTCACCTACGCCGACTAGTCATCGGGGACGTTCTTAAACGACTAGTCATCGGGGACACTCTTTGGCGGGCTGCCTGACGCCGCGACCGTAGGACCTCTGGCATGTGTGAGCTATTTGCCAGGTCCTTGTAACGTTTACGCCCGCGGAGTCTTATTTGAGCTCCCTTTGGGTACGTTGGAATCGGATACGCGTCTGATTCCAACAAGCCCGAAGGGAGCTTTTCTATGTTTAAACTGATTGCATCCGATATGGACGGCACACTGCTTGACGAAAACGGCCAGGTGCCTCCCGAGACCTATGAACTGATTCTGGCGCTACACGAGCATGGCGTGCATTTCGCCGCATCGTCAGGTCGTCGCTACGATCGCCTGTGCGAGTTCTTTGCGCCCGTTCGCGACAAGATGGACTTTGTCGCCGCTAACGGCGCCCAAGTCTACGCCGACGGTAAGATGGTAGACCGTGAGGTGTATTCCCACCTGGCGATTCGAAGGCTCGCCCAAGCCGTCAGGACGTTTCCCAATCTGCATCTTGCGCTCTTTGACCGAACCAAGTCCTTCCTGCTCGATGACGAGTGCAAGTTCGTGCGTGAGGTCGATAAGGACCTTCCCAATGCCGAGCGCATTTGGGAGCTGCCCGATCCCAGCGTAAATATCATCAAAGCGAGTATCTTTTGCGACGACAGTGCGGTTATGGACAGTGCGTACGTGCTACAGCGCGAACTCGGTCAGCTCTTTACCTTTGCGCCTTCGGGCAACGCGTGGATTGATGCCATGCAGCCCGGTGTGTCGAAGGCCTCGGGTATTGCACAGCTCGCGGAGCATTACGGCATTGGGCGCGACGAGGTCATGGCGTTTGGCGACTCGATGAACGACTACGAGATCATTCGCTTTGTCGGCACGGGCTGCGCGATGGAAAACGCGCGCCCTGCGCTCAGGGCGGTTGCCGATCGCGTGGTGGGTCGTAACCGCGACCACGCCGTTCAGCAGGAGCTCCGCCGCGTGCTAGAGGGCCTCGCTTAATCCGGCAGCTGGGGACGTTCCCGTTCTGCCGGCAGTGGGGGACAGTCCTTGCAGCTTTTCACGAAGAGTGTCCCCAACGACTAGTCATTCAAGAACGTCCCCAATGACTGTTTTAGCTACCCTGCCGGGTTGCTGCTGCTAGGCGAGAGCGGCCATGATGGTGCGGGCGACGCCGTCGTGGTCGTTGTCGAACTCGGTGATGGCGTCGGCGGCGTCGCGGTCTTCGGGCTCGCCGTTAATCATTGCCATGCCGTGGCCCGCTGCCACAAGCATGGGGATATCGTTGATGTTGTCGCCGAACGCCCAGGCGTCGGCGAGTGGCTCGCCCAGATGCTCGCACAGCCACGTCAGGGCCGTTCCCTTGGTGGCGCCCTCGCCCATGACCTCGATATTCATGGCGTACGAACGCGTGACCTCGATGCCTCCGAGCGTGTCGAGCGCCGCCGCGATGGCGTCGCGATCGGCCGGGTCGTGCCAGTACATGGCGATGCGTTCGAGTGTCTCGACCTCGTCGATCTTGCTGTCGATATCCATGTCGATCGGTGTTCGTGTGCGCTTGAGTGAAGCCGCGATGTGGGGGTCGCCGCCACAGAACTCATCCATACGCCCGTATAGCGAGCGGGGGAGGAAGCACTGCCCATCCGCGAAGATATCGAAGGTCACATCGTGGCCGGCGGCAATGCGATGGATGCGGTGGGCAATGCCACGGTCGAGCGGACGGCTCAAGATGCACGTGGCGCGCGAGGCGTCGGTGGGCGTATCCTCGTCAAGCTGCCAGACGCTGGCGCCGTTGGCACAGACCGCGTAGTGCACGGCGGGATGGGCGAGAATGGGCTCAAAGATGCCCGACAGCGGACGCCCCGTGCAGGGAACAAACTCGATGCCACGACGTGCGAGCTCGTCGAGCATTGCCCAAGTGGCGTCGCTCATCTGCTTATCGCTCGTCAGCAGCGTCCCATCCATATCGGAAAACACAATCATTCGTTGCAATCCTTTCTACTGGCATAAAAAAGCGTGGCCGAGGGCGGCGATGCCCTGGCCACGCTCGAGTTCTATAACGGTCCGCGTCCTAGCGGTCGGCGAGTGGCTTGTACTCCAGCGGCTCGATAACCGGGCGATACGCGGGACGGATGATGCGGTGTGCGCAGAAGAGCTCTTCCATGCGGTGCGCCGACCAGCCGGCCATGCGGGCGACGGCGAACAGCGGCGTAAAGAGCGTCTCGGGCACGCCGAGCATCTTGTAGATAAAGCCCGTGTACAGGTCGATGTTGGCGCAGATGGGCTTGGTCATGCCGTGATCGCGCATCACCTGCGGGGCCAGACGCTCGATACGCTCGATGAGCGCGAACTCCTCGCCCAGGTCCTTCTTGGCGGCAAGCGTGCGCGCGTAACGGCGGCACACCTCGGCGCGCGGGTCGCTCAGTGTGTAGACGGCGTGGCCCATACCGTAGATGAGGCCCGTGCCGTCGAAGGCCTGCTTGTCGAGGATCTTGCCCAGGTAGGCTGCGACCTCGTCCTCGTCCTCCCAATTGGAAACATGCGCACGGATGTCCTCGTGCATAGACACGACCTTGGCATTGGCGCCGCCGTGGCGCGGGCCCTTGAGTGAGCCGATAGCTGCGGCGTAGGCGGAATACGGGTCGGTGGCCGAGGAGGACAGCACGCGGCAGGCAAACGTGGAGTTGTTGCCGCCGCCGTGCTCGGCATGCAGCATGAGCATCACGTCGAGCAGCATGGCTTCGTCGTGGGTGAATGCCATGCCGCCGCGCAACACCTGCAGGATGGTCTCGGCGGTGGAGAGGCCGGGTGTGGGGTGCGGTACATGAACCTCGGAGCCGCGGCGCTTGGCGACCGACGCCATATGCGCGAAGGCGGCGATGCGGGGGAGACGGGCGAGCATGGAGATGGCGACGTCGATTTCGTGCTCGGGTGTAATGGCGTCGGGCTCGGCGTCGAAGGCGTAGAGCAGCAGCACGGCGCGCTGAAGCACATTCATGATGCTCGACGACACCGTGGTCATGGGGAACTCGCGGACGTATTCGTCGCTCAGATGCCTAAAAGCACCCAGGCGTCCGCAAAAACCGTCGAGTTCCTCTTTGGTGGGCAGCGAGCCCGTGATGAGCAGATAGGCGACCTCTTCGTAGCCATAGCGATCCTCGGCCTGGGCGTTGTTGACCAGGTCCTCGATGCTGTAGCCACGAAGCGTGAGCTTGCCCTGATCGGGCACGACCTTTCCGTCGACCTTGTTGTAGCCGTGCACATCCGAGATACGAGTGAGGCCCGCGACCACGCCCGAGCCGTCGGCATTGCGCAGGCCGCGCTTGACATTGTGCTCGACAAACAGGCCCTCGTCATAAGGGTCGGTCGGCAGGCCGTGGTAGAGGTTTTCGCTCTCAGGCGAAATCTGGCGGCTTGCTTCGTAATCCAGAACCAGGCGGCTCAGGTGATCGTCGAAGCGGTAGTAGATTTTCTTGGCGTCGTAGGCCATGCGCGCTCCTCTCCGGTCCGCTTTGGGGCCGCGCGCTTGGACGATATGACGTCAAGCTGCCCCGAGCGGCTTGTTCGCTACAGGCGGTACATAAAGTTAAAGACGTCCTCGCGCTGGATGGACACGTTGACGCCCGAAAGCTCGCCGGCCTCGGCCAGCGCCTTCTGCAGCTCGGCGAAGTCGAGCTTGGACTCGGCGGTATCGGCCAGCATGGTCATGGTGAAGATGTCCTCGATAATGGACTGCGTGATGTCGCGGATGTCGACGTTGGCCTCGCCCAGAACGCGGGTGACGCCGGCGACGATGCCGGGGCGGTTCTTGCCAAGGACGGTGATGACGATGCGGGAGGACGAGATCTCGGCCATGGGAAACCCTTTCGCGTGGTTGCGGCGCGCGCGGGGCGCTCCGCTACGGTACAGTGTTCATCATTGTACCCGTCTGGCGCCAAAAGGGGTGTGCTTACTGCGGCGTTACACGTCTGCAACATGGGCGAAGGGGCGACAGGGTGCGTGTCCGCTGCGGTTGGCCACGCCGCGTTGCACAAAGACCGTGAACCTTTTGTGGGACACGCGGCGCCGTGGTACCATAGCCGAGTTTGTTGTCTTGGTCGGAAACCAAGACGCCTTATGCGCTGATCGGTAACCAGCGCCTGACTAATAAGGAGTCCTACCATGAAGCAGGGTATCCATCCCCAGTATGTCGAGTGCACGGTGACGTGCTCCTGCGGCAACACCTTCAAGACGCACGCTACCGTGTCCGAGATGAAGGTCGAGCTTTGCAACGAGTGCCACCCGTTCTACACCGGCCAGCAGAAGTTCGTCGACACCGGTGGACGCGTCCAGCGCTTCGCCGACAAGTTCGGTGGCGCCGCTGCCGCCCAGCTCAAGAAGGCTGAGGAGGCCAAGGCTGCCAAGGCCGTCAAGGCTGCTGAGGCCGAGGCCGCTCGCAAGGCCGCCGCTGAGGCTAAGGCTGCCGAGAAGGCTAAGCGTGCCGCTAAGTTTGCCGAGGAGGCTGCCAAGCAGGCCGCCGAGGCTCCCGCAGAGGCTCCCGTCGAGGAGGCCGCTGCCGAGGCCGAGACTACCGAGGCTGCTGAGTAAATAGCTCGCCGCGGAATCACTCGCATTCATGGCATGAGGGCCGTGCATCCATTTGGGTGCGCGGCCCTTTTCTTTTTATTGGTGCAAACCAACCTGTCCCCATTGCACCAGATTGGTGCGAAGGGGACAGGTTGGTTTGCACCAAATGGCAGAGAGGCGGCGTTTGGCCAGATAAAACCTGCCAAAATTAACCTGTCCCATTGTGGCAGGTTGGTCGTAGTTATTACGTGGCGGTCGAGGTCGACCGTATAGGCCGCGCCTTGTTTGGCTAAAGTACAATCATCTGTGTTTAACTCGCCCGCAGCTGCACGGCGTGGGCGATGGCCAAAAAGGAAAACCACATGGGATTCATGTCAAAGCTGCTGTCCTTTGGATCCGATAAGGACCTTAAGCGCTACTACAAGATCGTCGACCAGATCAACGGTCTTGAGCCCCAGTTTGAGAAGATGACCGAGGAGGAGCTCCGCGGCCAGACCGATAAGTTCCGCGAGCGTTACGCCAACGGCGAGTCGCTTGACGACATGCTCCCCGAGGCCTTTGCCACCGTGCGTGAGGCTTCCAAGCGCACCATGGGTATGCGCCACTTTGACGTGCAGCTCATTGGCGCCATGGCACTGCACGAGGGCCACATCGCCGAGATGAAGACTGGCGAAGGTAAGACCCTCGTCTCCACGTTGGCCGGCTATCTCAACGCTATTGCCGGCAAGGGCGTGCACGTCGTTACTGTCAATGATTACCTTGCCAAGCGTGACTCCGAGTGGATGGGCCGCATCTATAAGTACCTGGGTATGACCGTCGGTCTGCTCCAGAACAACATGCCGCTCGAGCTCAAGCGCCCGGCCTACCAGGCCGACGTCACCTACGGCACCAACTCCGAGTTCGGCTTTGATTACCTGCGCGACAACATGGTTACCCGTCCCGAGCAGCGCGTGCAGCGCGGCCACAACTACGCCATCGTCGACGAGGTTGACTCCATCCTGATCGATGAGGCCAGGACGCCGCTCATTATCTCGGGCGCCGGCACTAAGTCCGCCAGCACCTACAAGGACTTCGCGCGCGCCGTGCGCGGCCTGGAGCGCGGTGAGGACGTGTCGCACGACATGCTCACCGCCACCGAGGACGTTGAACCCACGGGCGACTACGTCATGGACGAGGCCAAGCACACCATCGCCGCCACCGAGCGCGGTCTTAAGAAGATCGAGCGCCGCCTGGGTATCGATGATATCTATGCCGATCTCTCCGGCCAGCTGGTCAACCACCTGCAGCAGGCGCTGAAGGCCCAGTACATGTTCCACCGTGATAAGCAGTACGTGGTCACCAACGGCGAGGTCAAGATCGTCGACGAGTTCACCGGCCGCATCATGGAGGGCCGCCGCTATTCTGAGGGCCTGCACCAGGCCATCGAGGCCAAAGAGGGCGTGCTCGTACGCGAGGAGAACCAGACCCTGGCCACCATTACTCTGCAGAACTACTTCCGTCTGTATGACAAGCTCTCCGGCATGACCGGCACGGCACTTACCGAGGATGCCGAGTTCCGCGAGATCTACAAGCTGCCCGTCGAGGTCATCCCCTCCAACAAGCCCGTGCAGCGCGTGGACCACGAGGACCTGGTGTACCGCACCATTCAGGCCAAGTACAACGCCGTCGCCGACGATGTGGAGCGTCGCCACGCCAAGGGCCAGCCGGTCCTGGTGGGCACCGTCTCCATCGAGAGCTCCGAGAAGCTGTCCGCCGCCCTTACCAAGCGCGGCATCGCACACGAGGTCCTCAACGCCAAGCACCATGAACGCGAGGCCCACATCGTGGCCCAGGCAGGACGCTACGGCGCCGTGACCATTGCCACCAACATGGCCGGTCGTGGTACCGACATCCTGCTGGGCGGCAATCCCGACGAGCTGGTGCGCGAGCGCCTGGAGTACGAGGGCCTGACCATGGAGGACGTGACGCCCGAGCAGCTCGAGCAGTTTAACGCCGAGGCCAAGGAGACCTGCAAGGCCGAGCGCGAGCGCGTGCTTGCCGCCGGCGGCCTGACCGTTATCGGCACCGAGCGCCACGAGTCCCGTCGTATCGACAACCAGCTGCGCGGCCGCTCCGGCCGTCAGGGCGATCCGGGCGAGACCCAGTTCTACCTGTCGCTCGAGGACGACCTCATGCGCCTGTTCGGCGGCGACAAGATGGACCGCGTCTCCAAGATGATGGTCACGGCCGACATGGGCGACGACATGCCCATCCAGCACAAGATCATCTCCAAGGCCGTCGAGAGCGCCCAGCACAAGGTCGAGAGCATCAACTTCTCCATGCGTAAGAGCGTCCTTGAGTACGACGACGTCATGAACAAGCAGCGCCAGGTCATCTACGCCGAGCGCAACAAGATTCTGGACGGCAAGGACCTGACCGACCACATCACCGAGGTCATGCACGATACCGTGTACCGCTGCGTGCAGGAGTTCTGCACCAAGGACAGCCACGAGGGCGAGCGCGACCTGGAGGGCCTGCGCAAGTGGGTTGTGGAGCTCACCGGCCACATCGATACGCCGAAGTTTCCCGACGAGGACTTTGAAGCCCTGGCTGCCGATGTCTTGGCCTATGTTGAGAAGTGCTACAACATGAAGGCCGAGCGTCTGGGCGAGGACCTGATGCGCGAGCTCAATACCCAGGTCATGCTGCGCGTCATCGACACCCGCTGGATGAACTACCTGCAGGAGATGGACTACCTCAAGACCGGCATCGGCCTGCGCGGCTTTGGCCAGCGCGACCCGCTGGTTGAGTACAAGACCGAGGCCTACGGCGCGTTCCAGATACTCGTCGATACCATGTATGAGGATTACCTGCGCACGGTTCTGCGCATCGAGATCAAGGCTGCCCCGCGTGCCGTGGAGCACAAGGAGGAGCCCGCGCTCGAGGGCGCGCGCTTCTCCGGCCCTGCCGAGGTCGATGGTGACAACGGCGACTCGGTGCTGCGCAAGCAGGCGCAGGTGCAGGCCCGCACGGCTGTCCAGGGTGGTCCGGCTGCCGTCAACAACGGTGGCAAGGTGACCACCTATCGCAAGTCCGAGAGCGACGATCCGTACGTCAACGTGGGCCGCAACGACCCGTGCCCCTGCGGTAGCGGCAAGAAGTTTAAGTACTGCCACGGCAGGAATCGTTAATGGCTGAGGCTTTAGAGGTAACGCCCGCCGAGCTGGACGCGTTTGCGGACCGGCTCGGTGAGGTCGAGTCATATCTCCACCTGGACGAGAAGCGTACCCGCGTGTCCGAGCTCGAGGCCAAAAGTGTTGCCCCTGGCTTTTGGGATGACGCCGACGCCGCCCGTGCCACCATGGAGGAGATTGCGCGCACCAAGGAAGATATCGCTGCCGTGGACACCGCGCGCGGCGAGCTTTCCGATGCCCGCGCCGCGCTGGAGCTTGCCGAGGAGATGGGGGATGACCCCGACGCCGCCGCCCTTCGCGAGGAGGCTGCAGCCACGGCTGAGCGCCTGGCCCGTGCCATCGATGAGCTTGAGCTTTCGAGCTGGTTTACCGGTGAGTTCGATCACGGCGATGCCATCGTGACCATCAAGCCCGGACAGGGTGGTCTGGAGGCCCAGGACTGGACCTTCATGCTCTTTAAGATGTACATGAAGTACTGCCAGCGTCGCGGCTGGAAGGTCACCATCAACGACTGTCCCGCGGCCGAGGTCATCGGCATCGACCGCGCGACCTTTACCGTCGAGGGCAAGGACGCATTTGGCATGCTGCGCGCCGAGGCCGGCGTCCACCGCTTGGTTCGCATTAGCCCCACCGACGACAAGAAGCGCCGCCAGACCACGTTTGCCGGCGTCGAGGTCATCCCCGTGCTACCCGATGATATCGACATCGAGATCAGTCCCGATGACATCCGCGTGGACGTGTACCACGCGAGCGGCCCGGGCGGTCAGGGCGTCAACACCACCGACTCCGCCGTGCGCGTGACGCATTTCCCCAGCGGCATTGTGGTCACCTGCCAAAACGAGCGCAGCCAGATCCAGAACAAGGCCGCGTGCATGCAGATCCTCAAGGCTCGCTTGTACGAGATTGAGCTCGAGAAGCGTGCCGAGGCGCTCGATGAGATCCGCGGACCCAAGACCACGATTGGTTTTGGCAACCAGATCCGCAGCTACGTGCTCTACCCGTACCAGATGGTCAAAGACCTACGCACGGGCGTGGAGACCAGCAATGTCGAGGCCGTCCTTGACGATGGCGACCTGGACCCGTTTGTTATTGGCTACCATCGCTGGGCCACCGGCAACGCTGACGCGGAGACCCCGTCTGCATAAACCGCCCGGTTTATGTGGAAATGGATTAAAACCCTCCCAGCAGGGTGGTTTTGTATCCAGAATAAACCCTGCGCAGGGGTGGTTTTTGTCCGGCGAATCGGTAGAATCGAATACAGCAAGAAGTTCGAAGCGCATCCGTTTGGGTGCGCTTTTTTGAGGGAGGCAGCATGGCATATCGTCTGGACATCAAGCGCATTCTTTCGATGAACTTCTTTCACGATCTGCCCCAGATCATGTTGGGGTGTGCCTTGGCCGCCATCGCGACCGACCTGTTTTTGATTCCCAACGGCCTTGCCGCCGGTGGCGTTACGGGCCTTGCGACTATTATCCAGGCGGTCGGCGCATCGCGCGGCCTATCGCTTCCCGTTGGTATTCAGACGATCGTGATGAACGCCTTGCTGTTGCTGGTCGTTATGCGCGAGGGTGGCATGTTCTACGTGGTGCAGACCGCGACGGGCTTTGTGCTGCTGGGCTTCTTTACCGATCTGTTCGCTCCGTTTGTAGCACCTCTGGCGGATGCGGACCTGATGCTCCCTGCCATGTGGGGCGGCATTATTACGGGCATCGGTTACGGCATGGTGTTGCGCGCCGGCGCCAACACCGGCGGCTCGGACACGATTGGCCAAATCATCTCGCGTAACACCTCGCTGCCGGTGGGCTCGACCGTCATGGCGATCGATGTCGCCGTATGCGCGCTGTCGGCTCCGGTCTTTTCAATCGAAAACGCACTGTATGCAGGCCTTTCTATGGTCATTAGCGGTTACGTGATCGATGCCGTGGTCGATGGTGGCAACAAGCGCCGTATGGTACTCATCATCTCGGATAAGTTCCCTGATATCGCTGCCGATATCATGTATGGCCTGGGTCGTGGTTGTACCAAGTTTAAGGCGACTGGCATGTATTCGGGTGCCGAGAAGCCGGTGATTATGGTCATCGTGAGCCGTCGAGAGCTCAATACCCTCAAGACGATCGTGCGCGAGCGCGATCCTCACGCCATTGTGACGGTCGCTGACGTTACGGAAGCCTTCGGCGAGGGATTCAAGGACATTAGCGCGTAGGGTCGATCGCGTTCCATCCAAAAGACGTTCACATTGATAAACCGTTTCATCAGCGGTTCTGCCTGCTAAATTGTTCAAATAATGATAAAAACTCTGGTAAAGCCATCAGTTTCCAGCATAATGAATGACGTACGTGCATTGCGGCTGTGTTGGGACTACCTTTCCGTGCCGTGCGCATCTTGTCTAAAGAGGATGAAAGGAAGGCACAATGAGCGACGAAGAGCTCAAAAAGGTTGCCAACGAGGTAAGGAAGGGCATCGTCACCGGCGTGCACGCTGCCAAGTCCGGCCATCCGGGCGGTTCGCTCGGCGCTGCCGACATCATGACCTATCTGTACTTTGAGGAAATGAACGTCGACCCGGCCGATCCCCGCAAGGCCGACCGCGATCGCTTTGTGCTCTCCAAGGGCCATTGCGCTCCGGGCCTGTACGCCGTGCTCGCCGAGCGTGGGTTCTTCCCCAAGGAGGATCTCGAGACGCTGCGCCATATCGGCAGCCACCTGCAGGGTCATCCCAACATGAACGACACCCCGGGCGTCGACATGTCCACCGGCTCGCTCGGCCAGGGCATCTCCGCCGCCGTGGGCATGGCGGTTGCCGCCAAGCACTGGGGCGATACTTACCGCACGTACGCCCTGCTGGGTGATGGCGAGAGCGAGGAGGGCCAGGTCTGGGAGGCCGCCATGTTTGCCGGCAACCAGCAGCTCGACAACCTCTGCGTGATCGTCGACCATAACGGCCTGCAGATCGACGGCCCCGTCGAGGAGGTCAACGACCCCATGCCGCTCGCCGACAAGTTCCGTGCCTTTAAGTTCCACGTGGTGGAGCTTGCCGACGGCAACGATTTCGACCAGATCCGCGCCGCCTTTGCCGAGGCTCGCGCTACCAAGGGCCAGCCGACTGCCATTATCGCCGAGACCCTGAAGGGCAAGGGCGTCTCCTTTATGGAGAACCAGGTGGGTTGGCACGGTAAGGCCCCCAACGATGAACAGTTTGAGCAGGCCATGGCAGAGCTCACGGCCGCCGGAGAGGAGCTCTAGGATGGCAGACGTCAAGAAAATCGCCACGCGCGTAAGCTACGGCGAGGCCCTCGTCGAGCTCGCCAACGAGCACGATGACTTTGTGGTCCTCGATGCCGACCTGGCCGCCGCCACGCAGACCGGCAAGTTCAAGGCCGCCTGCCCCGATCGTTTCTTCGATGTGGGCATTGCCGAGAGCAACCTGATGGGCGTCGCCGCCGGTATCGCGACCACCGGCCGCGTTGCCTTTGCGAGCACCTTTGCCATGTTCGCCGCCGGCCGCGCTTTTGAGCAGGTCCGTAACTCCATCGGCTACCCGCACCTCAACGTTAAGATCGGTGCCACGCACGCCGGTATCTCGGTGGGCGAGGACGGCGCCACGCACCAGTGCTGCGAGGATATCGCCCTGATGCGCGTCATCCCTGGCATGACCGTGATCGTTCCCGCCGACGACGTCGAGGCCCGCGCCGTGACACGCGCCGCCTACGAGTGCGACGGCCCCGTGTACATGCGCTTTGCCCGTCTGGCCTCGCCGGTTATCAACGATCCCGAGACCTACAAGTTCGAGTTGGGTAAGGGTATTGTCATGCGCGAGGGCGCCGATGTGACCATCATTGCCTGCGGCCTGATGGTCGGCGAGGCTCTCGAGGCCGCCGAGCAGCTCGCTGCCGAGGGCATCGACGCCGAGGTCATCAACATGCACACCATCAAGCCCATCGATGCCGACCTGATCGTCAAGAGCGCCACCAAGACCGGCCACGTCGTGACCGTCGAGGAGCATTCTGTGATCGGTGGCCTGGGCAGCGCCGTTGCCGACGTCCTGTGTGAGCAGTGCCCGACGCCGCTCAAGAAGATCGGCGTCAACGACACCTTCGGTGAGTCTGGCCCGGGCGCCGAGCTCCTGCACAAGTACGGCCTGGACGCCGCCAACATCGTGGCGACCACCAAAGAGTTCTTGGCATAAGGCAAGGCGGATCTCAAGGACTGCTTCGCCAGAACTATAAAACTGTTTCGCCAGTACTATGGAAACCCGGCAGGGGCGCTCTCTTGGAGAGCGCCCCTGTTTCAGTTGCGGTGAAATAAGGACTGTTTTGCCAGCTTAAAGGCTCAACAGTTCCTATTTCACCGCAACTTATGAAGACGCCCCTCAAGCACGGTCCCATCAGGGAAAAGGGCCCATATCAGCAAAGTGCAATTCAGACCCTTCCAACTTTGTATATGCAGCACCCCAAGTAAAACGCAGCGACCCCTTAGTTACCGCAGGCCGGGTACAGGGTTACTCTCCAAATCTTTCCGCAGGACGGAGGAGCCCCCGCCGCGCGAAGCGCGCAGCGGGGGCTCCGACATGTCCGAGGACGATTTGGAGAGTAACCCTGTGCCCGGCCGACGGGATCCCTAAGCACGCCATGCTTCTTATGTGCAGCAAAGCTAATACTGCTAAAATACAAAGCGCTCATGTAGTTTAAACGCACGACGATAAGGAGCACCAGTGGGTAACCACTTCCGTACCTCCGGTGCGGGCGATGATGCCCCCAAGACGCAGGCAGGCGTCCAGGGCAGTCGTTTCGCCACTCCGGATTCAGAGGGCCAGCCTGTTGCTCAGGCCCCCGCTCAGCCGGCAGATCAGGCGCAGCCGGCATCCGATCCCTTTGCCTACAATCCCAACAGCGATGTCGCGCTTTCCGGCACAGCGGGTTTTGAGCCCGTTCAGGCCGTGACCGCTCGCGTGGAGCAGCCTCAGGCTGGCGCCGCTACGCCGCAGCCTACCATGGCCGGCATTCCCGACCCCTTGGCTCCTGCGACGCCGGCTCCTCAGCCTGCGCAGTCCGGTCTCTTTGCCGCTATTCCCGACCCCACGCAGCCTGCTGCCCCGGTGGTCGAGAGCGATCAGGCAGCCGAGGTCGCAAGCCTCGACAACGCGCTCAACAACCCCGATTTTACGTCGGTGTTTGCGCCCATCGATCCGCAGGCCAGCCGCAAGAAGATGGCCAAGCAGGCCGGTGTCGGGCCCGTCATCCTTATGGAGCATGTCACCAAGATCTATCCGGCACAGCCCAACAAGCCTGCACTCGACGACATCAACATCGAGATCTATCCGGGCGAGTTCGTCTTCCTGGTCGGTCACTCCGGCTCGGGTAAGACTACGCTGCTGTCGACGCTCAACCGCGACGTCAAGCCGACGAGCGGCCGCATCCTGGTTGCCGGTCAGGACCTCATGAAGATCAAGAACCGCAAGGTTCCGTTCCTGCGCCGCCAGATTGGCGCCGTGTTCCAGGACTTTAAGCTTCTGCCGCAAAAGACCGCCTACGAAAACGTGGCGTTTGCCCTGCAGTGCATCGGCAAGCCCAAGGGCGTCATTCGCAGCCAGGTGCCCGAGGTGCTGCGTCTGGTCGGCCTGGCCGATCAGATGGACTCGCTGCCCGACCAGCTTTCCGGTGGCGAGCAGCAGCGCGTTGCCGTCGCCCGCGCTATGGTCAACCGTCCGCCGCTGCTGATCTGCGACGAGCCCACGGGTAACCTCGACCCGGCGATCTCGCTGGGCATCATGAAGCTGCTCGAGCGTATTAACCGCACCGGCACCACCGTGATCGTCGCCACGCACGACCGCGAGATGGTCGATAGCATGCACCGTCGCGTGATCGCCCTCGAGGGCGGCCACGTTATCCGCGACCAGGAGAGGGGAGGTTACGGTAACTATGGCACCAACTAACGTGGGCTACTCCTTCAAAGAGGCAATCAGCCACTTCTTCCGTAACTGGACTACCTCGCTCGGCGCCGTCATCACGATCTTCCTTTCGCTGTTTATCATCGGCCTGTTCATCATGGGCTCCGCGATGCTGAACTCCGTGATCGGTACCGTCGAGGATCAGGTTGTCATCAACGCGTTCATTAGCGATGACGCTGATCAGGCCGATGTTCAGGCTTTTGAGGCCGAACTTAAGACGTGGAATAACGTCAAGTCCGTGACCTATAAGGACAAGGACGACGCGCTGGCCGAGTATACGAGCAAGATGTCGGGCAACGCCGACGCCACCATGAGCGCGCTCGATGGCCAGAACCCGCTGCCGGCTTCCTTTGCTATTGAGATGGACGATCCGTCCAAGGTCGAGAGCACGGCAGAGAAGCTCAAGAAGGATGACGATTTCCAGAAGATCGCGGATGACGGCGACGTCAACGCGAGCGTGCTGTACGGCCAGGAGGAAGTGAGCCGCCTGTTCCAGGTGACCAACTACATCCGCATTGCCGCCGTGGTGCTCGTTGGCCTTCTGACCTTTATCGCATTCATCTTCATCAACAACACGATTCGCCTGTCCATCACGGCGCGTCGTCGTGAGATTGCGATTATGCGTCTGGTCGGCGCCAGCAACGGCTTCATTCGCGGCCCGTTTATCACCGAGGGCGTACTGCAGGCCATTTTGGGCTCGCTGCTTTCCATCGGCGTTCTGGAGCTGCTGCGCAATCTGATGATTCCGCGTCTGCAGGAGAGCATCGGCTGGATGTCGTTTGCCCTGCCGACGCAGTACTACCTGGTGACCTATGCTGCGCTGATTCTGGTCGGCGTGATTATCGGTCTCTTTGGTTCTGCCATTGCCATGCGCCGCTACCTGCGCGTGTAGGCATGCTTGGAATTCATCCCTTCCAACGGGTCGTCTCTTATGGGGCGGCCCGTTTTTTGATCCCTAGGGGACGGCAGGAAAGCGAATCATTTGGGTAGACTCTTTGGAGTTCTCAATCGATAGTTAGGAGGCGCCATGGGGCGCAATAACAAGCATAAGCGTGGAGCTCGCAATCAGCGCGGGCCGGTGCGCAGCGAACGCCGTCCGAGCCTGACCGGGCGCGTGCAGCTCCATGAGCATAGCGCCTACGTTGTAACCGAAAACGGCGACTACAAGGTCATGGGCCGCGGTAAGCGCGAGATCATGGATGGCGATACCGTTGCCGTGAGCATTAAGAACAGCCCGCACGGTGAGCGGCGCGCCGTGATCGAAAGCGTGGTTGAGCGTGCAGCCATAAGCGTGGTGGGCACGTACCAGACCGCCGGTCCGCTCGGTGTGATCGAGCCGCTCGATTCGCGTCTGAAGGCCGACTTCTTCATTCTGCCCGAGGATACCTCGGCGGATCGTCTGGGTGTCCACCCGGGTGATGCTGTTGTCGCGCGCATTTTGACCTACCCGACGCGCCTGGAATCGGGTACCGTGACGATCGAACGCCGCATTGGCGGAGATGACGCGCCCGATTTGGGCGTTCAATATGTGATGGCGCGTTACGGCTATACCGATAGCTATCCCGAGGCCGCGCTGGACGAGGCCGAGGGGCTTTCGCTCGATGTGTCCGCGGCGCTTAAGGACCCGCTCCGCCGCGATCTGCGCGACCGCTTTGTCGTCACGATCGACCCGGTCGACGCGCGCGACTTTGACGATGCCATTTCGTTGGAGCGCACGCCCGAGGGTGGCTACAAGCTGGGTGTGCATATCGCCGACGTTTCACACTATGTGGCTTGGGACGGGCATATCGATCTTGAGGCTCGCCATCGTACGACATCGGTGTATCTGGCCGATCGCGTGCTTCCCATGCTGCCCGAACGCCTGTCCTGTGACCTGTGCTCGCTTCGCCCTGACGAGGACCGTCTTGCGTTTACCGTCGATATCGAGCTCGATGCGCAGGGTCGCGTGCGGCATTACGATCCGTATCCCAGCGTGATTCGCTCGCGTGTGCGTATGGACTATGACGGCGCCGAGGCGCTGCTGGTGCGTGCCGGCGCGGTTGAGTATTCGGTGCTGGAGGGTGCAGCCGAGGATGTTGCGGCTGCCGAGACCTCGCGCGAGGAAGCGCTTGAGCGCGGTCTTGCGTGCGAGGAGGCCGCCCGCGGCTACAACATCGACCTCGGCGATTTCCTTGTCGCCGCTAACGAACTCGCCGAACTTCGCCGTCGTATTCGTCGCGCCCGCGGCTCAGTCGATTTTGACACAGCCGAGATTCGCGCTCTATTGGATGAGGACGGAGTGCCCGTGCAGATTGTGGCGCGTGAGCGTTCGTGTGCCACGTCGCTTATCGAGGAAGCCATGCTGCTCGCCAACGAGTGCGTTGCAGAGTGGCTGGCAGACCGTGATATCGAGGCCTGCTATCGTGTGCATGAGGATCCGAGCCCCGATAGCCTGCACGGTGCTGCCGTTGCGCTGGCGCAGCTAGGCATCATCGACGATCGCCGTGCTGCCGGTATTGCCCTGGGGAGCCCCGATGAGCTGCAGGCTGCAGTTGATGCTGCCGCCGGTACGGCCAACGCACCGCTCGTCAACACGCTGCTTCTGCGCAGCATGCAGCGCGCGCTGTACAAGCCGCGCAACGAGGGCCACTTTGCGCTCGCCGCGCCGTGCTACTGTCACTTTACGAGTCCCATCCGTCGCTACCCCGATCTGGTGGTGCACCGCGTGCTCAAACTGCAGTTGGCCTATGAGCAGCTCGGCGGCAAGGACGCCTTGGTCCGTACGCCGCGGCTGATCGGTAAGGGGCGCGAGTCGCTGCCGCGCATTCTGCCGCAGATCTGCCGCGCATGTAGCGATGCCGAGCGCGCGGCAGATGCCGCCAGCCATGCGACGCAAAAGATCAAGATTGCCCAGTACTATGAGGACCGTCTGGGTGAGCGCTATGCCGGAACCGTCTCGTGGGTTAGCAGCATGGGCCTCTTTGTGCGCTTGGACCTAACACAGGTCGAGGGCCTGGTTTCAATTAAGAGCCTGGGCAACGAGTGGTTCGAGTTCGACGAGGACGCGCTAACGCTCACAGGTGCCGACACGGGCACCCGTTACGAGCTGGGGCAGCGCGTGATTATCGAGGTCTCGCGCGTCAATACCACGCGTGGGCACTTGGACTTTAAGCTTATCCATTAGCTAAATCCCGACTCGTGGCGAGAGAGCGGAGGGCGGCCTTTCGGGACCGCCCTTCGCATTTGAATCGTGGCTACCTTGCCGTCTGCTCGGCCGCCCGCTTACCTGCTATTTGAGAGGTAAAACCTACCAAAATAAACCTGTCCCTTTTTGGCAGGTTTACAAGAAAGCGGGGATGAGATGGCGACGGTGTACGGTTATGCGCGGGTGAGTTCGCGCGATCAGAATCTTAATCGGCAGCTGGATGCGCTGGGCGCCTATGGCGTGGGCTCGGCGAATATTTATGCCGACCATGCGAGCGGCAAGGACTTCGATCGACCGCGTTATCGCGAGCTGCTGCACGTCCTGGGAGACGGGGACGTGCTGGTGGTGCTTTCTATCGACCGACTTGGCCGTAATTACTCCGAGATTCTTGAGGAATGGCGACGCATTACCAAGGTGCTCGGGGTTGCCATTGTGGTGTTGGATATGCCATTGCTTGACACGCGCGCCAGGGCCAGCGGCGCGCCGGATGTGACTAACACCCTGATTGCTGATATTGTGCTGCAGCTGCTGAGCTACGTGGCGCAGGTGGAGCGCGAGAATATCCATCGGCGCCAGGCGGAGGGGATTGCAGCGGCGCGGGCGCGAGGGGTCCGTTTCGGTCGACCTCGCAAGCCATGCCCTCCTCAGTTTGAGCTGGTGCGCGATAGCTATGAGGCGGGCGATATTACCCGCAGCCAGGCAGCAAAGTGCCTGGGCGTGTGCGTGGGGACGTTCGATCGCTGGATGCGCGAGGCGGGGTAGGGTTTTGCGTCGCTTTGTCGCTTCCTGTTGCGATTCAAATTTTGATACGGTGACGATGCCATTTGGGGCTACACTCGCTGATATTCAAAAAAGGAGGTTGACCCTTGGCGCGCGTAAAACAAATAATCGGATGGACCGCGATCGTTCTGTTCGCTGCAACGCTGGCGGGCATCTGGGTGCTGACGGAGCAAAATGCGGTGGAGACGTCGTTGCTGAGCGAGTCCACCGCGCGTGTGGTGGAGGGTCAGGCTACGGGCGTTCAGGCTGTCGATGCCACGGGTGAAGCTCAGGCGGAGAACGGAATGACCGGGGGCACCGATTCGGCTGCCTCGAATGTCCGGTCTGGCCGACTTGCTTCCATTCGCATGTGGGTGGGCACGAACGTCCGTCGCGTTGCCCATACCGTAGAGTTTTTCTTCGTCGGATTGTTTGCCTCGGTGGTCGTGGTTTGCTTTTCCAGGCGTCCGTGGAGCGTATGCTCCCGTTGCGTGCCCGTATTGCTCTTTTGCGCCGCCTGCTCCGTTGGCGATCAGGTACATAAGATCTTTGTTCCCGGCAGGCATTTCGACGTTATCGATTTAGGATTCGATGCTGCGGGCTATGTCATCGCCATGCTGTTGGTATTGCTGACGGCGGCGTTGGTGCGCCATGCGACTCGGCCGATCGGCGCCCATGCGAGGCGCTAGCCGGTAACAAACCCGTTTCTGATAATGCGACCTTGTTGAATTATTTTGTGTCGCGCGTATTTCCGAGCGGTCGGATTTGAGGGGCGAGCGGTAGAACGCTCGCCCTTTGTGCGCCACGATGCGGCACAATGTACCGCAAAAGCTGTTTGTATCCGGTACGAATCGTTCGTTGGTCTTTAATTCTTCTCAACGGAGGTGTTTGAGATGGCAAACGGATTGCTTTTGCGGCTTCGCGAGCGTGAGCTCAGCGCGAGCCCGGCGGAACGCAATGTCATCGCATATGTAAGCGCTCATCCGCACGAGGTGGTCGGGCTGTCCGTCCGCGGTCTTGCCGATGTCACGTTCTCCTCGCCCTCGAGCATTTTGCGCTTTTGCAAGCGTTTGGGTTTTGCGGGCTACAAGGAGTTCCAACGCGAACTGATTGCCGAGCTGGCGCTCTTAGGTGACAAGAAAGACGTTGCCCTCGAGGACATCTCCATGGATGACAGCGTCGAACGTATCGTGGGGAAGGTGATGAAAAGCAACGTGCGCACGATCGAGGCGACGGCGCGAACGCTCGATTACACCGTCTTGGAGCGATGCGCGGCCCGTCTTAAGCGGGCACGCGCGGTCAATCTGTTCGGTATTGGTGCTTCTCGTTTGGTCGCGCACGACCTGGCGCAAAAGCTCATGCGTGTCGACAAAGAGTGCCATCTGTACGACGACTGGCATGATCAGCTCTTATGTGCCAAGAACATGCATGAGGGCGATATGGCAATCGCCTTTAGTTACTCGGGCTTGACGCAAGAGGTGCTGGACTGCACCGCCGAGGCTCAACGCCACAACTGTCCCGTAGTGGCCGTTACCAAAGTAGATGGATCATCCAAGCTTGCCACCATGGCCGATGCCGTGCTCGGCGTCGCTGCGAGTGAACCCTTGGTCCGCAGCGGTGCCATGGCTTCGCGTATGGCCCAGCTTATGGTTGTCGATGCCCTGTACGCTGCTTACGTTGCCAGCGACTACGAACGGGCGACGCATGTCATTAAGCAAAACTACATCGAGAAACAGGAAAGATGAGGTGAATGAAATGCTCGATTTAACAAAATTCACGACCGAACAGCGTAATCAAAGGTCAATGGACCTCGATACGATGACATCGCTGCAAATCGTCACGACGATGAACGATGAGGATCTTCGTGCCGTCCAGTCGGTCACGAAAGTGTTGCCCCAGGTTGCCACAGCAATCGACTGGGCTGCTGAGACACTCGAGCGCGGCGGGCGCGTCTTTTACATGGGCGCAGGCACCAGCGGTCGTCTGGGCGTACTCGACGCTTCGGAGTGTCCGCCCACGTTTGGCGTGTCACCCGATCTGATTGTCGGGCTCATTGCCGGAGGCGAGACGGCGTTTATCAAGGCTGTCGAAGGTGCCGAAGACAGCGATGAGCTTGGCGCGAACGACCTGCGAGAGCGTGGACTCTCGGACAAGGATCTTGTCGTTGGCCTGGCGGCAAGCGGTCGTACTCCTTATGTGGTGGGCGGCCTTGTGTACGCCAAGGCAACTGGGTGCAAGACCATTGCAATTGCCTGCAACCAAGGGTCGAAGATCGGGGAGAGCGCAGATCTTGCCATTGAGCCCGTGCCCGGTCCCGAGGCGCTGACCGGCTCAACGAGACTCAAGGCGGGAACGGTTCAAAAGCTCATTCTCAACATGATTTCGACCGGTGCCATGGTCAAGATTGGCAAGGTGTACCAAAACCTGATGGTCGATGTGCAGCAGACGAACGAGAAGTTGGTGGTGCGCGGCCAGAACATCGTGATGGAAGCGACCGACTGCACGCGCGAGCGCGCTGTTCAGGCGCTTGCGGATGCCGGCGGCCACGTAAAAACCGCTATTGTCTCGGTGCTGTTGGACTGCGATGCCGAGCAGGCTGCGGTAGCTCTTGAACGGGCGCACGGCCATGTCCGTACTGCGGTGAGTGGCCATGAGAAGAGCAATGCCGACGCCCAATAGGTGCGCGGCGTGAGCTGATATGACATCCAGACGAGATACCCAATACAAGGAGGAGTTATGACGAACAAAGAGCTGGCCCAAAAGCTGTTGGACCTTTTGGGCGGTAAAGACAACGTGCTCGCAAACGCGGCGTGCATGACGCGCCTGCGCGTGACCGTCAAAGACACGGGCAACGTCGACACGGAGGGTATTAAGGCACTCGACGGCGTGATGGGCCTGGTCGAGGACGATACGATGCAGATCGTGCTGGGTCCGGGCAAGGTGAATAAGGTGCTCGAGGAGTTCTCCAAGCTCACCGGCCTTGCGAAAGGCGTTGCCGACGAGAGCGTGGTTGACGCTGCGGCCACAAACAAGGCCGCGCAGAAGGCCAAGTACGAGTCCAAGCCGGTTCAGGCCTTCCTCAAGAAGATTTCCAATGTCTTCGTCGCCCTGCTTCCCGGCATCATTGCGGCTGGCCTCATCAACGGTATCTGCAACGTCATTAACGTCTCGACGGCAGGCGCGCTTGCAGGCGAGTGGTGGTACCAGGGCATTCGTTCCATGGGCTGGGCCCTGTTCGCCTATCTGCCCATCTTGGTGGGTTATAACGCGGCACGTGAGTTTGGTGGCTCCGCTGCGCTGGGCGGCATCGCCGGCATGATGTGCATCGCCAACAGTGCCATGCCCCTGCTTGCGCCTGGCGCGGCTGATCCTGCCACTGCCATTCTGCTGCCGCTCACCAATACGCAGTACAACCCCGCAGCGGGCGGCATGATCGCGGCTCTCATCGCTGGCGCATTTTTTGCCTGGATGGAGCGTCAGATTCGCAAGGTTATGCCCAACGCACTCGACACGTTCTTGTCCCCGCTGCTGGTGCTCATCATCGGCGCCTTTGCTCTGATGCTCGTCATCCAGCCGGTTGGTGCATGGCTGACGACTGCCATCTTTAGCGTTTTGACCTTTATCTTCGAGAAGCTGGGCGTCCTGGGCGGCTATATCCTGTCGGCAGGCTTCTTGCCGCTGGTTTCCGTCGGCCTGCATCAGGCGCTCACGCCGATCCACGCTATGCTCAACGATCCCGACGGCGCTACCAAGGGTATCAATTACCTGCTTCCCATCCTTATGATGGCTGGCGGCGGCCAGGTCGGTGCCGGTTTGGCGCTGTACTTTAAGACCAAGAACGCCAAGCTCAAGAAGTACGTCGCAGAGTCCATTCCCGTTGGAATCCTGGGTGTGGGCGAGCCTCTGATGTATGCTGTTACGCTGCCGCTCGTTCGTCCGTTTGTGACGGCCTGCCTGGGTGCCGGATTTGGCGGCGCGCTCGCGGCGCTGCTTCACATCGGCACGGTTTCTCAGGGCGTTTCCGGTCTGTTTGGCCTGCTGATCGTCGTTCCTGGCCAGCAACTCGGCTACGTTGCCGCTATGCTGCTTGCCTATGCCGCCGGCTTTGTCCTGACGTGGTTCTTTGGCGTCGACGAGCAGAAGATCAACGAGTTCTTTGGCGAGTAGTTTGATATCGCGAGCCGTGTTGCTCGGGGTTCGCGGCGCGCAGCAGATTTCTTGATGTTATGGTTGTGCCGGCGGGGCTAGCTGCTCCGCCGGCCTTTTTAAAGGAGCGTTGAAGCGTGAAAACGGGTATTTCGATTTATCTTTCCAGCCCTCTGCAGGATATTGAGCGGACGATTGAGCGCGGTGCCGCGGCGGGTGCGCGCTATGCGTTCACCTCGCTGCATATTCCCGAGGATGGGGGAGCGGCGTATGCAGATAAAGTCCGTCATGTTCTGTCGCTGCTTTCCGCCCGCGGCATTGCGCTCATTGCCGATGTGGGGCCGCGTACGTGCGATTTGCTCGGGCTTGAGCGTATCGAGGACCTGCGCGATCTGGGGTTGGAATACCTTCGTTTGGACTATGGTTTTAGCGCCCAGCGGGTCGCGGAGCTGTCCGGTGTATTTCGCATTGTGGTCAATGCATCGACGGTGAGTTCTGATGAAATCGCATCGTGGCGTGAAGCCGGCGCCGATGTGACTCGGTTTGCCGCCTGCCACAATTTTTACCCCAAGCCTTATACCGGTTTAGCTCTTGAAGATGTTGCTCGGACGAATCTTCGTCTTGCGGCGCTTGGATTCGAAATCATGGCTTTTGTGCCGGGTGATGCTAACGTTCGCGGGCCGGTATTCGAGGGACTGCCGACGGTCGAGGCGCAGCGCGGTCGCGCGTCAAAGGTTGCTCTCAATATGCTTGAGCTTGCACATGGCGCCGATTGCGACATTGTGTTGGTCGGCGACCCCGATCTTTCCGATGCGGGCTGGGCGCAGTTTGCTCAAGTTTCCGCCGGATACGTGGACCTGCAATGCGAGCTTGAGCCCGGTTATGCCTATGTGCGCGGGCAGATTCATCACGACCGGCCCGACTCGAGTGTCCTCATCTTTAGGTCTCAGGAGTCACGTACGAAGCTTAAGCCGGATTCCGTGCCGACGGATGCCGGAGCCGGCCTGCCGCGAAAGGCGGGGTCGATCGCTGTGAGCAATAGCGGATATGGGCGCTACGAAGGCGAGCTTGAGATTGCGCGGGTCGATCTTCCCGGTGACGAGCGCATGAACGTTGCGGGCCATATCACGCCCGAGGCAATGGAGCTGCTGCCGTTCATCAAACGCGGATTCGGGGTACGGTTCGGTTAGCGTGTGACCCGTGGGCTACAATTGGCCCATCATACGAAGGCGCCTCGTGTGGCGTGTGCCTGCGTTGGCCGATCTATATTCGGAGGATTCCCATGACCGTACTGTTTGTTGAATATCCCAAGTGCTCGACCTGTAAGAAGGCCAAGGCATGGCTGGACGAACATGGGGTAGAGTATATCGATCGCGATATCGTTTTGGACAATCCCACGGCTGATGAACTTGCGACCTGGATTGCTCGTTCGGGGCTGCCGGTGCGGCGCTTCTTTAATTCGTCGGGCATGAAATATCGAGAGCTGGGCCTGAAGGCGCGTCTGGATGCGGGCATGACGGATCGGGAGTGCTACGAGCTGCTGGCGACCGACGGCATGCTGGTCAAGCGTCCGCTGCTGGTGGGCGACGACTTTGTGATTCCAGGCTTTAGGGAATCGGCTTGGTCCGAGGCGTTGCTGTAGCGGCTGCGGAAAGTGCGACCCGGAATTCGCTTCCAGAATGGGATGCACTTTCCCAAAGTGGCCGGTTGCGGAAAGCACGTCCCATTCTGAGCTTCGATTGCGGGACACGGTTTCCGGTTGAGGGCTCGACGGGAAAGTAGGGACCAGTTTGAGCTTGAAATCTGGGACGCACTTTCCGCCGGCGGGCCTGCCCCAGTCAGTCCGCCAGCTGTGCCCATTCGTGCGGATCGTAGACCTTTACGTGTTTGTTGGGCTTGCCGCTCCAGTACTCCTCGTCCATAAAGGGCAGATATGCCTGAACGCCGGGGCAGATAAAGGGAATCCGCTGCTGTTGCAGTCGCTCGCGCTGGCGCTGCTCCAGGTGCGCCTCGGATATGACGGTCGGCATACCGGACAACTCGACGAGGCTTGCCTGGATTCGCTTAAGGTCGGGGAGTCCCGCGTGCCATGACATCCGCATGATCAAAAAGGATGCACGGCGGTATTTTGCCTGCACCACAGTAATGGCGGGGCGCAGTGTGGGATGGATTTTGTCCCGTTCGGGCCAAAGGTCGGCCGTGATCTCAAGGCCCAGGGTCTCCCATAGGTAATCAAGCTCTTCGTCCATGGTGCCTCGATATCTACGTGATCATTGATACTTCGATTGTGTTGCCTGGTGCTATCGTTTTCACGGTAGAATCTGCCAACGGTTGACGGCTACCGCTCGCGGCGTTTTGCCCTTCGTGTACAGCGGTCGGCTTCACAGGTCCTTCACGGGTTGGACTAAATTAGGCCAATTTGACTGAATTTCAAAAAAGTCAAAATTGGGGCTTGCGTCACGGCGAGACTTCCCGTATATTTCTTTCTTGCGCAAAGGCACAGCCGAGCGCAGCGATGCAGTCATTGGGATGTCGTCTAATGGCAGGACAGCGGATTCTGGTTCCGTCAATGGGGGTTCGACTCCCTCCATCCCAGCCATTGCATTTGCTACATATGGCCCGTTCGTCTAGCGGTTTAGGACGCCGCCCTCTCAAGGCGGAGATCACCAGTTCGAATCTGGTACGGGCTACCAAAATTGAACGCCCGGGCCTCGTAAGAGACCCGGGTTTTGTGTATTGACCGTATGTACGGCGCCTGCCGTGTTTCGCTCAGATCGAGGAGTAGCCATGGATCTGCCCATCAGCTTGCAAGACATCACGTATGCCGAGAACTATCTGGCGCAGGGCGACCTGGCTACGGCGACGCCGCTGCTGGAGCGTCTGGTAGAGCTCGCCGAGGAGTATATCGACGCTGAGTGCAAGACGGAGGAGAAGCGCCAATACTTTAGCTTCGATAGCAAGTTTGAGCGCTTGGCCTATCGCCGCGTGGAGAAGGATCCGCGCGAGCTCGTGCAGGTCGAGGTGCCGTTTGACCGCCTGTACTCTGATATGGCGTTTGCCTACATTCGCCAGCAGGATTATGTGAGCGCTCGTAATGCCCTGATGCAGGCTGTGCGTTGGGACCCCATGAACTGCAACTATCGCTTGGATTTGGCCGAGCTGTTCCGCGCACTCGAGGACAAGCAGGAATGGGCATCGCTCTCGTTCTCGGTGCTGGAGCGTGCAAGCGATGGCAAGTGCGCCGCCCGCGCTTACGCCAATCTAGGTCAGTACTTCTTGGAGCCCGAGACCGAGAACGTTTCGGCTGCCGTGGGCTGCGCGCGTCTGGCGCTGCGCCTGGCGCCCAACGATGCGCATACGACGCGCCTGCTCAACAAGATCCATACCACCTATCCGGATGCCGCCGATGAGAGCGACGACCACGTGATGGGTGAACTGGCCCTGCAAGGCGTGCCGACCTCGCCTTCGGCCGAGATTGCCATCTGCCTGATTATGTGCGCGACCGATGCTGCAAGTGACGGCGACAAGCAGGAGGCGACGCGCCTGACGGTGCGTGCTCGCGACTTGGTGGGCGAGGAGGCCTGCGCGGCGATTATCAAACTGGTGCGCGAGAGCGACGCCGAGCTCAATGCCGAGCGCAAGGCAAAGCGCGCAGGTGCCGACAAGGGAACCGATGGCGCCAAGGAGGCCGGCGATGCCCAGTAAGCGCGAGCGCAAACTCATTTCCAAGAATCGCTCGGCACATCACGAGTACTTTATCGATGAGACGTTTGAGTGCGGTATTGAGCTGAGCGGCACCGAGGTCAAGTCGATTCGCGAGCGCGCCTGTCAGATCACTGACACTTTTGCGCTGATTCGTGGCGGCGAGTGCTGGCTCGTCGGACTGCATATCCACCCTTATAGCCATGGTGGCGTGTGGAATCGCGATCCCGACCGTCGGCGTCGTCTGCTACTGCACCGCAAGGAGATCGACTTTCTTGACGGCAAACTTCGCAACCGTGGTTATGCGCTGGTTCCGTTGGAGCTCTACTTTAATACCGACGGCCGCGTAAAGCTGCTGCTGGGTCTGGGTCGCGGCAAGAAGCTCTACGACAAGCGCGAGGACATGGCCAAGCGTGATGTCCAACGCGAGATCGACCGCGCCCTCAAGGAACGCAACCGGTAGGCGCTCTATATAAGTTGCGGTGGAATACGGACTGTTTTGCCTGTTTGAGGGGCTATTCAGTCCCTATTTCACCGCAACTGCGGGCGTCTCATCTTTCTTACTGTTCTGACACATATGTCTCAAAGGCGGCGTCCGTTATGGGTGCCGCCTTTTTTGTGGGTACATACATTCATGAGGTTCCAACCCGAGCTAGGGGAGTGATCGTTATGGACAAAACTGCGTTCTTTACCATGCCGAGCGGTCTGTACGTGGTGAGCGCTGCGGCAGACGGGCTGCGCGCCGGCTGCGTCATCAACACTGCGGTGCAGGTGACGTCCATGCCGCCGCGTATTTCGGTTGCCGTGAACAAGGACAATGTCACCTCGGGCGTCATCGCATCGGCCAAAGCGTTCGCGCTGACCGTGATCGATCAGACGGCCGACATGCTCTACATCGGTAACTTTGGGTTCCGCACCAGCAGCGATTATGACAAGTTTTCCAAATACGAGACCCGCGAGACGGCTCTGGGCATGCCCTATGTGCCCGAGCATGCGGCGGCCCTGTTTAGCTGCCGTTTGATCGACACTGTGGATGTTGGCACGCATCTGCTGTTTATTGGCGAGGTCGAGGATGCCGAGCGCCTGAGCGACGAGACGCCGCTGACGTACGACTACTATCACAAGGTGCTAAAGGGCAAGACGCCGCCCAAAGCCTCGTCTTATCAAGGCTAGAAATGTTCTAAAAATACTTGCATTATGTTATTGAGAATATATACTAATAAGTAAGTACACCAACAGTCACGTTCGAGAGGAGAACATCATGGCTGAGGAGAAGAAGACGTATAAGTTTGTGTGCACCGTTTGCGGTTACGAGGTTGAGGTCGACACGCCCGAGCTGCCCGAGGACTACGTGTGCCCGGTCTGCGGCGTCGGCCCCGATGAGTTTGAGCTTGTCGTGGAGTAGCTCGTAGACACACGACTTGCAACAACATATAGCTCTGTCCAAGGGTCCCGGTCGAATTCTCGGCCGGGACCCTTTTGATTTATCTGACGGTTTAAAACGGTCTCACGTTTTACAGATTGAGACGTTATATCTGGACAGTCACGCCATCTCAATTACATTCCTGTTAGCAGCACGATGTCGAGAATCGTCACGATGACGCCGATCCCTACGAGCAGCGCGTTGAGCGGGCGCGAGTTGGCGTATTTGCCCATAACGCGGGGCGAACTGGTGAGTCGTATGAGCACAAAGACCGTAATCGGCAACTGAAGCGACAGCAGCGCCTGACTCCAGATGAGACCCTCAAAAGGATTCGGGACGATCAGGCACGCCGCCACTGCGCCGACGAAACAGACCGCCACTCCAATCGATGAGTGCCGGTCGTGGATGTCGTATTCCTCGTCGAACATGCCCGCGGTGATGGTGCCCGCCGCCATGCCCGCCGTCACACTACTCGATATGCCCGCAAACAGCAGCGCCACCGCAAAGATGGTCGAGCTTGCCGGGCCCAGAATGGGGGAGAGCGTGTCCGCTGCGACGGCGAGGTCGTCT
Organism: Collinsella sp.; assembly: GCA_018373675.1. GTDB lineage: Bacteria > Actinomycetota > Coriobacteriia > Coriobacteriales > Coriobacteriaceae > Collinsella. Next base: position 71,565 of record JAHAGQ010000006.1, on the reverse strand, counting down.
ACGAGAATGCCGTGCGCAAAGAAGGTCGTTGCGGCCAGGATGACCATGGCCGAGTTGATCGCCCAGCCCACGCCCATCGAAAAGAGCGTGTCGAAGAGCTCGTAGCGCAGACGTTCCTCGATAACCTGCTCGCCTTGGCCTTCGAAGTGCATGGATTGGATGACCTCGGAGTGTAGAAAGAGGTTGTGGGGCATAACGACCGCACCCAGGACACTAACGATAATCGCGGCCGAGCCGGTGGGCATACTGGGTGTGATCCAGCTTGCGGCGGCCTGCGGCCAGTCGACCTTGACCAGCGTAAGCTCAGCCAAAAACGAGAGTCCTACCACGCCTACGAAGGCGATGATCCATCGCTCGGCGCGCTTGTAGGAGCTCGTCATGAGCATCGCCATCGATACTGCCGCCACGATGACGCAGCCCGCGCGCACGGGCAGCCCAAAGAGCATCTGGAGCGCGATCGCACCGCCCAGGACTTCGGCCATGGCGGTGGCGATGGTCGCGAGATAGGCGCTGGCAAGCACCGTGCGCCCAACGAAGCGGGGAAGGTAACGTGTCGTGGCCTCGGCAAGACAGGCGCCCGTGGCGATACCCAGGTGTGCCGCGTTGTGCTGCAGCACAATGAGCATAATTGTGGACAGCGTGACGATCCACAGCAGCGCGTAGCCAAACTGCGAGCCCGCGGCCATATTGGAGGCCCAGTTGCCCGGGTCGATAAAGCCGACGGTCACGAGCAGCCCGGGGCCGACATGCCGCGCAATGTCTAGGCCTCCGTGACCACCGGTACGCCGGGAGCCAAAGTGTTGTTTGAGATGGTTGAGCATGGTGCGCTCCTGCGTGCCGTTTGTTTGACGCCGCAAAGGATACCCGTTTTATGCTAGAAAGTTAACCAAGACTAACAAAATTGTTGTATTTGAATAGGATGGTGAAAGGGGATTGCCGAAATGTCTCGATTTGTAACAACTAGGAATGGAAATTGGGCCTAGGTGTTACAGATCAAGGCAGGAAGAAATGGTCCTATGGAAAATCTCGATCTGTAACAGTTAGCTGCAAAAACCGGCCCTTCGTGTTACAGATCGAGACAAACCAAAACTGTCCTGCAGAAAATCTCAACCTGTAACATCTAAGCGCCAAAATTGGCTCCTCCTGTTACAGATTGAGATGTTTGAAGCGGTGAGCTTACAGGTCGAACTTGGGCCCTTGTTGCCGTCCTTGAGGTCGGCGGTGTCCACTCGTAGGGCGTGCGTTACGCGATTGTTTCGAAACGGGCGGGAAACACAACGGGCCGGCGATGCACCTAGTATGCCTAGTCAACTGACTGTCTAACACCTAGGGGAGGATCGCGATGCAGGCAGATTTCGCTCAGCAGCGGGGCCTTTATCGCCCCGAATTCGACCACGATGCATGTGGCATCGGCGCGCTCGCCGATATCAACGGTGAGCGCCATCACCAGATTCTGGACGATGCACTGTCCATTCTGGTCAACTTGGAGCACCGCGGCGGCACGGGACTCGAGAAGAACACCGGCGACGGCGCTGGCATCCTGTTCCAGGTTCCGCATCACTTTTTCCGTAAAGAGGCTCAAAAGTGCGGCCAGATTCTGCCGGCAGAGGGCGACTATGGCGTGGCCATGCTGTTCTTCCCGCAGGACGACAAGGGCGTAGAGGATGCCCGTCGCGTGTTTGAGGAGGGCTGCGCCGAGGCCGGCGTGCCGCTGCTCTTTTGGCGCGAGGTGCCCGTCGACCCGCACGACCTGGGTGAGACGGCCCGCGCCTGCATGCCTACTATCCTGCAGGCTTTCCTGGGCCGTCCGGACGATACGCCCGCCGGCGACGCCTTCGAGCGCCGTCTGTACGTGTGCCGCCGCACCATCGAAAAGAAGGCCGACGCCGAGTTCGCCCTGCGCGACAAGATCTTCTATGTGTGCTCCATGAGTTCGCGCACCATCGTGTACAAGGGCATGCTTGTGGCCACGCAGATGCGCCGCTTCTTCATCGATCTCAACGACGCCGCCGTCAAGACGGCCGTGGCGCTCGTCCACTCGCGCTACTCCACCAACACCACGCCCAGTTGGGAGCGCGCGCACCCCAACCGCTTTATCATCCACAACGGCGAGATCAACACCCTCAAGGGCAACGTCAACTGGATTCGCGCCCGCGAACCCAACCTGTACAGCCCCGTGCTGCAGCACGATCTTGAGCGCGTGATGCCCATCATTAACCGCGAGGGTTCCGACTCCGCGATTCTGGACAACGTGCTCGAATTCTTGGTCATGAACGGTCGCCCGCTCACGCGTGCCGCGTCCATGTTGCTGCCCGAGCCGTGGGACCACAACGACAGCCTGAGTGAGGAGCGCCGCGCCTACGACGCTTACCAGTCCATGCTCATGGAGCCGTGGGACGGTCCTGCCGCTATCGCCTTTACCGACGGCCGTACCCTGGGTGCCGCCCTCGACCGTAACGGCCTGCGTCCGGCTCGCTACTACGTGACGCGTGACGGCCGCTTTATGCTGGCAAGCGAGGTGGGCACCATCGAGGTGAGCCCCGAGAACATCCTGACGAGCGGCTGCCTGGGACCGGGCCAGATGCTCGAGGTCGACTTTGCCCGCGGCCGCGTCATCTACAACGACGAGCTGCGCGCCCGTTACGCCAAGGAAAAGCCCTATCGCGACTGGATCGCCGAGGAGACGCTGACCGTCGACGCGCTCGACAAGCCCGTCGCGCCCACGCCCGCCGAGGACGCCGAGGTGCCCGCCGCCGTGCGCATGGCCAAGCTCGGGTATCACTGGGATGATGTTGACGAAGTCGTGCGTCCCATGGCCCAGCAGGGCAAGGCGCCGCTCGCCTCGATGGGTATCGATGCGCCGCTGGCCTGCCTGTCCAAGAAGACGCGCTCGTTCTTTGACTACTTCTATCAGCTGTTCGCCCAGGTCACGAACCCGCCGATCGACGCCCTTCGCGAGCATATGGTAACCTCGACCACGCTCTACCTGGGCAACCACGGCAACCTACTCGAGGATTCCCGCACGGCCTGTCAGCTGGTACGCTTGGAGCGCCCGTTGCTCAACGAGGAGGAGTTCGAGCGTATCTGCGCCATCGACCGCGTGGGCTTTAAGACCCGTCGCTTCCGTGCCGTCTACCGCCGCGACGCCGGCGAGGGCGCGCTGCAGGCTGCGCTTAAGCAGCTTGCCGAGGACGTTGAGGCTGCGGTCCGCGACGGTGTGAACATCGTGGTGCTGAGCGATCGTGCCGCTGCGGGCGAGGTGCCCGTGCCGTCGCTGCTCGCTGTGGGCTGCGTGCACAACCACCTGATCCGCGCCGGCGTGCGTACCTTTGCCGACATCGTGGTGGAGTGCGGCGATGCCGTGTCTCCGCACGACTTTGCGGCGCTGGTGGGCTATTCCGCGAGCGGCATCTATCCGTACAACGCGCATGCGTGCATTCGCGACCTGGCGGCGCACGGCGACCTGGACGTGACGGCCGAACAGGGCATCGACAACTACAACAAGGCTGCAACCGCCGGTATCGTCTCCATCATGTCCAAGATGGGCATCTCCACGGTGCAGAGCTACCATTCGGCGCAGATCTTCGAGGCCGTGGGCTTTACGCCGGAGTTCGTCAATGCGTACTTCGCCGGCACGGTGAGCCGTGTGGGCGGTATGGGTGTCAAGGACGTTGAGCGCGAGCAAAATGAGCGCTACGACGCCGCGCTCGCCATCCTTAAGAGTCCGGCTCCCGATCAGCTGCCCACGCTGGGCCTGACCAAGTGGCGCCCGCTCGGCGGCGAGGACCACCTGATCGACCCCCAGACCGTCTACCTGCTGCAGACCGCCTGCCGCGAGGACAGCTACGACACCTTTAAGGAGTACAGCGCCCGCCTGCACCGCACCGGCCGTGCCGTGCGCCTGCGCGACCTGCTCGACTTTAATGCCAGCGGCCGCACGCCGGTTTCGCTCGACGAGGTGGAGCCCGCGCTCAACATCGTCCGCCGCTTTAACACCGGCGCCATGTCGTACGGCTCCATCAGCAAAGAGGCACACGAGTGCATGGCCATCGCCATGAACCGCCTGCACGGTCGTTCCAACTCGGGCGAGGGCGGCGAGGATCCGCGTCGCGAGACCCCGCTGGCCAACGGTGACTCCAAGAATTCCGCCATCAAGCAGGTGGCAAGCGCGCGCTTTGGCGTGACGAGCCGCTACCTGTGCAGCGCCTTCGAGATTCAGATCAAGATGGCCCAGGGCGCCAAGCCCGGCGAGGGCGGACACCTGCCCGGCAAGAAGGTCTACCCCTGGATTGCCGAGGTCCGTCAGTCCACGCCCGGCATTGGCCTGATCTCGCCTCCGCCGCACCACGACATCTACTCCATCGAGGACCTGGCAGAGCTGATCTTCGATCTTAAGAACGCCAACCCCGGCGCGCGCGTGTCGGTCAAGCTGGTCAGCGAGGCCGGTGTCGGCACCATTGCTACCGGCGTGGCCAAGGGTGCCGCCGACAAGATTTTGATCAGCGGCCATAACGGCGGCTCGGGTGCCGCGGCGCGCGATTCCATCTGGCATGCGGGCCTGCCGCTAGAACTTGGCCTTGCCGAGGCCCAGCAGACGCTGCTGCAAAATGGCCTGCGCTCCCGCGTGGTGCTCGAGGTCGACGGCAAGCTCATGGACGGCACCGATGTTGCCGTCGCCTGTCTGTTGGGCGCCGAGGAGTTTGGCTTTGCGACCATGCCGCTCATCTCCATGGGCTGCCTCATGCAGCGCGACTGCCAGCAGGATACCTGCCCGGCCGGCATCGCTACGCAAAACTGTCGCCTGCGTCGCGGCTTCCGCGGCAAGCCGGAGCACGTCGAGCACTTTATGCTCTTTGTTGCCGAGCAGCTGCGCGAGGTCATGGCGAGCCTGGGCTTCCGCACCGTCGACGAGATGGTCGGCCATCCCGAGTGCCTGCGCCAGATCGAGGTCCCGGGCAACCGCAAGGCCAACCTGCTCGATCTGTCGCCCGTGCTGGCAAGCGCGACCTGTGAGTTTGGTGCCCACATCCCGGGCGCCGACGGCCGTCACTTCCTGCCCCAGATGGCTGCGGACAGCGAGCTCGACAAGACGCTCGACTCTACGCTGTTTGTGCCCTATACGGCCGATGCCCGTGCGCACCTGCGCCCGATTCGCTTCCGCGCCGACATCGCCAACGTCAACCGCTGCGTGGGCACTATTTTGGGCAACGCGGTGACCAAGGCGCATCCCGAGGGTCTGCCCGCCGGCTCCATCACCATCGATTGCGATGGTTCGGCCGGTCAGAGCTTTGGCGCGTTCCTTCCGCGCGGCATTACGCTCAACGTGTGCGGCGACGCCAACGACTACTTTGGCAAGGGTCTTTCGGGCGGCGAGGTATCGGTGCGCCCCAACCCGCATGCGACCTACAAGTTCGACGAGAACATCATCGTGGGCAACGTTGCGTTCTTTGGCGCTACGAGCGGCCGCGGCTTCATCAACGGCCTGGCAGGCCAGCGCTTTGGCGTACGCAACTCCGGTGCCACGGTGGTGGTCGAGGGCTGCGGCAACCATGGCTGCGAGTACATGACGGGCGGTCTGGCGCTCATCTTGGGCGAGGTCGGGCAGAACTTCGCCGCAGGTATGACGGGTGGCGTGGCTTATGTCTTCGATCAGTACGGCACGCTCGATGCCCGCGTGAACCACGAGAGCGTTGAGCTCAAGGCCCCGACGGCCGGCGAGCTGGCGCAGATTCGTGCGCTCATCCAGGAGCACGTGGACGCGACGCAGAGCCCGCGCGGCATTAAGCTGCTTTACAGCTTCGACTCGATGAGCAAGCACTTTGTGAAGGTCATTCCAACCGAGTACGAGCGCGTGCTGGCGATTGTCGCCGCCGCCGAGGCCGTCGGCAAGACGCATGCGCAGGCCGAGGAGCTGGCGTTTGACATTGTGACCGGTCGCGCCGACGCCGCCGATGTCGCTCGCTTTGATGTGGTGGGTGGTGTCGCTGGCGCTGCGCCCGCCACCGCCAGCTCTGTTGCTTCGACCAAGAAGGAGGCGTAAGTGCCATGGGTAAGCCCGGTGCTTTTCTTGATATCGATCGCGTGACCCACGAGCTGCGCCCCGTGGAGGAGCGCAGCCGCGATTTCGATCCGCTGTACGTGGAGCTCGACGACGATGCGCGCCGTGCCCAGGCGAGCCGCTGCATGATGTGCGGTGTGGCGTTTTGTCAGATGGGCGCGAGCTTTGGCAAGGCACGCCCGAGCGGCTGCCCGCTGCACAACCTGATTCCCGAGTGGAACGAGCTGGTGTACCGTGGCCGCTGGGATGAGGCTGCCGAGCGCCTGTCGCTCACCTCGCCCATGCCCGAGTTTACGAGTCGCGTGTGCCCGGCGTTGTGCGAGGCCGCGTGCAACCTGGGTTCGGTCGATGGCCAACCCACGACGATCCATGACAACGAGCGTGCGATCAGCGACCATGAGTGGGCAAATGGCGGTCCGCGCCGCTTTGAGCCGGCAGGGGAGGATGCACCCACGGTTGCCGTGGTGGGCTCTGGTCCTGCTGGTCTGGTGACAGCATGGGAGCTTGCACGTCGCGGTGCCCGTGTGACGGTATTTGAGCGCGATGATCGCCCGGGCGGTCTGCTCATGTACGGCATTCCCAACATGAAGCTCGAGAAGTCCGTTGTCGAGCGTCGCGTGGCACTTATGCGCGAGCTGGGCATTGTGTTCGAGCTGGGTGCTGACGTTACGAACCCTGCGGTGGCGGCCAAGCTCAATGGCTTTGACGCCGTTGTGGTGGCTGCCGGCGCTCGTGCACCCCGCGGTCTTTCGGCTACGAATGTGGATGCCCCGGGCGTGGTGTATGCCGTGGACTACCTGACGGCTTCGACCGTCTCGGTGCTCGATGGTGGTGAGCCCGCGGTGAACGCGCGTGGCCTGGACGTTGTGGTCATTGGCGGCGGCGATACCGGCAACGACTGCGTGGGCACCGCGGTGCGCCAGGGTGCGCGCAGTGTGCGCCAGTTTGAGTTCTTGCCGGCCGCGCCCGATAAGCGTGCGGCGAGCAACCCTTGGCCGCAGTGGCCCAACGTTAAGAAGACCGACTACGGTCAGCAGGAGGCTATCGCTGCCATGGGCGGCGAGATGCGTGCCTGGGGCGTGGATACACTCGAGGTGCTGCTGGACAAGAAGGGCGCGGCAGCGGGCCTGCGCGTGGTCGATCTGGATTGGTCGGCCGGCAAGCCCGAACGCATCGCGGGCTCCGAGCACGAGGTGCCGGCCCAGCTGGTGCTCATCGCCTGTGGCTTTACGGGTCCGGAGCGCAGCGTGTTCGAAGCTGTCGGCGTACCTGTTGCCACGGCGGGCCGCCCGCTGCCTGTGATGGTCGCCGAGGGCTCGCATCTTGCGGCGCGTGTCGACGGCGTCGCCGCAGATGCCGCACCGGTGCATGTGGCGGGTGATGCTCGCTACGGCAGCTCGCTCGTGGTGAACGCTATGGCCGATGCCCTGGCCTGCGCGGCCGAAGTCGCCGATGCGCTGGAGCTGTAAAGTAGTTATTTAAGAACGTCCCCAATGACTAGTCATTTTTTGTCTAGTCGTTGGGGACACTCTTTGTGAGCGATTTGCCCGTTTGTCGACGCGCGAGTGTCCATTCGGCGTCTTCTTGAGCTGTGGCGCTCTGCTGTTTCTGTGATGGCCGGGGGCGCTTGGCTCAAAAGGACGGGTTTGCCGTCTATGTTTACCTGCGGTTTTGTTGCGGTGCGCATTTTCGGTCAAGCTTTTCGTCAAGTGCTTGGTCAGCATCTGGTTTGCAGCCGGAGGCCTATTTTGCCCGCGCTGGTCGTGGCCGACCACCCTCCTCGTAAGCTCAAATTGAAGTCTATCAGTTTAAGGAGGATGCCATGACTGACCACGCTTTAGACCGAGCGCAGCTAGCCGAAGCCGTCGGCAACGATATTGCCGACATGGCCCATTTTTGGATGCTGCGGAAGTTCCAGTTTTTGGAGCCGGCGCGCGAACAGTTCGAGATCATTGTCGACCCGTGGCTCAGCTATTGCACCGAGCCTTCGCAAAACGAAATCATGGCCTACAACATGGCATTTACCGATTGGCTGCTCTTCGAGCGCCCCTATCGCCATGGCAAGACGCTGCTCGAGCTGTATGTTGAAGAGCCGCCGACATCGCTTTCGCCTGCCTCGCTCAAGCGGCTCGAGCAGGTACGCGACACGCAGTATTTCTCGCGCTTTGGCATTTTGGACAAGGATCCTGCGACTGGTATGGTCGCGCTGAAGGACACGCGCACCGACTGTCGCTTTGATGTCTACGACCCGCATATCGTGCAAAAGGAGCATTGGAGCGACGGAGCGATTGCGGTGCGCCTCGCCTGCGTCGACGATGTCTGGCTGACGGCGGGACAACTCTATCTGTATGACATCGCACGCCTGAGTGACACGGCGGTCGATGGGCCTGGTGCGGTGCATCCGGAGGACCTGCAGGATGGCTTTGACACTTCGTGCATCAGTTTCTTCTTGCGTCTGGTCCGCGACATCATGGGCGCCCAGGGGCGGTACGTAAAGTCGCTCAACATCTACGAGCAGGAATGGGAGTAGGGGATGGGCTGTCGCAGCGCCGCCGCGTGTCTATTTGTCTCGATCTGTAACGTTTAGGGACAAAAAACCGGTCTACCTGTTACAGATCGAGACGAATGCTTGGGCGCTGCTGATTTGTCTAAATCTGTAACGTTTAGGGCCCTGGAGAACGTCTAACTGTTACAGATCGAGACGTTTGGCACCTGGTTGGGGGAATGTCTCAATCTGTAACATCTACAGGCCAAAACTCGACCTACCTGTTACAGATTGAGACGGAAGGTTGGCGGCTGTCGAAAGATCTTGTTCTGTAACAACTAGAGGCTCAAAGACCGTCTTCCTGTTACAGATCAAGACATTTGTCAGCGGAGGCAACGGTGACGATGGTCCATTTGTCTGACGTGGTGGTGATGAAAGTGTCTAATACCGTTTTTAAACACAAGCATACGACTCGCAACACGTTGGCGCGGAATAGGATGCTCGCCAGACTCACGGAGGCGGCTGAACAAGGCGTGCTGCTTGTAACGCACGACAATGCCGAGCTCATGTGGCTGCGGCGCCATGTGGGCACAGACGATATTGCGGAGCCCGAATCGCATCTATTCTGTTTTCAGCATGAATGGGATGCGTTGACGCCGTCGGAGCGGGCTCGGTGGACCATCAAGGGGCTTGCGGAGTTTCATCCCGATTGGGCGTTTTGGGGTTATGACGCGGCACTTTTGTGGGGTCTGGAGGTGCCGAATGATCTGCTCGGGCCGCGTTACTTGGTCAAAACGGGATGTTCGGTGACATTGAGTATGGGGTGTAGGCTGCTGCGTCCGCAGACGGCGGGTGTGCTTGAGCAAGTCGATGGCGTGCGGGTGACGCCGTTTTGGCGCACGGTGGAGGATTGTCTGCTGCGTGCGCCGTTTTCGTATGGTCTGGCGATCGCCGATTCTGCATTGCGGGCGAAGGGCATGTCGCGCGACGACCTCTGCGAGCGGCTCCAGGCCGATTGCGAGGGCAGGCGAGGGTATCGCAGAGCTCAGGTGATTGCGTCGCATGCGGACGGGCTGTCCGAGAACGGCGGCGAGTCTCGCTTTCGGGCGTTCTTTATTGCATACGGCTTTCCGGTTCCGGAGTTGCAGGTGGAGTTTCGCGATCCGCTCGATTTGAGCCAGGTGTTTCGGGTCGATTATTTCTGGAGGCTCGAGGACGGGACATGTGTCATCGGCGAGCTCGACGGAAAGGGGAAGTATGCCTTGCAGAACGGCGAGGGTCGGGAGTCGGTCGACCCGTTCGTGGCAGAGCGCCAGCGGGAATCTCATCTGACAATGCTCGGGCTCAAGGTGTTTCGGTTCACGTTTGATGAACTCAAGAACCCGGGGAAGCTGGTCGAGAAAATGAGGCTGGCGGGTATTCCGCGACGGCCCGATTTGGCTGAGGAGTGGAGACGTCAGTGGTATGGGCGCTGAGAGGTTTTGTCTCAATCTGTAACATCAGGGGGCCCAATAACCCAGTACCTGTTACAGATTGAGACATTTCCCTGGTTTCGCTGGGGTGGGACTGCAACGTATTCCGTCCCCCACATCCTCTCGTCCCTCCGTTAACCGATATGTTCGACTTTAGGTCGCTGCATTAGGTGATAATGGACAAATGTTCAAGTTAATCGTGAGGGAGGAGCTCGATATGGCGTCTGCCGATCGTTCCACGTTGTTTATCAATGCGACCGTCCTGGATGGCTCGAAACATATGGAGCCGCAGCCCGATATGGCCGTGGCCGTTGAGCGCGGTGTCATCACGTGGATGGGGCCGAGTGCTGTGGCGCAGGCGCCTGCGGGTGCCGAGGTTATCGACCTGGCAGGTGCGTATCTCATGCCAGGCCTCATCAATATGCATGTGCATCTGTGCGGTTCGGGCAAGCCGGTTTCGGCGGGCGATGCGGGCGCGCTGATGAAGAAGCTCGATAATCCCGTGGGGCGCGCCATCGTGCGCCATATTCTTAAGGGCAGCGCCCAACAACAACTGGCAAGTGGCGTGACCACGGTGCGCGGCGCGGGCGACCCGCTGTTTGCCGATCTTGCCGTGCGCGATGCTATCGATGCCGGCAAGTATCAAGGTCCTCGCCTGGTGGCGCCGGGAACGGGTGTCACGGTGCCGGGCGGCCATGGTGCGGGTTTGTTCGCCCAGGTGGCCAACAGTCCCGCCGAGGCAGCCGAACAGGTGCGCGACCTGTATGCGCGCGGTGCCGACGTCATCAAGCTGTTCGTGACGGGCGGCGTGTTCGACGCTACCGAGGTGGGCGAGCCGGGTGTGCTGCGTATGCCGGTCGAGGTTGCCGCGGCGGCGTGCAAGGCGGCGCACGAGGTGGGCCTGCCGGTTATGGCTCATGTCGAGAGCACCGAAGGCGTGAAGGCCGCGCTTGAGGCCGGCGTCGATACGATCGAGCACGGTGCCCCGATGACTCCCGAGATCTTGGAACTGTACCGCGGCGCCGCGGGCACGCAGCTCGAGGGGCGTGCGCCCAGCGTTACCTGCACTATCAGCCCGGCGCTGCCGTTTGTATTGCTCGACCCGGAAAAGACCCATTCGACCGATACACAAAAGAAGAACGGTGACATCGTGTGCTCGGGCATCATCGAGAGCGCCCGTGCCGCACTGGAAGCTGGCGTTAAGGTGGGCCTTGGCACGGACTCGAGCTGCCCGTTCGTGACGCAGTACGACATGTGGCGTGAGGTGGCCTATTTTGCCAAGTATGTCGGCGTGGGCAACGCTTTCGCGCTGCATACGGCCACGCAGGTCAATGCCGAGCTGCTGGGGCTGGGCGGCGAGACCGGCACAATCGAGTGCGGCAAGGCCGCCGATATTCTGGTGACGCGCGAGAACCCGCTCGATGACCTGTGCGCACTGCGTGATCCGACGCACGTGATGTGTCGCGGTGATCTGGTGCGCAAGCTCAAGGTGAAGCGTATTCCCGAGGTGGACGCCGAGCTCGACGCGATTATGGCCATGCCTGCCGAGGCGTTGGCCGAGGAGCTTGCCCGCGACGGCGTGGCGTAGACGTGACAAAGGGACGGTCCCTTTGCCATAATCAAAAAAGCCGAGGTCCCAGTGCGAGGCCTCGGCTTTTATTTTGTCCCATGGTATGGCGGCTATGAGCGCGTTTCCATCTTGGCGTGGCACTTGGGGCAGGTGACGCGGATCTTGCCCTTGCCCTTGGGGACGGACAGCATCTGGCCGCAGTTGGGGCACTTGAGGTACGCCGTGGTCTTGCGGCCCTTCCACATCTTCTTGGCCGTTCGCTTGGCGCGCTCAAAGTCTTCCTTGCTGGTGCCGGCCGCGCGCGAGGTGCTGGCCGCTGCAGCGCCACCGCCCAAGCTGGCGACGAACTTGCCTAGGCCGGGGACGTTCGCGGTCGCGGCGACAAAAGCCTCGTTCTCCTTGCGACGTGCATCGATGTTTTTGGACAGGCCGCGCAGCACGCCGAGCACGATCACGGCGATGGCGATCCAGCTAAGCCACTGGATGCGGACTATCGATCCGATCATCGCGATGACGATGCCGGCAAAACCCATCACGATGGTGAGTTCGTCAGCACCATTGCGACCCTTCATAAAGTCATTCATGCAAATTGCCTTTCGTTCGATATGCTGCACGCCTTTATACCCGATTTAGAGCAAGGGGGACAGGTTAATCTGCGCCAATGTGGTGCAAACATACCTGTCCCCGGAGCACCAAGACGGTGCAAAGAAGTCTGTCCCCAATGCCCCAATTACTTGGAGAGCTTGTCGACGATGCGTTCGATCTCGGCGAGCTTGGCGGCTTTGAGGTCTTCGTCGCCCGATTCGATTGCCGAAGTCACGCAGCCCTCGATATGCGCCTTGAGCACGTCGGCGTTAATGCGCGCGAGGAGCGCCTGTGTGGCCATGAGCTGCGTGGAGATATCGACGCAATAACGGTCCTCATCGACCATCCGCAAGATGCCGTCGATCTGGCCGCGTGCCGTCTTGAGCATGCGGGTCACCGATTTGTGGTCTGCCATCATGGCGGGTCCTCGTTTCTGGTCGATCTTTCGGATATCCCTGTCAGTTGCGGTGAAATACGGACCGTTTAAAGGCCTAGGCGGCACAACAGTCCGTATTTCACCGCAACTTCTGAGGATTGAGTAGGCAGCGCCTGCTATGCGGCGGTCACGGACAGGGCGTGGAACTTCTCCCCGGCGCCCTCGACGGCGGCGGCGAGCTGCTCGGCGGTCACGGTGTCGGCGCACTCCACCTGGACGGTCTGGGTCTCGTGATCGGCGTCGGCGTCGGTCACGCCGGCCACGTTGAGCAGTGCCGTCTCGACAGTAGCGTCGCAGTGGCCGCACATGAGGCCAGACGTTTTAACGATGTAGTTCATGATTATCTCCTTTTCGTTGAGTACCTAAAGTTGTGGTGGAATACGGACTAAATAGCGGTTTAGCTAAGCATGTTACGCCTTATTTCACCGCAACTGATGGTTTAAAAGTTCGCAGGCGCAGCGCATTGCTTACGACGCACACGCTCGACAGGCTCATGGCCGCGGCGCCAAACATCGGCGAGAGTTGCCAACCGGTGAGGGGGAAGAACACGCCCGCGGCAAGCGGAATGCCGATGCCGTTGTAGAACAGCGCCCAGAACAAGTCCTGCTTGATGTTGCGGATCGTGGCGCGCGACAGCTCGATGGCGCGGGCGACGTCCATGAGGTCGCTGCGCATGAGCACCACATCTGCCCCCTCCTTGGCGATGTCGGCGCCGGTGCCGATCGCAAGGCCCACGTCGGCGCGCGCCAGGGCGGGGGAGTCGTTGATGCCGTCGCCCACCATGGCGACCTTGCTGCCCGCATCCTGCAGCTCGCGCACGTGGCGTTCCTTGTCGGCGGGGAGGACGTCGGCGATGACCTGCTCGCTGCTCAGTCCCACGCGGCGGGCGATCGCTTCGGCTGTCACGCGGTTGTCGCCGGTGAGCATGCGCACGTCGACGCCAAGCGAGTGCAGTGCGGCGATGGCCCCGGCGCTCGTCTCCTTGACCTCGTCCGCCACGGCGATGGTGCCGACAAGCTCGCTGTTCTTGGCAAAGAGCAGTGGCGTCTTGCCCTCGGCCGCGAACTGTTCGGCAAGGCCGGCGGGAACCTTCACGCCCAGCTCGTCCATCAGACGCACGTTGCCGGCGGCGATGACATTCTGCCCCTCGCGTGCCGTAACGCCTCGCCCGGGCACGGCGGCAAAGTCCTCGACCATGCGTGCGACGATTCCGCGCGCCTCGCACTCGGCCATAATCGCCTCGGCCAGCGGGTGCTCGCTCGAGCGCTCCAGCGCGGCGGCCAGCTTGAGCAGCGCTTTTTCGCTCATGGCGGGCGAGCCGTCGGCGCGCGCGGCAACCACAATGTCGGTCACGGCAGGCTTGCCGCGGGTGACCGTGCCCGTCTTATCGAGCACCGCGGTGCCCACGCTGCGCAGGTTCTCCAGCGCCTCGGCGCTCTTAAAGAGAATGCCCATCTCGGCGCCCTTGCCGGTGCCGACCATAATGGCGACGGGCGTGGCCAGGCCCAGCGCACACGGGCAGCTGATCACCAGCACGGCGACGGCGGAGGTAAGCGCTTCGTTGATGCTTCCGGTCAGCGCCATCCACGCCACAAAAGTTATGGCAGAGATTACAAGCACCACGGGCACGAACACGCCGGCGACCTTGTCGGCCATGCGGGCGATGGGCGCCTTGGTGGCGTTGGCGTCCTCGACGAGCTGGATAATCTTGGCGAGCGACGTGTCGGCACCCACACGCGTGGCGCGGAAGGTAAACGAGCCCGTGCGGTTGACCGTGGCCGCATTGACAGTGTCGCCGGCGGTCTTCTCCACGGGAATGGATTCGCCGGTGAGCGCGCTTTCGTCCACGGCCGAGCTGCCCTCGAGCACCACGCCGTCAACGGGGATGGACTCGCCGGGGCGCACACGCAGCACCTGGCCGGGCAGAATGGCATCGACGTCGACGGTGGCCTCGCTGCCGTCCTCTGCCACGACGGTCGCGGTCTTGGGTGCTAAGTCGATGAGCGCCTCGATAGCGCCGCCGGTCTTGGACTTGCTGCGCGTCTCGAGGTATTTGCCCACGGTGACGAGCGACAGGATGGTGCCAGCGCTCTCAAAATACAGGTTGTCCATGCTCGTCATCATGGCCTCGTGCACCTGACCTGCGGCTAGCTGGTCGGCCATGATGAACATGGCGTAGAGCGACCAGGCGATGGAGGCGGTGGCGCCCACGGCAATAAGGGCGTCCATGGTGGGCGCGCCGTGCGCGAGCGATTTAAACCCGTTGATAAAGTACGCGTCGTTGACGTAGACGATGGGGATGAGCAGGACGAGCTCGGTGAGCGCGAGTGTCATGCTGTGGGTATGGTCGGTGAAGATGCCGGGCAGCGGCCAGCCGAGCATGTGCCCCATGCCTGTGTAAAACAGCGGGATGAGGAAGATGATCGAGATGATGAGGCGGGTACGCATGGCAGAGGCAGCGGCCTCCAGCTTTTTGGTGGGCGACTCCATATGGGCGGCGCCGGACCTGGCTTGCGTACTGCCGTTTTGGGCGGCGTCGGTGCCCGTGCTGACGGGCGAGGCCGAGTAGCCAGCGCGATCGACAGCGCTGCAGATATCGTCGGGGGAGACCTGCGCGGGGTCATAGTCGACCATCATGGAACCGGCGAGCAGGTTGACCGCGACGCTTTGGACGCCGTCGAGCTTGCTGACGGCGCGGTCCACGTGCGCCTGGCAAGCGGCGCACGTCATGCCGCCCACATCAAACTTATCTTGAGCCATGGCTCCTCCTTTCTGTGGTTCGGTGTTGAAAGTGTTAACCTGCCGATACTATACACCCATACCCCCTGGGGGTGTCCAGTACAGAAATAATATATGAGATTTCGTTACAGATGAGGATGGATGGTTGGCCGATGGACCGTCCCAACCAATCATCTCAATCTGTAACATCTAGCAGGGAAAATGACCTCTAACTGTTACAGATCGAGACAATTGCCGGGGAGGGGTCCCGTCACGGCAAGACGCCCGCTCTCTAGATACAGAATCCGGGGATCACACAGGTTCGTTTGTTTGGCTTGTCCGCAGGCGTTGCGTACGTAAAGACGTCGCCGTCGTGTCCAACGCGATTCAAATAGAGCGTGCCTTCGGTCTCCGATGAGTCGGGGCTCACCGTGCGCTCCCACCAGCAGGTGTCCTTGCCCTTCCACTGGCGGACCATCGTCTCGTTCGTGGAATACGGGCTCACCTTGAGCTCGCGGAAGAGCTGATACTCCTTGCCCTCGCCGTTATAGATGTCGGCCAGGTAGTGAAAGCCCTCGGTAAACGACTCGGGCGGCTGCACTCCGCACAGCTCGACCATGGCGGGCAGCCAAAGAGTTGCGGGCAGCTCGCTCAGGCACGATGCGCTTCTGGCGGCGCCAACGTTATTCGAGATCTTTTTGACAGATTTGATGAGTGCGCGCAGCTCGTTGGGCAGCAGCTTAAGGCCGTCGCTATCGAGCCATTCCCGCAGCTCGCAATCTGCCCAGCCGGCGCTCGGCGGTTGGGCCGCGGCATCGCGCTCGGCAATGCCGGCGTCGAACATAAACGTCAGTCCGGCCTTGCCCGTCCCGTCTAGAAGCTCGTCGTGGCGGATGCCCACGAGCTGCGCGCCAACCTGCAGCCCGTTGGTGAGCGTGACGCGCTTGGTGCATGGATAGGGGATATGCCCGTTGTCATCGAGCAGATGATAGCGCTTGGCAATCTCGCGTGCCTCGCTACGGGTCTCGGCAGCCTTAATCTTGAGCGAAATCTCCTGCAACTGATCCCAGGTGTAGTCGTCAAGTGAACCGCGGATGCCGTCCAGGTAGTCGGGGATGCCAAAGCCACGGGTTGCGGCCCCGATAACGCAGAGCCCCGCAACGGCTGCGACAACGCCACCGATAATAAAGCGGCGGCGGGTCATGGCGTCGTGCCGGGCCTGCTCCAGGATCTCTCGCGCGCGCTCGCCGGCGACGTCGACCTTAAGGTGCGTGCCAGAATCGATATCGATTGCGGCCTCGTCTCCTGCGCCTTCGCGGCCTTCGGATTCGGCGTCGGTGAGGTATGCCGAGAGCACCTCGAGCATCTGCTGCTCGGTGGGACGATCGCACTGCTCGACTGAGAGACCCTTCATGATGATCTGGACGAGCGCCTCATCGCCCTCGCAGCGCGGCTCGAGCGGTGCCGGCTTGGTCTTGGTCTTTACGAGATAGAACGAGCCGGTTGCAGCGGCGTCCGTCGACTCAAAGTCAAACGGTTTGCGACCGCTGTAGAGCTGGTACAGAATGCTCGAAAGCGCATAGACGTCGATTGCCGGCGAACGGCGAAGGGCCGCGATGCCTTCGATATCCTGCGTGAGCATCTCGGGCGCGGCGTATGCGGGCGTGGCAAAACGCCAGATGTCGGCGCGCCGGGTGATCGTGTCGTCGCCGAGAGCCATGGTCGCGGAGCCCATGTCGATGAGGCAGGGGTCAAAGGAGCAATCGGCAATCTGCTGCTCGAGCGTTCGGCTAGTGGTGCGGAACATGATATTGGCAGGCGACAGGTCGCGATGGATGACCGGATTCACGAGGCCTTGGGTCATCAAGAGCGCACGAAGCACGGCGTTTCCGACGGCGGCGACCATCTGGGTGGTCAGCCCGCCCGAGGCGTCGTGCGGAAGCAGGGGCAGCGCCTGCTTGAGCGAGGTGCCCTCGACCCACTCCATGAGGATGAGAGGGTCATCCTCGCACGATCCGTAGCCATAGACGCGCGGAAATCCGCGCAGGTGCGAGACGGTACACAGATGACGGTACTCCTCGAACAGCGCGGCGGTGCTGGCCAGGTGCGCTGTCGATTGCTCGGCGGAGCGGTCGGGGGCTTGGCCGGAAAGGATGGCGTTGTCCTTGAGTAGCTTGACGGCAAAGACCTCGCCGCTCGTGTTGGTCACGCGCAGCACGTGTCCGATGTTGCCGTTGTTGCGGTGGGCCGTCTGGAGAATAAGCGTCATAAACCGACGCTTGGCGTCGTCCTCGGCGCTGGGGTCGACCGCCACGGCGGTGTCGAACGTGTCAAGACGGATGAGTTTGTCGCCATAGGCGCTATCGGTAGTATCCATGGCGTTCCTTTGTCTGGCATGGGTTGCCGCGCGTATACGTGAGCAGTGCGGATATCGGTAAAGTACCATGATAGCCGCACTGTCCACGTATACCGCTGAGTATTGTCGTTTACGACGCAGAAGGTAGAAGACGAAAGACGGACGGCGACCGTCTTTCGATCGCCGTCCGCTCTAGTCCACAATGACAAGGAATGTCGTGTAGAGACCCAGATGGAGCCTGTCGCTGTTTTCGATTTCCACGGGGGGATAGATCTTGCCGGGCTCGCGTTGGTCGCGCGGCGGCTCAATCACAATATCGCCGTCGCCTGCACCCGATTCGAGTACCGTGCCGTTGGTCGATCCAAGGCCCTGGGCGTACCAGTGCTCACCCTCAAGCCAAATGCGAAGATGCTCGCGCGATGCGTCGGCGCCCACATCGGTGATGCTGGGCGAGGTTTTGGGCAAAGAACCAATCACGGTGCCGCGCGGATCGCGTGTGAGGGGATGGATTTGCATGTCGGCGCAGTTGTCGGCATGGGTTCTGAGCAGACCGAGGTTGGGGGCGACGGTGCGCGGCTGCTCCAGACTGCTCATAAAGCCACGTCCGACGGTAGTTTCGGTGGTGCCAAAGTGCCCGCCCGTCTTGCTGTCGCAAAAGCGCTCGACGGTGGCCACGCCCTGAACGGGGTCGGCGAGCGCCCCCGTTGCCACAAAGAGCATAAGGTAAAGCGTGCTTTTCTCGCGCACGGCATTGCCGTCAAAGTTGTCGATGCGATTGAGGGCATTTGCATATAGGCGGCTGTCCAGTTTGTAGCTGGCGAGAGCCGACATCATTTCGTTGGCGGCCGGACCGCGATAGTGCTCGGCGATTGCCCGATAGGCGGACTCGCCGCCGCCGAGCTTGCTGCAGATTGCCGAGGAAAGGTTGAGCGTGGTGACGGTAAAGTCGCTGTAGATGGAGGGCGCGCACTGGTCAGGCTTGCGATGGACGATGTAACGGGTGAGATACGAGCGGTTGGAAGAGCATTTCTCGAGCAGGGTACTGCCGAGATAAGAGTTTCCATTGATGAGCATTCGGGCGATCTCGAGATGTTTAAGACCGCCGAACGAGCGAATATCGTTATAGAGGACCGAGCAAGGCGTCTCTGCTGCCACGGATACCTCCTTTGATTGCTTCCTAGCCAATATGGCGATAGGAATTAATGGCCCCCGGTGGGCGACGTATTAAATGGCTGCGCAATATATAGCGTAACCAAAGCAACATTATAGGCCACATGTTCGAAATTGCAGGAAGACCGAGAGATTTGGTTTGGACTGGACGGAAATCCCCCTCTGTCTTGATCTATAACAATTAGGACCGATTTTACTCGTTAACTGTTACAGATTGAGACAATCAGCCAGGCCCGCCCCGTCCGCCTCGTCATCTGTGGTTTACGTGGGGGCATACGGAGTACGGGTATACTAACCGGCGGCGAATCTGCTCCATCGCTTAGAGCTGCTGCGTCTGGACGGCGCGTGATAGGGCTGCCAAAGCGATCGCCAGCGTGCTGAGCAACGTCCTCTCTGTGCGCACCCGTTTTTGTATGTATTAGCGCACTACCAAGCACGCCCGCGCGGCCGCATGCCGTGCCCATTGCGCGTGCAGATAAGGAACAACAACATATGCGTAATTCTGTATCCGACGTTACGGACGCCGAGATTCTGGACGAGGCCCGCGAGGCCATGACCCAGGCTGCCTTCGATGCCGCCGATGAGGCCAATGCTGCCCAGGCCGTCGAGTCCGCCACCGAGAGCCTGCCCGCCTTTGACGAGCTGGGACTTTCGGACGAGATGCTCCGTGCTATCGAGAACCTGGGCTACACGGCGCCGACGCCCGTGCAGGCCGGTTCGATCCCCGTGGTGCTCGAGGGCCGCGACTTGCTTGCCGCCGCTCAGACCGGCACCGGCAAGACGGCCGCCTTTTTGCTGCCGACCATGAACAATCTGGAACACATCGCTCCTCCCAAGCCCGTGCGCGAGCGCGGCGGCCGCAACCGCCATCGCGGTGCTAAAAAGCCCGAGGGCAACGGCCGCGGCCCCGTGATGCTCGTCATCACCCCTACGCGCGAGCTTGCCCAGCAAATCGACGAGGTCGCAAGCAAAATCGCCGACGTCACCGGTCATGTTGCCGTGACCGTCGTGGGCGGCGTGAGCTACAAGCCGCAAACCGCGGAACTCAAGTACGGCTGCGACATTCTGGTCGCCACGCCGGGCCGTCTGGTCGATCTGATCGAGCAGGGTGCCTGCCACCTGGACGAGGTCAAGGTGCTGGTGCTCGACGAGGCTGACCGCATGCTTGACATGGGCTTTTTACCCGCCGTCCGCCGCATTGTGCGCGAGACCCCGGCAGAGCGTCAGACGCTGCTGTTCTCGGCGACCCTCGACGAGGAGGCCGTGGGCGAGATCACCGACCTGGTGAGCGACCCGGCCCGCGTGGAGATCGCGCCGGCCACGTCGACCGCCGACACCGTTGACCAGTTTGTGTTCCCGGTGTCCATCGAGGCCAAGAACAACCTGTTGCCCGAGTTTCTCAAGAAAGAGGGCCCGGAGCGTACTATCGTCTTTATGCGCACCAAGCACCGTGCCGACAGCTGCTGCCGTCGTCTGGAGCGCAAGGGCATCAAGGCCGCCGCGATCCACGGCAACCGCAGCCAGGCCCAGCGCGAGCGCGCGCTTTCGGCCTTCCGCGACGGTACCGTCGACGTGCTGGTGGCAACCGACGTGCTTGCCCGCGGCATCGACATTAGTGACGTGCGCTACGTCGTGAACTTTGACGTGCCGGCCGAGCCGACCGACTACATCCACCGTATTGGCCGTACGGGCCGTGCCGGTGAGCTGGGCTGGGCCATCACGTTTGTGACCGAGCAGGACGTGGACGAGTTCTACGAGATCGAGAAGCTCATGGACAAGACCGCCGACATCTATGAGGCCGGCGACCTGCATGTGGGCCCCAATCCGCCTGCGGTTGATCCCGAGCGCGACCCTGCGGCCTTTAAGGTGAAGAAGAAGACCAAGCGCGGCAAGTCCAAGAGCAAGAAGAAGCTTGAGCAGGCACGTCGCGACGGCAAGCGCAACGGCGATGACTACGGCGATGTGGCCGGTCGTTCCAACCGCGGTCGCGACGAGCGTCGCGGCGACGGCGAGCGTCCGAGTCGTCCCAAGCGTGGCGGCAAGACCCGCGTGCGCGAGGGCGTTCAGGCTCGCGTGGATGAGGCCGTGGAGAGTGTGGCCCGCGAGGTGGCTGCCGAGGAGCGCGGCGGTGCTGGTGTCGTTGAGCAGGCCCCGCGCGGCAACCGTGCCGAGCGCCGTGCCAAGCAGTTCCAGGGCGAGGCGCATCGCCGTCGCCGCGAGGACGAGGACCGCGGCGGTCGTCGCCGTGTTGAGCGCGAGGATGAGGGCCGTGGCTCGCGTGGCGGCAAGCGTGGTTCGGGCGATCGTCGTCGTTCCGGTCGCAATGACGAGCGCGGTGGCCGTGACGAGCGTCGCGGCGGCGAGGGTCGCGGCGAGCGTGGCACCCGCAGCGGTGAGTCCCGTGGCAGCAAGCGCTTTGAAGAGCGCGGCAGTCGTGGCGGCGAGCGTCGCGAGGGTGCTCGCGGTAACGGCAGCCGCAGCGGCGCTGGTCGTTCTAACGAGTCGCGTGATCGTCGCGATCCGCGTGCCAGCCGCGATCGCCGCGATGATTGGCGCAACTACGACGATACCCGCGAGGAGCGTCGCGGCGGCTACCGTGGTGGTCGCGGCGGCAACCAGGCCGGCTCCCGTGGCGGTCGTGCCGGCGGTCGCGATAACCGTGGCAGCTATGGCAACGGCCGTGGCGGCAAGCGCGGCGGCAGCTCCCGTCGTCCCGGTGACGGCGGCGGCAAGCGCAAGTAACATACACATCGCACGCTAGCGTGAGACAAGCTAAGGGCCCGAGCAAACAACGCTCGGGCCCTTTTGTTTGCCGTGTCCATCGCTAATTCAAACGTGATTTTCTCGGGAATGCATCTGGGGGATGCTGAGGACCTATTTTCTGCCATGCAGCAATGGGCCCCATGGGGTGCGCCGTGCATTTTTTGGAGTATTCTGCAGTTCGAGTTGTCTGCATATGATCCGACGTCGCCAACGGTGGCCTTCGGATATCCCTGGCGAGCGTTCTGAGTCAGATTTCGCCGTTTTCCGGAGCAGGGGCGCGTCATTCTCGCCATGTCGGGACTTAGAATGATACGGCGCCCTACAGTTTTGCCCACCCGCGGCGGTGCTGGCGTGGTTACGTTGCAGAATACTCCGTTTTTTGCACGGGCTAGGATGGGGTACCTCAGGAGAACACAGCGGTATCCCGTAAATATATACAATTTGTACCGTAATTTATACAAAACGAAGAGGCAGACAGCGTAGGGTGGGTGCATTGGGGTGCTTGGTGCATTAAAACGGGGACCCCACGTGCCGTATACTCTGGCTGGATGTGAAAGCGGCTTGACGCGTTGCCAGGCGTAGGGGAGGGTGTCTCGATGAGCGTATTCGAAATTGTGTTTAGTCCGACGGGTGGAACGCGGAAGGTGTCTGGCCTTGTGGCCGGGGCACTGGGCAAGAATACCGTTACCGTCGATCTGACCGATAGCGGGCTAGATTTCAGCGCTGTCTCGATG
This sequence comes from Collinsella sp., assembly GCA_018373675.1. Taxonomy (GTDB): domain Bacteria; phylum Actinomycetota; class Coriobacteriia; order Coriobacteriales; family Coriobacteriaceae; genus Collinsella. Next base: position 49,218 of record JAHAGQ010000006.1, on the reverse strand, counting down.
ACTGAGGACGACGTGGCCGTAATCTCTGTGCCGGCGTATGCCGGTAGAATCCCGGCTGTGGTGGCTGACCGGTTGGGCATGGTTCACGGCAACGGAGCGCGGGCCGTTCTGGTGTGCGTCTACGGAAACCGCGCGTTTGAGGACACGCTCGTAGAGCTGGAGGACGTTGCGAAGCATGCGGGATTCCGGGTGATCGCGGCAGTTGCGGCCATTGCAGAACATTCCATTGCGCGACAGTTTGCTGCCGGTCGTCCGGATGCGCAGGATGCGGCGCAGCTTGCTGAGTTTGCTCAGCAAATTCAGCAAAAGCTGTTGGCTGAGGATGCGTCCGAGCCCTCTATCCCCGGCAATCGTCCTTATAAACAAGCTGGAGGTCACCGCATGGCGCCCGAGGCAACAGAGGATTGCGTCTCCTGCGGTGCATGCGCCGCGGCGTGCCCCGTTTGTGCTATCGACAAGGGTGACCCCAAACGAGCAGCTGGCGAGGCGTGCATCTCCTGCATGCGCTGCATCGCCGTATGTCCGCGAGGTGCTCGCAAGCTTGATTCCAGCAAACTATCCGCTGTTTCCCAGATGCTGAGCAAGGTTTGCGTCGTGCGGAAGGAATGCGAGCTCTTCATCTAGCGCATACGAAATTGGCGCAATGGGGCCAGGTTAATCTGCACCGACCTGGTGCAAACAAACCTGTCCCCAATGCACCAGAGCAAGGAGTGTCCCCGGGTGCCGGCAGAAAAGGAACGTCCCTAAGTACCGCATAAATACCGTTTATCGGAGAAAAAATACCGTTCGCCGGTCATAATGATTGTTCCGGCTTTGGGCTTGTCTACAATAACCCCCGTAAAAGAAATGCGGAAGGTTACCGAGTCCCCTCGGACGTGGGCCTAACCAAAGTCTTTGATCGCGAGCGTCTCAATGGGCGCATTCGATTGATTTTGGTTGGGCTATATTTATGAAGGGACATGTCACCATGGGTTTCTTTTCTCGCCTAATGGGTGGCTCGGATAAGCAGACGACTGCGGCTTCCGAGTTCGAAATCCTCGCTCCCGTTTCCGGCGAGCTTGTTCATCTAGAAAATACCAATGACCCCGCTTTTAGCAGCCGTGCAGTGGGCGATGGCGTTGCCGTGGTTCCCCAAGAGGGAACGGTGTGCGCCCCTGTTTCCGGCACCGTCGCGGCGCTGTTTCCGACTGAGCACGCGCTGGGCATCATGTCCGACGACAGCTCTGCTCAGGTGATGCTGCATATCGGAATCGACACTGTTAAACTTGAGGGCAAGGGCTTCCATGCGCTTGTTGCCCAGGGTGATCACGTTGACGCGGGCCAGCCCCTCGTCGAGGTCGATTTCGACGTGGTCCGCGCCGCCGGCTTCGATCCCACGGTCTTCGTTATCGTGTGCGAGCGCTCGGAGAACTCGACTCTTCGTGAGCATGCTTCCGGCCCTGTTGCTGTTAAAGAGCCTGTCGTCTGGCTTTCCGAGTAAATTCTTGTGGTGGGTACCGTGGTTATCAAGCGAGTTTTTAACAACAACGTCGCAATGGTCACTTCGGACGATGGCTCCGAGCTCATCGTCATCGGTCGAGGCCTCTGCTTTGGCCGTCATGCCGGCGATGCCATCGACGAGGCGTCGATCGAAAAGACCTACGCGTTGCAGGAGGGAACTTCTCAGGATTCGCGTACGATTGACCGCTTGGCACATCTTTTGGAGTCCATCCCCACCGTCAACCTCGTGATTGCCGAGGACATTGTTCAGATGCTCCGTCGAGAGCTCAATGTTGATATCAACGACAAGATTCTCATTGCTCTCGCAGACCATATCAGCCTTGCTTTGGAGCGCGAGCGCAAGGGCGTCTCCTGTGAGAATCCGTTGCTGCTCGAGATCCAGCAGTTCTATCGCAAGGAGTATGCACTTGCGGGCCGTGCGCTGCAGATTATCAAGGAGTATATGGGCATTCAGATGAGCGAAGAAGAGCAGGGTTTCATTACGCTGCATATCGTCAACGCCACCATGCCGCAACGCTCCGATCGTTTGATTGTTTCGGTCCAGCTTGTTCGCGACGTGCTCGCGATTGTTTCCAAGCGCTATGCTACGACCCTCGATGACACCTCGCTGCCTTACGAACGTTTCGTTCGTCACCTGCAGTTTTTCGCACAGCGAGCGCTCGATCCTACGGCAGGGCAAATCAACGGAGACGCGCTGTTCCGAATCGATGAAACGGCGTATCCGTGCGCATTCTCGTGCGCGGACGCCATAGCCGCCCACTTGTCGTCTACCTATAACGTTGTCGTTACCAATGCTGAGAAGAGTTATCTCGCATATCACATTGTTAACCTGCTTGGAGAACCTGGTCTCTAGGCATAACGTGCCCACACATCGATTGATATAAGGCAAGGCTCACGGTCTTGTCCAGGGCACATCTGTCTTAATTTGCGGAAAAGGAAGGGGAGTACCGCTATGACCGCAAAAAAGAAGTTCAATTTCAAAGCGCCGTTGGAGGTGTTCGCGAAGTCGATCGTTCAGCCGATGATGTATCTCTCGGTTGCCGGCATCCTGCTCATCGTGGGCATCATTCTGACCAACAAGACCATCTGCGCTTTGGTCCCCGTACTGGGCTCCGGTCCGTTCCAGCTTGTGGGCGCCGTTGTCTATCAGTCGCTGATGTTTATCATCAACAACCTCTCGATTCTGTTCTGCGTGGGCATCGCCGGCGCCATGGCAAAGAAGAACAAGGGCCATGCTTCGCTGATTGCCCTGATGTCGTTCTTCCTGTTCCTGCAGGCTAACAACATCGTGCTCAACGCCACCGGCTCTCTTGCCGATGCGAGCGGCATGCTCGGTCTTACCGGAACCGGCCAGGCCACCGTTATGGGCATTCAGGTGCTCGATACCGGCGTGTTCGGCGGCATCATCCTTGGTTGCATCACCGGTGCCGTGTTCAACAAGTACTCGAACAAGCAGTTCCCCATTGCCCTTTCGATGTTCTCGGGCGTCCGCTTCCCGTTCCTGATTATGATCATCATTTCCTGGATCATGGGCGCTGGCTTCTGCATCGTTTGGCCTCCGGTTCAGGGTGCCATCTCCTCCGTTGCCGGCATCATTAAGGAGTCGGGCAACATCGGTCTGTTTATCTACGGCATGCTCAACAAGCTGCTCGTTCCCACCGGTCTGCACCACCTCATCTACACCCCGTTCCAGTTCTCCGATGTGGGTGGCACCCTGACGCTGGGTGATCAGGTTATTGCCGGCGCCTATCCCATCCGTGTTGCCGAGATGGCAATGACGGGTCAGCCCTTCTCCGATAGTACGTATTTCAACAGCTACACCTTCAACAACCTGTGGCCCTACATCGGTATCGGTCTCGCCTTTATCGTCACCGCTTACAAGGGGAACAAGGATAAGACCAAGGCCGTTATTATCCCGCTGATCATCACCGCCGTGCTCTCCTGCGTGACCGAGCCCATGGACTTCCTCTTTGTCTTTGCCGCTCCCGTGCTCTTTGTCGTTCACTCGGTTCTTTCCGGCATCTTCCTGGTCCTGCTCAAGGTCCTCTCCGTGCCCGCTTCGACTGCAGGCGGCATCATCAACATCGTGGTTTCCAACCTGGTCCTCGGTGTCGATAAGACCAACTGGCCGGTTATGCTGGTGCTTGGAGTCGTCAACGCCGCTCTGTACTTCTTCCTCTTCACCTTCCTTATCAAGAAGCTCAACCTCCACACGCCTGGTCGCGAGGAAGAGTCCGAGCTTGCCGAGTCCGTTGCCGAGGGCGAGGCCGCCGCGTCTGTCGCGGTGAAGCAGGGCGCTGTTGCCGCGGCTCCCGCAGAGGGCGTCGATGCAGGTATTGCCGACCTGGTCGCAGGTCTTGGTGGCAAGGACAACATCGAGGAGCTCGAGAACTGCTTTACGCGTCTCCGCGTGAACGTTAAGAACCCGGACCTCATCAATGAGGACCTCATCAACCACGTGCCCAACAGCGGCATCAACCGCAACGGCAATAATATCCAGATCATCTTTGGCATGAAGGTCGCCGAGATGCGCGACAAGGTCGAAAACGCAATTGAGAAGGAGCAGTAAACAATGATCATTACTCTGTGTGGTGGCGGATCCACCTTTACCCCCGGCATCGTCAAGTCCATCGCCCTGCGCAAGGACGAGCTCGACGTTGACGAGATTCGTCTGTACGACATCAACGAGGAGCGCCAGCGCAAGATCGGCGTGCTCGTGGACTGGATTTTGCACGAGGACCTCGGCCTGGACATCAAGCTCACGGTGACCACCGACAAAAAGACGGCTTTTACCGACGCGAGCTTCGTGTTTGCCCAGATGCGCGTGGGCGGCTACGCCATGCGCGAGCAGGACGAGAAGATTCCGCTGCGTCACGGCTGCGTGGGTCAGGAGACTTGCGGTTGCGGCGGCCTTGCCTACGGCATGCGCACCATCTTCCCCATGGTCGAGCTGATCGATGACGTTGAGAAGTACGCCAAGAAGGACTACTGGATTCTCAACTACTCCAACCCTGCCGCCATCGTCTCCGAGGGCTGCCGCGTGCTGCGTCCCAACGCTCGTATCATCAACATCTGCGACATGCCGATCGCGATCATCGACGTGGTTTGCGCCGCGCTCGATATCGACAAGAAGGATGTCGAGTACGATTACTTTGGCCTCAACCACTTTGGTTGGTTCACCTCGATCCGCCACAAGGGCGAGGAGGTGCTCCCGCAGCTGCGCGAGTACATCAAGGAGCATGAGATTCTGCTGCCCGACTCTTACCTCAAGGGCATGGGCTCGCTCATGGCAAAGAAGCCCGAGGAGGCCGTCGACGAGCACCCCGAGCAGAACCGCCACACCAAGGGCAGCTGGTACTACGTCTGGAAGGGCGAGTACGAGATCATGGAGTGCTTCCCGGAGTACCTGCCCAACACGTATCTGAACTACTACCTGCAGCAGAAGGAGTTCGTCGAGCACTCCAACCCCGAGCGCACCCGTGCTAACGAGGTTGAGGAGACGCGTGAGAAGAACCTCTTTGATGGTATCGACCATTACGAGAAGACGGGCGAGATCGACGAGAGCACGTTCTATGCGGGCAGCCACGGCGACTGGATTGCCGATCTGGCTATCGCTCTGAAGAACGACACCAAGCAGCGCTTCCTGGTCATTTGCGAGAACAAGGGCGCCATCCCCAACATGCCCTACGACGCTATGGTCGAGCTGCCTGCCTACATTGGCAAGAACGGCCCCGAGGTCATCAGCCGCGACAACATTCCGCTGTTCCAGCAGGGCCTCATGATGCAGCAGCTGAACTCCGAGAAGCTCATTGTCGAGGCTACGATCGAGGGTTCGTACGAGAAGGCGCTTAAGGCCTTTACGCTCAACAAGACCGTGCCGTCGATGAAGGTCGCCAAGGAGGTTCTCGACGACATGATCGAGGCCAACAAGGGTTACTGGCCCGAGCTTAAGTAAAAGCAACAGGGTCGCTGGCCGCATGCCTGAAGCAATGCCCCGCCCACGTGATTGCGTGGGCGGGGCATTGTCGTTTGGTAACGCGTTTTATCAAATATGGCATTTATCTGCGATAATGTTCATTTTCACCGCTGATGGTGACATTTCATACCGCCTGCCGAACTGCGTGGAGACCTAACAACTTTTTAGGTCAGTGTTGTGCGTGTAGCAATTTCGCCCGGCCTCGCCTCCGGGCTGCCATGTGAGAGGGGATCTTATGGCTCGACTGCACGTAATGGAACGCAGCCACGCTCAGGCCGTCATGGACGACCTGCACGATGCACTCGGACGTCGTCTGGCGGTGAGTTCACTCGCCCCGTGCCCCGTCGAGTTTACGGCGGCGCTCGTCAACCTGTGCTCCACCCAGAGCTGCGGCAAGTGCACGCCCTGCCGCGTGGGCCTGAGCGCGCTGAGCGACCTGCTCGCCGATGTGCTCGAGGGCCGCGCCGACGAGTCCACGCTCAACTTGATTGAGCGCACGGCCCGCACCATCTACCTTTCGAGCGACTGCGCCATCGGCTACGAAGCTGGCGCCATGGCACTCACGGCCATTCGCGGCTTCCGCGACGATTTTGAGCACCACATCCGCGAGCACTCCTGCGGCTTTGACCGCGAGGCTCGCGTCCCGTGTGTCTCGGGCTGCCCGGCGCACGTCGACATTCCTGGTTACATCTCGCTCGTCGAGGCAGGCCGTTATGCCGACGCCGTCAAGGTCATCCGCAAGAACAACCCGCTACCGCTCGTCTGTGGTCTGGTGTGCGAGCATCCCTGCGAGATGCATTGCCGCCGTGGCATGGTCGACGACCCCATGAACATCCTCGCCCTCAAGCGTTTTGCCGTTGAGCATAGCGACCTCAACGACCACAAGCCACATGTAGTGGACAACACCGGTAAGCGCGTCGCCGTGATCGGCGGCGGCCCGGCCGGCCTTTCCTGTGCCTACTACCTGGCCGTGATGGGCCACAAGGTGACCATTTTTGAGCAGCGCCACCACTTGGGCGGCATGCTGCGCTACGGCATCCCCAGCTATCGTCTGCCGCGCGAGCGCCTGCAGGCCGAGATCGACTGGATCTTGAGCGCCGGCATCGACGTGGAGCTCGACCACTCCGTGAGCGGCGAGGAGCTCGCCCGTCTGCGCGACGAGTTCGATGCCGTCTACCTGGCCATCGGTGCCCACAGTGACAAGAAGCTCGGCCTTCCGGGTGAAGAGGCGCCCGGCGTGGAATCGGCCGTCAAGATGCTGCGCGCCATCGGCGATGACGAGCTGCCCGACCTGAGCGGCCAGCGCGTGTGCGTCATCGGCGGCGGCAACGTTGCCATGGACGTGGCACGCTCCGCCGTGCGCTGCGGTGCCGAAAAGGTAAGCATCGTCTACCGCCGTCGCATCTGCGATATGACGGCCCAGGACGCCGAAATCGCCGGCGCCCAGGCCGAGGGTTGCGAGGTTCTGGAGCTCACGGCGCCGCTCGCCATCGAGACGGGCGAAGATGGTCGCGTGAGCGGCCTGCGCGTGCAACCGCAGATTATCGGCGAGCCTCGCCGTGGGCGTCCGGCCCCGCGTGCCGCAGCCACGCCCGAGCGCGTCATTCCCTGCGAGCGCGTGTTTGTGGCCATTGGCCAGGACATCGATTCCAAGCCGTTTGAGGACATGGGCATCGCCTGCAAGTGGGGTCGCGTCGTTACCGATTCGGACGGCGCCGTGCCCAACTTCGATGGCCTCTTTAGCGGCGGCGACTGCCAGACCGGTCCCGCCACCGTCATCCGTGCCATCAACGCCGGCCGCGTGGCTTCGGCAAACATCGACCGCTACCTGGGCTTTGACCACAAGATCAAGCTCGACGTGGAGCTGCCGACCGTGCAGTTTAAGGGCAAGCACGAGTGCGGCCGCTGCGAGCTGGGCGAGCGCGAGGCCGGCGAGCGCATTCACGATTGGAATCTGGTCGAGCAGGGTCTCACCGAGGAGGAGGCGCGCCAGGAGGCGAGCCGCTGCCTGCGCTGCGACCACTTTGGCTTTGGCGCGTTCCGCGGAGGGAGGAACCTGGAATGGTAGAGCTCAACAAAACCACCGTCGGCGACAACAGCGAAAACGGAGCGCACAACATGGTCAAGCTCACTATCGATAATTGCGAGGTCGTGGTACCCGAGCACACCACGATCCTGGATGCGGCCAAGTCCGTCGGCATCCAGATTCCCACCCTGTGCTACCTGCGCGATCTGAACGAGATCGGCGGCTGCCGCGTGTGCGTGGTCGAGGTTGAGGGCTGCGACCAGCTGGTTGCCGCCTGCAACAACTACGTGCTCGATGGCATGGTGGTCCACACCAACAGCCCCAAGGCCCGCGAGGCGCGCCGCACCAACGTGCAGCTGCTGCTTTCGCAGCACGATTCACGCTGCACGAGCTGTGTGCGCAGCGGTAACTGCAACCTGCAGACCATTGCCAACGACCTGGGCATTTTCTATCTGCCGTTTCAAAGGCATTTGGCGGGCGAGGGCTGGGATTTCGATTTCCCCATCATCCGCGAAAACGACAAGTGCATTAAATGCATGCGCTGCATCAAGGTGTGCGAGAGCGTACAGGGCCTAGGGATTTGGGACCTGACCAACCGCGCCACGCATACCGCCGTGGGCACCCGCGGGCGCGTGCCGATCGGCAAGACCGATTGCGTCGCGTGCGGCCAGTGCATCACGCATTGCCCGACGGGCGCGCTGCGCGAGCGCGACGACACCGAGACCGTGTTTGACGCGCTCGCTAATCCCGACAAGATCGTGCTGGTGCAGATCGCGCCGGCCGTGCGCAGCGCCTGGGGCGAGGAACTCGGCATATCTCGCGAGGAAGCCACCGTTGAGCGCTTGGCCTGCGCGCTGCGCCGCGTGGGCTTTGAGTACGTGTTCGATACCGATTTCTCGGCCGACCTCACCATTATGGAGGAGGGCTCCGAGCTGCTCGAGCGCCTGGGCGCCGCCGCTAAGGGTGAGGGCGACAGCCGCGGCTGGCCCATGTTTACGAGCTGCTGCCCGGGCTGGGTGCGCTTTGTGAAGGCACGTTACCCCGAGTTTGTCGACAGCCTGTCCACGTCAAAGTCGCCGCAGCAGATGTTCGGCGCTATCGCCAAGACCTACTACGCCAAGGTGCTGGGCGTGGAGCCCGAGCGTCTGTTCGTGGTGTCCGTTATGCCATGCACGGCCAAGAAGGCCGAGTGTGCGCTGCCGAGCATGATGGGCGAGGGCGGCGCGCCCGACGTGGACGTTGCGCTGACGGTGCGCGAGATGGTGCGCATGATCCGCGCGAGCCACGTGAGCGTTGACACGCTGGTCGAGGAGCCGCTCGATACGCCGTTGGGCTTTGGCACGGGCGCGGGTGTGATCTTTGGCGCCACGGGCGGCGTGATGGAGGCCGCCGTGCGCTCGGCATATTACCTGGCGACGGGCAAGAACCCGGATACCGACTTCTTCACTGACGTGCGCGGACTCGAGGGCTGGAAGGAGGCCGTGGCCGATATCGAGGGCACCAAGGTGCGCGTCGCCGTGGCGCACGGGCTGGGTAACGCCGCCCGTCTGCTCGACGCGATTCGCGACGGCCGCGTGGGCTATGACTTCGTCGAGGTCATGGCGTGCCCCGGCGGCTGCGTCGGTGGTGGCGGTCAGCCCATCCACGACGGTTGCGAGCTAGCTGCCGAGCGTGGCCAGGTGCTCTGGGGCCTCGATGCGAACGCCGAGATTCGCTTCTCGCATGAGAATCCTGAAGTCCAGGCGTGCTACCGCGAGTTCTTAGGCGAGCCGCTCTCGCCACTGGCCGAGGAGCTGCTGCATACCGACCATCACGCATGGACGATGCCTAACGAGGGGACATGCTAGCGATGCGCGCGTTTGATGTTGAGATGTCGCGCCGGGGGTTTGCCTCGGCGCTCGCCGCGGGCGCCCTGTCACTTGCGCTCGCGGGCTGTGGCGGCGGGGCTGCCGGTGCCGGGTCCGCCGCGGGCTCGGTTGCCACGGACGGCGCCGGTGCTGCCGCAGAGCCGGTCGAGGTGCACGTCGCCTCGCTCAAGGGTCCGACGTCGATCGGTCTGGTGCAGTTTATGGACCAGGCAGCCGATGGCGAGACGGACAATGAGTTCGACTTTGCGATCAACACTGCCGCCGACGAGATTGTGCCCAAGGTCATTCAGGGCGATATCGATATCGCCCTGGTGCCCGCCAACGTGGCGAGCGTGCTCTACAACAAGACCGAGGGCGCGGTGCAGGTCATCGACATCAACACGCTGGGCGTGCTGAACGTGGTGACGGGCGACGCGAGTGTGGCCTCGTTTGGCGATCTGGCGGGCCAAACCGTCTATATGACGGGCAAGGGCACCACGCCGGAGTACGTCATGAACTACCTGCTGGAGCGCGCGGGCTTGGCCGGTCAGGTGGCGCTCGAGTTTAAGAGCGAGCCTACCGAGGTGCTCTCGGCTCTGCTTGCCGACCCGACTGCCGTGGGCGTGCTACCCGAGCCGTTCAAGACGGCGGCCATCGCCAAGAGCGAGGGCAAGCTGTCGGCACCGGTGAGCCTGACCGATGTGTGGGACGAGCTGGCAGGAGACACGGGCTCGCGCTTGCTGACGGGTGTGACCGTGGTGCGCCGTGCCTTTGCCGAGGAGCATCCCGAGGCCGTGGCGGAATTCCTGAGCTGCCATGTTGCGAGCGTTGAGGCCGTGAACGCGGCGCCGGCGGACTGGGCGCAGGCCGTGGTCGATGCGGGCATCGTGGATAACGCCACGATTGCCGAAAAGGCGATTCCCGGGTGCATGCTTGTCTGCCAGACAGGGAAGGATATGAAGGCCGCGCTCGGTGGGTACCTGAAGGTGCTGGCCGATGCGGACGCGAGCGCCGTGGGCAGCAAGCTCCCGGCTGATGATTTCTACTACATGGAGTAACCCGTGCGTGCGTTTGCTCGACAAATGATAGAGCGTATGAAGGCGGTGGCGGCAGCAGGTGCAGTTGCCGCCTTTTGGCTTGCCGTGTGGGTCTTCGTGGCGGCGCTGGTGGCACAGCCGCTGATTTTGCCGGGTCCGGGTGCTGTTGTGGTGGCGTTGCTGCGGCTGGTATGCGATGCCGGCACGTGGGCGATTCTGGCGGGCTCGGGTGCGCGGATTCTAGGCGGTTTGGCGCTTGCCGCGGTGTGCGGTGGTTTGCTGGCCGGAATTTCGTCGCGCTCGCGGGCGTTTGCCCGCTTGGTGGCTCCGGCGCTTTCGTTTGTTAAGGCGACGCCGGTTGCCTGCGTGGTGGTCCTGCTGCTCATTTGGCTGGGGTCGGCGCGCGTAAGCATTGCGGCGGTCTTTTTGATGGCGCTGCCGGGAGTGTATTTTTCGCTGGTCGAGGGCTTGACGCAAGCGGATAAACCGCTGGAGCAGATGTTTCGTCTGCATGGCGTGCGGGGTTGGCGACTGTTTTGTGCCCACATCTGGCGCGAAGTCCTGCCGTTTGTGCTTTCGTGCGCCCGCGCTGTGATCGGCATGAGCTGGAAGGCCGGCGTGGCGGCGGAGCTGATCGGCATGGCGGTGGGCACCGTGGGTGAGCGCATCTATCAGGCAAAGCTTTTGATTGAGACGGCTGATCTGCTGGCGTGGACCGTGCTGGTTGTTATGGCTTCGTGGGCATGCGAGCGCGTGCTGGTGTGGCTGCTGCGGGCTTCGGGGCCTGCGGCGTGGCGTGCGGTGGTGCTGTCGCGTGGACGCGGCTTGCGCGGGCGTGCGAGCGGTTCTGCTGGCGGCGGGGTTGCGGCGGAGCTTGCGCTTGCCGTGGGTGATCGCGCGCCCTGGGCGCCGGCGCTGGATGGTCTGGTGCTCAACGTGCCTGCGGGTGGGCGTATCTGTGTGATGGGCACCTCGGGCGTGGGCAAGTCGACGCTGCTTGCGCTGGCGGCGGGGGAGTGCGCGCCGTGCTCCATGGTGTTTCAGGATGTGCGCCTGGTAGAGGGCGCCTCGGCTTTGGATAACGTGCTGGTGTGCGCCGACGCGCGCGTGGACGCCTCGAGTGCCGCGGCCCTGTTGCGCCTGCTGGTGCCGGGGGTCGATGTGCATGCTCGTGTGGCCGAGCTCTCGGGCGGGCAGCGCCGTCGCGTCGAGATTGCCCGAGCCCTGCTGTGTCCGGGCGGCGCAGTGATTCTGGACGAGCCCTTTACCGGCCTAGATACCGCTGCGCGCGACGCATGCGCCGAGATCGTGCTCGACTTGCTCGACGGCCGCATGCTGTTGCTTGCTACACACGATGCCGTCGACGCTCAGGCCCTCAATATCTCGGACATCATCACGCTCTAAATACTTACTCAGCAACAAAATGATCCGTTTTTTCTCCGTCCCCATGGGGTCGGGTATGGTATTCTATCTGCGGGGTAATACTTAGGAATACCAAGTAATACCAACGCCGTAGAACAAACTCCAGATGCGGGCCAATCGGGTTGCCTTCACAGCCCGTCGCCCAGCCGCGTGGCCCGCATCCATCCGCACCACCGTCGTTTCAAAAAGGAAGCGCCATGGCAGAACACATGACCCCGGTTGTCGCGAAGGTCTTGCCCGAGGAAAAGGCGGCCTTCGCGGCGGCAACCCAGCTCGTGGGCACCACGCCGTCCAACGCCATCCGCATGTTCATCGCCGCCTTCAATCGCTGCGGCACCTTTCCGTTCGACATCTCGCCGAGCGGGGCTTTTGGCGCTGCGCCCGATTCTCATCAACAATGACTGTCCCAAACTGCCGGCACTTGGGGACGTTCCTTTTCTGCCGGCAGTTAAGGAACGTCCCTAAGTGCCGGGTTTTGAGGAGGTTGGCATGCTCAATGCGATGATTTGGGCGCTTGCCTGTTTTGGCGTTGTCGCTGCCGATATAGCCCTGAGCGTGGTCCTGTTTTCAGTTCTCGATGCCGTGTCGGTGCTGACGGGCTATCCGATCGACAATCTCGATATCCAATGGTTCCAGGCTGCCGCTCAGACGGCATCGTTTTTGATGGCGCTGCTGTGGTGGCGTTATTTGTGGCCGCGGTCGTTTATCGCGCGCTGGCAAGGTGAGCGTCCACTTGGCGGGGGATTGCGTAGCGCGTGGAAGCGCATTGCCTGCGTTATCGTGATCGGCTTGGCCCTGCAGGTGGTCGTTGGCTACGTGACCGACGCCGTGCTGTCGCTGTTGCCCGAGGTCTCGGCAGACTATAGCGAGCTCGTCGAGGAAACGGGCATGGGCGATACCAGCCTTCTTGCTGTCCTGACCACGGTGCTCGGCGCTCCGTTTTGCGAGGAGTTGCTGGTGCGCGGCATTATTTTTGAGTTTTCGCTCCGAGCGTTTAACCCGCAGTGCCGCCCACTTTGGAAGCGCCGACGTCTCGTGCGACCGCAAGACGGCGCCATGGTGCCCTGGGCGGCCCCGAGTAACTGGGGTATCGCCGCGGCGATTGTGCTGCAGGCGGCGATCTTCGGCTTTATGCACATGAACTGGGTGCAGGGTTGCTATGCGGGCGCTGCCGGCCTCATTTTTGGTTGGGTGCTCGTGACGACCGGAAAGCTTTGCTACACGATCCTGCTGCACTTTGCCTTTAATGCCGGGTCGTATCTCATGGGGCTGCTGTGGTTTGTGGGCACACCGCTCGACGTTGTGGTCACGGTTGGCATCGCCGGCTTTGTGCTGGTAGAGGCGATGCGCTCGCTGCTTCGATTGCGCATTCCCGTGTCGCGCGAAGCTGATCGGTCTGAGTAATAACGCCTTTAATTAGACCGATGCGTCCTGAACGCACCTGGCGTTTCGCCGAATGCTTCTTTAAATTTTGAGTAAAAGAATGACATGTTGGAGATGCCGACTTTTCGGGCTACATACTGCACGCTGCGCTCGGTGTTATTGAGAAGATATGCCGCCTCTGTGAGCTGCTGGTTGAGCTTGATTTGCGAAAACGTTTTGCCGGTTTTTTGCTTGATCAAGCTGCTGAGATAGCTGGTGCTATAACCCGTATCGCTCGCAATGCTTTCGAGTGTGCAGTCGCCGTAGCTTCGCTCAATATGATTCAGAATCGACACGATGCGTTCGTCCGACATGATCGCCTGGTTATCAGTTGCGGAGCGTCGGTACAGTCCTCGAATGAGAACAAGGAATAGGCTGACGGCGAGGTTCCTCATGAGTTCATTGGAATAGGCATCTTTAAAGTGATATTCGATAAAGAGCATCTCGATGAGGCGTCGCGCATGTCGGGCGTATTCCTCTGGAAGAATGAGATATTTTCGGGCCTCGCGTTTTTTGGACACAAAATCAAATAGAAGATTCGTTAATGGTGACGCGCCGGGTAGCTGGCTCAGGAACAACGAATCGAACATTTCTTTTTTGAAGACGATCGAAATGACGATATCATGCTCGCCCTTAACGTATGGAACGCTTCTGACTACGCCGGTGTTGCAAATGAGCACGTCGCCCTTTTTAAGGAGTAGTCGCCGTCCGTTGACGATAAACGTGCAGACGCCGTCGTACACGTAGTTAAGCTCCATATCCCGATTGATATGAGGAGGAATATCGGTAAAGCGCGACTCCTTGATAAGGCCCACAGGGTTTTCGTCGAGAGTTTCTTTCCAATCAAACAGATAGACCTCTTCGCCGTTAATGGTTGTGGTTTCCACCCTGTTATATCGCGGGCTGAGCTCTCCCGGATGTGTGCGATGCCACTCTTCGGTCTCGGTATGCGTATAGAGCAGCTGTTTGAGATTCGAATCCATGGGGTGCTCCAGGGGTGAACGGTAGAATCGATGCCTTAAACGGTATTATATCTAAAAAAATGTTATAAACAAACGCTTTCTATGCGATATCTTATGCATCTTGTTCTTCCTAGTATTGGGTTATCCGCTGGAGCATCCGATCAAGGAGGGCAAATGAGTAAGTTAAAACATGGGTTTGACTCCGACTTTTTATGGGGCGGAGCCATATCGTGCTCGCAGGCCGATGGCGCCTGGAATGAGGGCGGAAAGGGAAAGTCGACGCAGGATTGTCGATGGCTGGATGGTACCTGGACTCATGACCAGATTGAGGACAAGCATCAAAACAACCCCTTCTGCCATGACGAACTAATGAACGCTCTCGCAGATGATGGTGTTGAGTTCTACCCGTTTAGGCGCGGTAACGACTTCTATCATCACTACCGTGAGGACATCGCGCTTTTTGCGGAGATGGGCCTCAAGCTGTTCCGCACTTCTATTTGCTGGAGCCGAATCTATCCTAACGGAGATGATCTTGAGCCTAACCGCGAAGGCATCGAGTGGTATCGAAGCATGCTGGGTGAGTGCAAAAAGCACGGCATTAAAACCTTCGTCACCATGCTCCACTATGACATCCCGGTAAATCTTGTCACCACATATGGGGGATGGAAGAATCGCAAGACGATTGATTTCTTCGCCCGCTATGTCGAGACAATCGTTACGGAATTGGGCGATCTGGTCGATTTCTGGCTGCCTTTTAACGAGTTCAATGCAGCGCGTTTTTCGCCTTGGGACGGGGTCTGTCTGGTCAAAGACGAAGAGGGGGAGAACTTCGATCGAGCCATCTTCCAGTGCCTGCACCACGAGTTCGTTGCCAATGCGCGTGCCGTCGAGATTGTCCATCGTCTTTCGCCCGATACTCCCGTTGGCGGCATGATCGCTCGATTCTGTACGTATCCCGCCACCTGCCGTCCCGAAGATAACATGCAGGCTATTCACGACGACCAGTATTCCAACTGGTTCTATACGGACGTGATGGCTCGTGGAAAATACCCCGCTTATATGAATCGCTATTTCGATGCGTGTGATATCGAGATTCAAATGGAACCGGGCGATGAAGAGCTCATCGCTCGCAACACGGTCGACTTCCTGGCCTTTTCGTACTACTTTTCCCAGGTATCCACCTGCGATCAGGGATGGGAGAAGACTGCGGGTAATCTGGTCATGGCAAACAAGAACCCTTATCTCGAGACGAGTGAGTGGGGCTGGCAGCTCGATCCCATTGGCCTGAGGGTTACCCTTAACCAGATGTATGACCGCTATGGGCTGCCTCTGTATATCGCCGAGAACGGCCTCGGTACATCTGATGTAGTCGAGGAGGATGGCAGCATCCACGACGAGTATCGAATCGATTATTTGCGCCAGCACATAAAGTGCCTTAAAGAAGCGGTGATCGATGGCGTTGACGTGCGCGGATACATGATCTGGGGATTCATTGACCTTGTTGCCTGCGGTCCTCTTACGATGGACAAGCGCTACGGGCTTATCTATGTCGATCTGGATAATTGCGGCAACGGCACTGCGGAGCGCTCGCGTAAAGACTCTTTCTATTGGTATCAGAAATGTATCGCCACTAATGGCGAGGATCTTGGGTAGGAGTGATTGTCGTGGCAGACAAGAAGGAACTGGCCGCTCGTGTCCTCGAGCTCGTGGGCGGCGCCGATAACGTTGTTATGGCAACGCACTGCATTACAAGGCTCAGATTCAACCTGAAGGACGATAGCAAGGCAGACCTGGAGGCCCTTAAGACGCTTGACGGCGCCTTGGGCGCGCAGGTTAAAGACGGACAGTGGCAAGTTATCATCGGCGCCAGCGTGGGGTCGGTATATGACGAATTGGAGCCCATGCTAGGTGACAGGATGGGTGGCGAGGTCTCCGCCGACGCCGAGCAGCCTGAGCTCCAAAAAGGTTCGGCTCGCGTATTCGATATCATCACCGGCATCTTTTCCGCTATCATTCCCGCACTGGTGGCGGGAGGCATCGTAAAGGGCATCCTGGCTGCTATCGCGGCTTTTGGAATCGACACGGGTGCCGGCGACTTTGCGATATTCAATATGATTTCGGATATCCCGTTCTACTTCTTGCCGTTTTTGCTGGCAATGTCTACAGCTGATAAGTTCCGGGTCAACCGTTCGCTTGCGCTTTGTGTTGCCGGATCGCTGATGTACCCGACCATTGTCAACGCTGTCGGTACGGGCGAGACGCCCCTTGCGCTGTTCGGTTTTGCGGTGCCGATTTTAGCTACGCCGATTCCGTGTTCCCGGTTATCTTTGGCGTCATTGGCTTGTCTTTTGTATATCGTGCAATCGACAAAGTCGTGCCGGATCTTTTTAAGCTCGTTGTCGTTCCGGCGCTCTCCCTTGCTATCGTGATTCCCGTCAACCTGTTTGTGCTCGCTCCGATTGGTGCCTGGTGCGGTCTTGGTCTTGCCAACGGTATCGTTTGGCTATTCTCGACGTTAGGCCCCGTTGCCGGTTTTCTGCTGGGCTTCTTTATGCCGCTTATCGTGCTCTTCGGCATGCATCAGTCAACGAGCCCTATCCAGATTTCCAATATCGCAACGCTTGGGTATGACTATCTGCTCCCGATCTCTTTCTGCCATAACCTCGCCGAAAGCGGTGCGTCTTTTGGTGCAGCCCTGCGCATGACCGACGAAAAGCTCAAGTCCGCTGCAATGACGTGCGCCTTCTCAGCATTTATGGGAATTTCCGAGCCCGCCTTGTTTACCGTTCAGGTTCCTAACAGGACTCCGCTTATCGCTGCGATGATTGCGGATGGCATTGGCGGTGCGCTTACCGTTGTTCTCGGCGCAAAGTGCTTCGGCTTTGTTATGCCCGGCATTACCTCGTTGCCCGTTTATGCCGATCCAAGCGGCAATCCCATGAACCTGATCATGATTGTCGTCTGCATCGCTTTGACTTGGGTTATCTCTGCGGCGCTCTCGTTTGCGCTCTATGGTCGTTTCGACAAAAAGTAACGACGTTTTGAGATAGACAATATTAATCGGCCGCTCGCCGGGGAATCGTTCTGCGACGCCCCAGCGAGCGGCATTTTATTGGTGGGGCGTGTCGTGTCGCCAACGGCGGCATGCCGCCTCGCCGCGCTAGTTGCGTCTGCCGCCTCCGTTGGCGCCCTGACGCCCCTGTGCCGCGCGATTGCGACCGGCAGTGTTCTGCGCGCGGGACATACCGCCGTGACCCTTGCTGCCCTTGGGCCCCTTGCCGGCGGCGCCACCGTGGGCCTTGCCGCCCTTCTTGCCGGTGCCATGCCCACCGCCGGCAGACGTCTCGCCCGGGCGTGGCGGCACGGGGCGAATCAGGCAATGCTTGGTATAGCCGATCAGATCACGACGCCCGGCCTTCTCTAGCGCCTCGCGCACCAGCTTGTAGTTCTCGGGCTTGCGATACTGGATGAGCGCGCGCTGCATGGCCTTCTCATGCGGGTCGCGCGCCACGTAGATCGGCTGCATGGTGCGCGGATCTACACCGGTGTAGTACATGCAGGTCGACATGGTGGACGGGGTGGGGTAGAAGTCCTGTACCTGCTCGGGCATGTAGCCCATGTCGCGCACGGCTTCGGCAAGGTCCACGGCTTCCTTCATGGTTGAACCAGGGTGGCTCGAGATCAGATACGGCACCACGTACTGCTTGAGTCCGTATTCGCGATTCAAGCGTTCAAATTTACGGCAGAATGCGTCGTAGACAGCTCGGCTCGGCTTGCCCATCACGGACAGCACCGCGTCGCTCACGTGCTCGGGCGCTACGCGCAGCTGGCCCGAGACATGGTGTTCCAGCAGCTCGCGTAAAAACTCGTCCGAGGCATCGGCCATGGTGTAGTCAAAACGGATGCCGCTGCGCACGAAGACCTTTTTGACGCCCGGCAGCTGGCGCAGGTCGCGCAACAGCTGCGTGTAGCCGCTTTCGTCGACCACCATGTTCTTGCACACGCTCGGCCACAGACAGCGCTTGTTCTTGCACACGCCGTGCTTGAGCTGCTTGTCGCAGGCGGGACGGCTAAAGTTGGCCGTCGGTCCGCCTACGTCGTTGATGTAGCCCTTAAACTCGGGATCGCGCGTGAGCAGCTCTGCCTCGCGCATGATCGAGTCGTGGCTGCGCATCTGCAACACGCGACCTTGGTGGAAGGTGAGGGCGCAAAACGAGCATTCACCAAAGCACCCGCGGTTGGAGCTGATTGAAAACTTGATCTCGGCAAAGGCCGGCACGCCGCCCGCGGCATCGTAGTCGGGATGCCAATCGCGTGCGTAGGGGAGCTCGGCCACCTCGTCCATCTCATCGGTCGTCAACGTCGCCGACGGCGGGTTCTGCACCACATAGACGCTGTTGGGATAGGGCTCTACCAGGCGATGTCCGGTGATGGGGTCCATATTCTGCTGTTGCACGTTAAAGCTGCGTGCGTAGTTGAGCTTGTCGGCGGTAAGGTCGTCCCAGCTGGGTAGCAGGTCGTAGTCGTAGACCTCGTCGAGCGAGCCTGTGCGGTAGACGGTGCCGTTGATATAGGTGATCTGATCGATGGGCAGCCCCGCGTCGAGCGCGTCGGCAATCTCGACAATCGCGTGCTCGCCCATGCCGTAGATGAGGATGTCGGCGCCCGAGTCGAGCAGCACCGAGCGCTTGAGCTTATCCTGCCAGTAGTCGTAGTGGGCCAGGCGGCGCAGGCTTGCCTCGATGCCGCCGATGATGATGGGGGCGTCCTTAAACGTCTGGCGGATGAGGTTGCCGTAGACCGTGACGGCTCGGTTGGGACGGCGCCCCTCCTCGCCACCGGGGGTATAGGCGTCGGTGTGGCGGCGGTGTTTGGTCACCGAATAGTGGTTGACCATGGAGTCCATGTTGCCGGCACTGACCAAAAAGCCCAGGCGCGGCTCGCCGAGCACAGTGATGCTGGCGGGGTCGGTCCAGTCGGGTTGGCAGATGATGCCCACCTTGTAGCCGTGCGCGTCGAGGACGCGACTGATGATGGCCATGCCAAAGCTGGGATGGTCCACATAGGCGTCGCCGCAGATGTAGACAAAGTCGCACTGGTCCCAGCCACGCGCATCCATGTCGGCGCGGCTGACGGGGAGGAACTTATCGCGGCCCGGTCGCCAGGGGCGGGCGGGCGCTGCCGGGGTATGAGCGGCGTGGCCGCCCTGGGCCTTGCCGCCACGCTTTTGCTGCTGGCCCTGTTTGCCCTGCTGACTGCGCTGGTTGTTCTGAGCGTGCTGAGGCTTTTTTGCCACGATCCCTCCCGGTGTCTGTATGCTGCACGTAATTGTAACCAGTCTTTTTGGGACGGAGCTAAAAAGACTGGGGGAGTACATGGGCTGGCGGATCGGCGTGCCGATGCGGGCGCCGTTTGTTTCCAGACTGTGTATCCCCGTGTCGAAGGAGCCGTCTCGCGCGCACGCCATGTTGTCAATGGGTTACAGTATGAACGGCGGCTATGTTTCCGCCAACGCACGAGAGGGTCGTCAACAAGGAGGATGCACGACGATGCAGCGTGCCAAACAGATATCGGAGTCCATCGAACTGGGCATTATCCTGGCGCTCGCCGGCGGCTTTATGGATGTGTATTCGTACATTGGGCGCGACCATGTTTTCGCAAACGCGCAGACGGGCAACATCCTGCTTGTGGGCGTGAGCATCTCGGAGGGCAATTGGACACTTGCGGGGCGCTACTTCTTCCCTGTGGTGTCGTTTGCCGTGGGCATTATGCTTGCCGACCTGGTACACGAACGGTTTGGCAGCGTGATTCACTGGCGCCAAGTGACGGTGTTCTTTGAAGCCGTCATCTTGCTGGGCGTGAGCTTTATCCCCGGTGGCGGTTACAACCTGCTCGCCAACTGCCTTACCTCGTTTGCCTGCGGCATGCAGGTCGAGAGCTTCCGCAAGATCCACGGTCACGGCATCGCTACGACCATGTGCATCGGCAACTTGCGCAACGCGCTGCAAAACGTGGACGATTACATCATCACCCACAGGCGCGGCTTTTTGGAAAACGGCCTGCTGTACTTTGGCGTGATCTTTACCTTTGTGTTTGGCGCCGTGTTGGGCAACTGGTGTATTGAGCGCATGGGCCTGCACGCCATCGTCGTGGCGAGCTTGCTGCTGTTTGTCGCGTTTGCCATCATGTTCATCGACCGCGAGCGCGACTTGCGCTTACGCTGGAAGGTTGCGGCCGAGGCTTGGAAAGAGGGCTGCCGAAAGTAACCGAATGCGGCAAAGGGGCTGTCCCTTTGCCGCAATATTTTTCATCGTCTGTTGAAACGCTTTAAATAGTTTGACGTTCTCACGCGTTTTTTGTTTCAAAAGCGTTAGGATGGGACTCATAGCGTGGGGCGTAATGGATGCCCCGCACACGATGGGAGGCTATCAATGGCTAATCGTTTCGTTCTCAATACCATCTCTTATCATGGTTCCGGCGCCATCAAGGAGATCCCCGGCGAGCTCCAGCGTCGCGGCTACAAGAAGATCTTCGTCTGCTCCGACCCCGATCTGGTCAAGTTTGGCGTTACCGCTAAGGTGACCGACGAGCTCGACGCCGCCGGCATCGCTTGGAGCCTCTACTCCGAGATCAAGCCCAACCCCACGATTCAGAACGTCAAGGACGGCGTCGAGGCCTTCAAGGCCGCCGAGGCTGACGCTATCGTGACCATCGGTGGCGGCTCCTCTATGGACACTGCCAAGGCTATTGGCATCATCATCAATAACCCCGAGTTCGCCGATGTCCGCAGCCTCGAGGGCGTTGCTCCCACTAAGAACCATGCCGTGTTCACCATCGCTGTGCCGACGACCGCCGGTACCGCTGCCGAGGTGACCATCAACTACGTCATCACCGACCCCGAGAAGGTCCGCAAGTTCGTGTGCGTCGACACCAACGACGCCCCCGAGGTCGCCGTCGTCGACCCCGACATGATGGCTTCCATGCCCGCCGGCCTGACCGCCTCCACCGGCATGGACGCTCTGACCCACGCCATCGAGGGCTATACCACCAAGGGCGCTTGGGAGCTCTCCGACATGTTCCACTTTGAGGCTATTAAGCTGATCAGCGAGAACCTGCGCGACTCTGTCGCCGAGGCCAAGTCCGGCCAGCCCGGCTCCGGCCGTGAGGGCATGGCCCTTGGCCAGTATGTCGCCGGCATGGGCTTCTCCAATGTCGGCCTGGGTATCGACCATGCAATGGCTCACACCCTGTCCGCTCACTACGACACCCCGCACGGCGTCGCCTGCGCCATGCTGCTGCCGATCGCCATGGAGTTCAACAAGCCGGTTTGCGCCGAGCGCCTGGCCAAGGTCGCCGTTGCCATGGGCGTTGACACCACGGGCATGAGCACCGACGAGGCCGCCGACGCCGCTATCGCCGCCGTCAAGCAGCTTTCCGCCGACGTGAACATCCCGCACGTCTGCGAGGCCATGAAGGCTGACGAGATCGAGGTCCTGGCCAAGGACGCCATGGCCGACGCCTGCTTCCCGGGCAACCCGCGCGAGGCGACGCTCGACGACGTCATCGAGCTCTTCAAGAAGATCTGCCCGGCTGCCTAACCCAGTTTGGTAGTCCTTCGCCCGTAGGCGTATGGTCTTTTGACTTGCCGCTGGCCCTGCCGTGCTACGCACGGCGGGGCTTTTTATGCTGCGTCAATGTCCTGAGACGGGCAAAACCAAGGCGTACTGCCCGCTACGGATAGGTGGTGCACTTTCCAGCGTGCATTTTTGGGAGTATTCAGCAAGCTCTTAAAAATGCATAACGTTGTGAATGGGCCGAGTGGCCCGCAGGCGCCCATCGACAGCCATTGTGGGCGGGCTATCGATGAGTGGAGGGGGTTGTTACTGAATTTCTGCTTTGCGACAACCTGCAACACTGTTGTAACCGCGTCATTTTGTCGTTCGCGATGGGGTCGTTGGGGCCCACGGTGCTGAATACTCCGTTTTTTGCACGGCCCAAGGTGGGGCACCCTGAGACGAAGCAAAAAGATTCCTCATTTCTATGCAGATACCGATAGGATTTATGCAAGATTGGGATTGCAAGCCGTGCGCGTGCGCAAAATCGGCGCGAGGACGTCTGGAGGCGACTCGGCTCCCAGGGCCTTACGCGTGCAGAACGGTTAAAATCGGGACTCGGTCTTAGTTTTGCTTGGAAGGATGCATATGACTTCTGATATTGCTTCTTTAGAGGGGACGCTCTCCTATATTACTGACCAGCTGAAGGCGCTTACCTCGATTGCTTCGCCTACGGGGTTTACTCGTGCGGCTACTGATTATCTGATGGAGACCCTGCGCGATATGGGGTTTGGGCCTGAGCGTTCTAATAAGGGTAACGTGCTCGTTGAACTTGGTGGCGAGGGTGAGCCGCTCGTACTGGCGAGCCATGTCGATACCCTGGGCGCCATGGTGCGCTCCATTAAGGACAATGGCCGCCTGCGTCCCACGACGCTTGGTGGGCATCAGTGGTCTACGGCCGATGGCGAGAACTGCACCGTTTATACGCGCGACGGCAATGTCTACACGGGCGTGGTCCTCAACACCGAGCCTTCGGCGCACGTGGCCGACGAGCCGGTCAAGACCATCGAGAAGAACATGGAGATCCTGCTCGACGAGAACGTCGACAGCAAGGACGACGTGCTTGAGCTGGGTATTCAGACCGGCGACATCATCGCTATGGATCCGCGTACCACGGTGACGGAGAGCGGCTACATTAAGAGCCGCTTCCTGGATGACAAGCTTTCGGCCGCCATTTTGCTGGGCTTGGCGCGTGCCGTCGCCGCTGGCGAGGTGACGCTTTCGCGTAAGGTTTCGCTGCTCTTTACCGTGTACGAGGAGGTCGGCCATGGCGGTGCCTTCGTGCCGGCCGACACGCGCGAGATGATCAGCGTTGACATGGGCTGCGTGGGCGACGACCTGGGCTGCACCGAGCGCATGGTGTCGATTTGCGCCAAGGATTCGGGTGGTCCGTACAACTACGACCTGGTGACCACGCTGTCCAATATCGCGCGCGAGCTTGAACTTGACTACGCCATCGACGTGTACCCGCACTACGGCTCGGACGTTGAGGCCACGCTCTCTGCCGGCTACGACATCCGTCACGGCCTGATCGGCCCCGGCGTGTATGCGAGCCACAACTACGAGCGCAGCCACATGGACGGCGTGCGCAACACCTACGAGCTGGTCCGAGCCTACGTACAGCGCTAGCGATGCAGCGGCCTCGGCTGATACGGCAGTACCGACCGAGGCCGTCCTCTCTAAGTTGCGGTGAAATAGGGACTGTTTGGCGGTTTTAAACGCTTAAACAGTCCCTATTTCACCGCAATTTATGAAGGGGATGGGGCTACTTAAGTGCGCCGGTCACCGTGCCGCCGCCGAGGACGATGTCGCCGTGGTAGACTACAACGGCCTGGCCGGGGGCGATGGCTCGCTGCGGCTCGTCAAAAGTCAGCAGCATTTGCCCGTCTTCGCCGCGCGTAAGGGTCGCTGCTTGGTCTTTCTGACGGTAACGGTACTTGGCGCCCACGCGAATGCCGCCGGCATCGAGTTCTGCCTCCATGCGGTCGGCAGGGGCGCTCCAGATCCAGTCGTCGGCCGTGAGTGCTGTGGCCGTTAGGTCCTCGGCCTCGCCCAGATGCACGGTGTTGTTGGCGGCATCGACGCCCGTCACATACACGGGATGCGCCATCGCGACGCCCAAGCCCTTGCGCTGGCCGATGGTATAGCGCAACGCGCCGTTATGGCGTCCGACCACGCTGCCGTCGCGCCACACAATGTCGCCCGGTGCAGCGGGATGTCCGCAGCGGCGCTCGATATAGCCCGCGTAGTCACCGTCTGGAATAAAGCAGATGTCCTCGCTTTCGGCCTTCTGGGCGTTGGTAAAGCCTTGCTCGGCGGCTATGCGGCGCACGTCGCGCTCTTTGTCTAGGCCTGCCAGCGGAAAGATCGTGTGCGCCAGGCGCTCCTGCGTAAGCGAATATAAAAAGTAGCTCTGGTCCTTTTTGGGATCTTCGCCGCGATGCAGCTGCCAGGTGCCGTCTACTGTCTGGCTTGTTTTGGCGTAATGACCCGTTGCGATGTAGTCGCAGCCCATGTCCAGCGCCGCACCGAGCAACGCGCCAAACTTTATGTGGCGGTTGCAGATGATGCACGGGTTGGGCGTCAGCCCCTCCTGGTAGGCGTTCACAAAGCGCTCGATAACGCTGTGGTCGAAGGTCTGCTGCAAGTCGAGCACATGGTGGGGTATCCCCAGACGCTCGGCGACGGCCTTCGCATCGGCGATGTCGCGGTCGACCTTACTCATGCCCGTGGCGGGATCGGGCGCGGGGCAGGTGAGGCGCATGGTGGTGCCGACGCATTCGTAGCCCTGGCTTTTGAGCAGGTACGCGGTCACGCTGGAATCGACGCCGCCGCTCATGGCGACGAGCACGCGCTTGTTGTGCATGGGGAGGTTCTCCTTGGTGGCATGTGGCCAAAAAAGAAAAGCGGCGCGGGAGGCTGGTTCCGCGCCGCAGACATTGTAGCAAGTTCGGGCGTCTCGTGGGACACCCTGATTGGATGGGCTCAGACTGCCGGGAGAGAGGAGACCGGCTCGTCCGTGGGCTCAACCTATGGGCGACAGGCCCTAGTCCTGGAAGAGCGCCGTGGACAGGTAGCGCTCGCCGGTGTCGGCAAGCAGGGCCACGATGGTCTTGCCCTCGTTCTCGGGGCGCTTGGCCAGCTGCAGCGCGGCCCACACGGCGGCGCCGGACGAAATGCCCACGAGCACGCCCTCCTTGTGGCCCACGGCGCGGCCGGTCGCAAAGGCGTCGTCGTTCTCGACGGGGATGATCTCGTCATAGACCTGGGTGTCGAGGACGTCGGGCACAAAACCGGCGCCGATACCCTGGATCTTGTGCGGGCCGGCTTGGCCCTTGGAGAGCACCGGGGAAGTGGCGGGCTCGACGGCGACGACCTTGATTTCGGGGTTCTGCTCCTTAAGGAACTCACCCACGCCGGTCACGGTGCCGCCGGTTCCAACGCCGGCGACGAAGATGTCGACCTCGCCGTCGGTGTCATCCCAGATCTCGGGGCCGGTCGTGGCCTTGTGGATGGCGGGGTTGGCGGGGTTCACAAACTGGCCGGCGATGATGCTGTTTGGCGTCTCCTTCTGCAGTTCCTCGGCCTTGGCGATGGCGCCCTTCATGCCCTTGGAACCGTCGGTGAGCACGAGCTGTGCGCCATATGCCTGCATAAGCTTGCGGCGTTCGACGGACATAGTCTCGGGCATGGTGATGATCACCTTGTAGCCGCGAGCCGCCGCCACCGAGGCGATGCCGACGCCGGTGTTGCCACTCGTGGGCTCGATGATGGTGTAGTCGCCGCCGCGCACGAGCTTGCCGGCCTTCTCGGCCTCGTCGATCATGTTCTTGGCGACGCGGTCTTTGACGGAGCCGGCGGGGTTGAAGTATTCCAGCTTGACGAGCACGCGGGCCTTGAGGTCCTCATCGGCCTCAAAGTGAGTGAGCTCCAGAAGCGGAGTGTGGCCGATAAGCTGATCGATGGACGTGTAAACATTGCTCATGGTGAACCTCCAAAGTGTTCAAATGACTGGATACCGTGTGGTTTTACGGTGTGTGTAGCAGCGAAACCCACAAACCTTATGGGTTGTTCGTTTTACTGTTGGCAAGCATAGTAGACAGTAAAGCCTAGTAACGCAATAGGAAATAGAAGATTATTACGAGTCGATTAACCATCTTGACCGGAACGGGTATTTTCAAAACCAATATTTCGGCTAGAATTTCTACGGACTAAATGACCGAAAGGCAGCACTATACATGTTGGTTTCTACTAAGGGCAGATATGCCCTGCGCGTTATGGTCGATCTGGCCGAGCACCAGGCAGCCGGTCGCATCCCGCTCAAAGAGATCGCGGCGCGACAGGGGATTTCCGAGAAATATCTCGAGAACATTTTGGCTACGCTCGTGCGCGCCAACATGCTCTCGGGCATGCGCGGCAAGGGCGGCGGCTATGTGCTCACGCGCCCGCCCGAGCAATACACGGTGGGCGAGATCTTGCGCCTGACCGAGGGCAGTCTGGCGCCGGTCGCCTGCCTGGATGGCGACTGCAAGGGCTGCTCGCGTTCGGATGAGTGCCCCACGCTCGACGTGTGGAAGAACCTGGACAAGCTCATCAACGACTACCTCGACGGTGTGACGCTCGATGCGCTCGTTGCCCCCAACGAGGGCTACGACTACGTCATCTAGTCCCACCTGCCATTGGGGGACGGGGCAGAAATGCCGGATTTTCTTGCCCTCTGAGGCTCGACAAATGACAAGGCCGCCCATCGTTGCGATGGACGGCCTTCTTTAGGTGTGTTGTGGCGGTCCGAATCCGGTCGCTTTAGTTCCTGGCGACGCTGTCGAGAATGCTGCGCATGATGGATACCAGGATGCTGCCCATAAAGGCCGATCCAAAGCTGGCAATGGAGATACCCGCGCCCAGCAGATTGACCGACAGGTAGCTGGCCAGCTCGAGCATAAAGCTGTTGACCACAAGCTGAAAAATACCAAGCGTGATAATAGTGAGCGGCAGCGAGATGACCGTCAGGAACGGCTTTACGAGCGAGTCGACTATGTTGAGGAACAGTCCCACAAAGGCAAAGCAGACCCAGGTCTCGGCAAAGCCGAAGGGTTGGATACCGGGGACGAGGAACGTGGCGATCGCGATGGCGATCGAGGTGAAGAGCCAGTTAAGCATAAAGCGCATGGCGTGAATCCTTTCTTGCGCCGGGATTGCTGGCGTCGCGTGAAGCGGCTTACGGCGGCGACCTGGATGGTTGCGCGGGCGCGCCGCGGTGTTTGGGCGCCCATTGTCTCAAATATTCGTGGAGCTTACGTGCGCATATGGTTTCTAAACGGCGTTCGTCCTGAAAAACGCGCCGCTGGCAGAGAGTCTTGTCGCTTTAGTTTGGTGGTGTGCTACACTGCTACGGGCAAAAGCCACAGGCGTTGCCCTATTGCATAGAACGGGCGAACGATGCCCGATGTCAGTATCAACTTCGATGCCTTTTGGCGGGTTTGGCGGTGATCGATGAATATCGAGAACATGTTTGACAAGCCTGATGTCAAGCAGCTGGTCCACGCATTTAGCCTTTTGGACGACGAGAAGGATATCCAAGCGTTTTTGACCGATATCTGCACGCCGCGCGAGATTTGCGACCTTTCTCAGCGTTTGCAGGTTGCGCGCTATTTGGACGAGGGCGAGCCTTATGTTGAGGTTCAGGCCCGTACCGGCGCTTCGTCCACCACGGTGAGCCGCGTTTCAAAGGCGCTGAACGGCGAGTACGGTGGCTACCGCAAGATCCTCATTAAGTTGGAGGATGGCGAGTAGGCCAGCGACAACATTGAATTACGAAGAACCGTCCCTCCGGGGGCGGTTTTTATATGCCTGCAATCGGCTGGTGCGTTGGGTTCAGGTTGCTTTGTACCAAAAGATGGAACTGCGGTGGCAATGTGTCCGCTTGGGCGGGTAGGATGGATGCATTGATTATTGCGAACGGTTTGAGCGGAGGACCATGCCTGTTCGAATCTATACCACCAATGCCGGCACGGATTTGAGCGATGCCGAGTCGGCGCTGCTTGCCGACCTTATTGCCCGTCACGGGCGTGCCGTGTTGCTGGCACCAACGTTTGCCGAGCTCGACCTGTGCCGTCATGATGCGGCGGAAGCCGGGGTTTCACTGGGTATCGACTACAAGACGCCTTCGTCGTGGCTTCGCTCGCTTTGGGAGCTTTTGGGCGACGGGCGCGATTTCGTCGACAACCTGCAGCGCCAGATGCTGTTCTCGGACATGATCGACCGCCGCGACGACGCTGCTTTGCAGCCGCTCTCGCGCAGCCAAGGCACGGTACGCATGCTTTCGCGCATGGCCCGCGATGTGTTGCCTGGCGTGGCGGGGACGGGCGACGAACGCTGCCGCGATGCCGTCGCTCAGCCCGAGCCCAAAAGCGACGCTGAGGCCCGCGTGTTCGAGCTGTTGAGCGCCTATGCGAGCGGTTTGGACCGTCGAGATATGGTCGAGCCCTGCGAGGCAGCCGACATTATGGCCGGTGCCCTGGCCGATAGCCTGCCGGCGTGCGCCCGCGCCGTATGCGTGCGCGGTACCACGTCGTTTACGCACGGTCTACTCGAGCTGCTGTCTGCCGTGGCGAACAATGGGGGAGAGGTCGTCGTGCTGCTTGCCCGCGAGCAGGCGGCGATGCGCGAGGAGCTTGCCACGGCATTTGATGCCCGCGGTGTGCTGTTTGAGATCGCGCCGCTGGGGGAGGACGCCGTCGCGTCTGATGTCGCTTGCGGGGCCGCCGCTCAGCCTGCCTTTATTGAGGTCGCCGGCCCCCATGCCCGTGCTCATGTCTATGCGGACGCCATCGATAAGTTGGTGAAAGCGCACAAGGAGTCCAAGGCCGATAAAGCTACTGCAACGCCCGCCGACCCCGTGCGCGTGCTCGTCGTTTCTGCCCGGGCACCCCAGCTGTTCGGCGAGCTCGCCGCCCGTTTGGCGGCGCGTCACATTGCGGCCGAGACGACTGAGTTCACGGCGTTTTCCCAGTCCATCGCGGGCAGGCAGTTTACGGCGCTCGCCAACCTGATCGAGCGTATGAAAGCCGCCGACGAGGGCACCGCTTCCAAGACTGAGTGGTGGCCCGCGCCGGAGCTTACCGACTGGATCTACAGTCCGCTTTCGGGCGCTGATGCCGTCAATGCCCGTACCTTCGATAAGAATATGCGTCTCTCGCGCAGCAAGACTACCGCGGGCGTCAAGAGCCTGCTGCAGAGCGTGCAGGGCCAGGTGAGGGGCGCCCGCAAGGCCGCCAGCGAAGATAGCTGGTTTAAGAACGTGCCATGCGTGGTCTCGGACGTGTTTCAGGCGCTGTGGCGCGACAAACCCGTGACGGCGCTCAAGGCCATGCTCGCCGTTGCCGAGGCGCTGCCCGATCGCGCTCTAGGCGGCCTTGACGGCCAGGCCCGTCGCCTGGCGGAGACGGCTCTGCTGCGCCATGCCATCGACATCCTTATGAACGATGCTCGCGCGCTCGACGTGTCGCAGGCCGCGACCGTGCCGGTTCTCGACGGCGTTCGAACCAAGGTGGACAAGCGCAGTACCGCCTACGATTACGAGACCTACGAGGTCGATCGCACACCACGAGCACAAGTGCGCTTCGCGTCGCTTGCCGATGCGTCGGTTCTTCGCCCTGGCAGCTACGATGCCGTGCTGTTTGCCGATGTCGACCTGGACAGCTATCCGCTTTCGCACGAAGAGGGCCCGCTTGCCACGTTGACAGCCGAGCTGCGCCGCGACGGCGTGTCTTTGGAGCCCGCTGCCCTGCTGCGCGTGCGCTTTGGCCGTGCGATGCAGGCGGCGAGCGGTCCGGTCGCGCTCGCCCGTGTGACGCACGATCGCCAGGCACGCGAGTGCTACCCGGCAGCCGTATGGACCGAGCTGTGGGCACATGCCGAGGCCGCTGGCGCTGCCAAGCCCATGCGCGTGGGCGAGGGCGATATCATCGCCGACTTTGATCCCGCGGCAGGTGAAGGTCTTAGGCGCGAGCGCGTGACCTGTGAAGCTCCTCAGCATCTGAGCGATGAAGCCATTCCGTATTTGGTCCTGTGCCGTCGCGATGGCGAGGGTGAGGACGCGCCGCTTGTGCCGCGTCTGACGTCCGCCTCGCAGATCGAGGCCTATTCCACCTGCCCGCTGTGCTGGTTCGTCTCGTATCGCGTCAAGCCCCAGTCGATCGACGCGGGCTTTGGCAACATGGAGAAGGGCAACTTTGTCCACGACGTGCTGGAGCACTTGCATGCGTGTCTTCCGCAGAAGGGCATGGAGCGCGTGACGCCCGAGAACCTGCCGCGTGTGCAGGAGCTGCTGCGCGAGGTCTTTACCGATACCTTGGCCGAGCATGCGGGCAAGCGTGGCAACGAGGGCCCGCTGGTGCCGCTCTCCCCGGTGGAGGAGCGTCAGGTGGCCGAGATCTTGCCGCAGCTGGAGGGCGTCCTTGCCTACGAGTCCGAGGCGCTGACTCCTTTTGCTCCGCGCTACCTGGAGTTTGCCTTTAACGATCTTAACGTTGAGTATGCCGGTTGGCCGCTCGGCGGGCGCATCGACCGCGTAGATGTGGATGCCGAGAATCGCGCCGTGGTAATCGACTACAAGCATCGCACGGGCGTTGAGGAGTTTAAGCTCGCCGACCCTACGGTGCGCGACGAGGAATCGGGCACGGCGCCCATCGACGACCCGCGCTGGCTGCCACCCCATACCCAGACACTCATCTACGCGCAGGCCATGCGTCGGGCGCTGGGCCTAGATACCCGTGCTGCGCTCTATTTCTCGACCAAGGGCGGCAAGCCCGCGCTGCGCGGCGCGGCGAGTGCCGAGTTGCTCGAGGAAGAGCGTGGTGACGGTCGCATCCCGGGCCTCAAGAAGGGCTTCCCGGGCGAGGGCGGCAGCATGGACTTCGATGCCCTGCTCGACCGCGTGGAGACCGGCATTGCCGAGCGCCTGCGCGAGCTCGAGGCAGGTGACGTCGCCGCTGTCGACCCGACATCGGCGCAAGCCGCGCATGCGCGCTGTTCGTATAACCACCAAGGAACGTTTGTAAGGAGGGACGTGTAGACCATGGATCTTTCGACTTTGATGCCGCAACAGCTGCAGATTGTCAAAACGCTCGACCGTCCGCTATTTGTCTCGGCGGGCGCCGGTTCGGGCAAGACCTTTACCCTTACGCGCCGCATCGTCTACGCGCTCTCGCCCGAATCCGGTCCGTTCGTTGAACATCTGGATCAGGTGCTCGCTATTACCTTTACCAAAGATGCCGCGGCCGAGATTCGCGACCGCGTGCGCCGTGCGCTTATCGACGAGGGCATGGACGAGGAAGCACTGACCGTCGACGACGCGTGGATTTCGACCATTCACGGCATGTGCTCGCGTATCCTGCGCGCGCATGCGCTGGAGCTGGGCATCGACCCCGAGTTCACGGTGCTCACCGATACCGACGGGCTTATGGACCAGGCTGTTGAGCATGTGCTGGCCCGCGCGACGGCGCCCGATGCCGCCCCCGAGCTCGCGGCATCGCTCAAGGCCCTCTATGCCTGGTATCCCATGGCGGGCGAGGGCGGTTCCTTTGGCACCGGCACGACCATCAAGGGCCTGGTGCGCGACCTGCTGGAGCTGTCGAGCCAGTTGCCGGGCGGTATGGACGACGTGTGCGTGGCGCGCGGCCAGGCCGATACCTCGGCACTCGCCGATGCCTATCGCGCGGCGCTGGGCGCAAGCAAGGCCGCGACCGAGAAGGCGCAGATGGCACTCGACGCCATTGACGCGTTCGAGGCGAGCGGCAAGACCATGGCCGATGCAGCGCGACTCATGATGTCGTGCACCATGCCGCGCGCGAGCAAGGCATTCCCTAAGGAGCAGGTCGAGCTGCTCAAGGCCGAGGCCGCCGATGCGTTTATCAATATCGTGCTTGCCTGCGGTGGCCCGGCGCTCGATGCGCTGGTGGGCCTGGCCCGTTCCGTGGAGGCTGAGTATCGCGCGCTGAAGGCTGCCCAGTCCGCTCTCGATAATAACGACCTGCTGCGTATGGCTTACGAGGCGTTGCGCGATTACCCTGCCATCCGTGCTGCGTACGAGGGCCGCTTTAAGATGGTCATGATCGACGAGTTCCAGGACACCGACCAGATGCAGGTCGATTTGATTCGCTATCTGACGGGCGCGGGGGAGCGCGCGTTGTGCACCGTGGGCGATGCGCAGCAGTCGATCTACCGCTTCCGTGGCGCCGAGGTCGAGGTGTTCCGTCGTCAGGAGCGCAAGGTGGGCTCGTCTGCCGCGCCCGAGGCGACTGCCGTGGCCGATGCCCCTGCCGGCGAGCTCGTCAAACTCGTGCGCAACTTCCGCAGCCATGACGAGGTGCTGCGTTACGTGGCACGCGTCTTCGACGGCGATGACGGCGGCCTGATGCAGGGCTTTTTGGATCTTGAGGCGAGCGACGGCCGCAAGGACACGCTGGTGGCAGACGCTTCGCGTCGCCAGGCCCTCTTTGTTGCCGGCGGCAGTACGCAGGAGCGCACGCAGGCCAAGGCCCGCGCGATCGCCGAGCGATTCCGCGCGCTTGCCGATACCGGCCAGCCCCAGGGCGGCATGGTACTGCTACTGGGCCGCATGACCAACGCCGACGTCTACGCCCAGGCCTTCCGCGATCAGGGGCTCGACTGCGTGATCGCAGGCGGCTCGGTCTTTGCCCAGGCAGCCGAGGTGCAGACGGTGCGTGCCCTGGTCTGCGCGCTCGCCAATCCGGCCGATACGGCGCAGGGCCTTATGCCACTGCTCGCCTCGCCGATGTTTGCGCTCGGTGCCCAGGAGTTCCTGGCGCTGGCGACCAAGCTCGATGGCGAGACGGGGGAGACCTCGCGCCGGAATATCGACATGGGCATCATGAGCGATTCCGATGTGCCGGGCTTGCAGGGCTTGCCGCTTGTGACGCGTGCCCGCGAGGTGCTGCGCTACGCACTGCGTCGCGTGGGGCGTGATTCGTTCGCCGCCATCGCGCGCGACGCGGTCAATGCCTCCGGCTGGTTCGTGCGCCTGGCGCAGCGCGGCCCCGAGGGCAAGGCCATCGCCGCCAACGTGCTCAAGGCGCTCGACGCCGTGGCCGAGGAGGAGGCCGAGTTCGGCAACTCGCCGCGTTCCATCGCGCTGGCCTTCGACCGCTTCTTGGCGGGCAAGGAGGCCCCGGGTGCCCTCAACGAGGAGGGCGACGGCGCGGTGCGCATCATGACCGTGCATGCGTCCAAGGGTCTGGAGTATCCGGTCGTAGCGGTTGCCGAGTGTTTTGGCGTGCGCAAGCCGTCCGGTGCGGCTCAGATGGGGCGTGTCGAGGGCGGAGCGCAGGTCGTGGCACTGCCAGCTCGTTTTGATGGCGTTAAGCTTGCCGATGGGACCTTTGTGAAGGGCGATGACGTCAAAAAGCAGTTTGAGCATGCGTTTAAGGGCAAGGGCACGTCGCTGTGGCTGCCGCCGGAGCTCATGGAGGACGTCTGTGCGACGGGTTCTCCCGCCGAGGCATTTGCTCGCCTGCGCAACGACGACCTGCAGCTTTCGCTCGAGGAGCGGGCTCGTCTGCTCTATGTCGCCATGACGCGAGCGCGTGAGCTGGTCATTCTGGCGATGGATGCCGGCGTGAGCCGCGGCAAGGTGACGGCGCCGACCTTTGATGTCGAGACCGATCTGACCTACGATGTGCTGCGCCGTATTTTGCCGACCGATGCTCTGGATATGCCGCAGCTCGATGCCGACCGCTTGGTGTTCGACAACTCCCAGCTGGGCGACTACGAGCTCATTTCGCTCGCGGGCTTTACCTTTGGCGAGCAGACGTTTGAGGCCAACGCTTCGCTGGATGCCGAGGGCAGGCTTGTTCGTGGCGATGCCGATACGGATGCTGCCGACGATTCGGCCAGTACAATCGTCCCCGGTCCTGTCGACCCCAAGCCCGATTCGTTCGAGCTTGTGTATCCCCAGGCAGTGGGCGTGCGCATGGGCATCTGTCCGTATCCGATGCGTGACTCGTATAGCTACTCGTCAATCGCCGCGGCACTCCATGCCGAGACGGAAGACCGTGCCGCCGAGGCTCGTGTTCCCATGGACGAGGCCGGCGATGATGCGGAGTCGGATGGTTCCGAGATGACGGACGCAGACGTGGCCGCTGTCGAGCCCGCCGGCAATCCCATGGCGCTGGGCTCGGCCTTCCACGCCGCCTGCCAGTGGCTCATCGAGATGGGTGCCGATGCGCTGCCCGCTGAGCGTGCCGACGCCCTGGCTCGCCTGTGGCACCTGACGCCAGAACAGCGCGAGCGCTTCGATGTCGCTCTGGAGCGCTGGCTCGAGTCGGCTGTTCGTGCCGACCTGCTCGCGTGGCCGTGCGTTCGTGCCGAAGTGCCGTTCTTCTCGCTGGGCTGCGAGGACGAGGACATCGCCCGCTACGGTGCATATGCCGAAGGCGCCATCGACGCTTTGGCGACCGACCCGGCCGATCCGTCACGCGCACTGGTCATCGATTACAAGACGGGTGGCACGCCGGATGAGACGCCGGACCAGCTGCTCGAGAAGCACGCCCTGCAGGCGCGCGTCTACGCCGACGTGTTGCACAAGGCGGGCTTTGAGACGGTGACGGTCAAGTTCGTTCGCGTGGAGCAGGCGAATCCAGCCATCTTCGTCGAACCCGTCGAACCTCAAGTAGTCATCTACAATCTCTAGCCCTCAGATAACTTGCGGTGGAATACGGGCTGTTTTGGCCAAAAAAGCCGCCAAACAGTCCGCATTTCACCGCAACTGCAAGAGGAGCCGTGTTGGTTTGGCTAGGTTCGGGTGCTGTCCGTGCCGTGCGGTAAAATCGTTCAGTCAGAACACGAACCCGCATCGGAGCTCATCACATGGCATTCGTCCATCTGCACAATCACACTGTTTTCTCCATGCTCGACGGCGCAACCCGTATCCAGGATATGGTCAATCGTGCCGTTGAACTTGGCATGCCCGCCGTGGCCATTACCGACCACGGCTACATGTATGGCGTGCCCGACCTAGCGCTGGCCTGCGACGCCGTCAATCACAACACGCCCGAGTACAAAACCTGGAGCCACGACAAGGCCTTCTTGGAAAAGGACCGCCGCGACGAGCTGGTGGAGCCCGATCCCGAGGAAAACCCGCGCGAGCATGCCCAGTATGTGAAGGACATGGCCATGTGGGACGAGAAGGGCAACATCGACGAGCTCAAGCCGCCCCTGGTCATCAAACCCATCTTTGGCTGCGAGGTCTACTTTACGCCGGACGAGACGCTCGCCCGCGACCACAAGCCCGAGCTCTACCACATGATCCTTCTGGCCAAGGACCAGGAGGGCTACGTCAACCTGATGCAGACGGTTTCCGAGGCCGCCGTGCAGGGCTTTTACTATAAGCCCCGCGTGACGCTCGACAACCTGCGCCGCCACGCCAAGGGCATGATCTGCACCAGTGCCTGTATCGCGGGCATCATCCCCAAGTACATCGACCGCGGTGACATGGAGGGTGCCATCAAATGGGCCGAGACCTTCCGCGACACCTTCGACCCCGGCGACTTTTATATCGAGATCCAGGAACACGGCATTACCACCGATAACGGCCTGACCGACGAGCAGATGGACCGCACGCTCATCGACATCGCCAAACAGGTGGGCGTTAAGGTCATCGCCACCAACGACTTCCACTACCTGCGCCGCGAGGACGCGCCCGTACAGGACGTCATCATGTGCATCGGCATGAACGCCAAGGTCGACGACCCCAACCGCATGCGCATGACCGGCTCGGAGTTTTACATGAAGACCGAGGAGGAGATGCGGGCGATGTTCCCGTATTGCCCCGAGGCCTGCGACAACACGCTCGAGATCGCCGACAAGTGCTACGTGGAGCTGGACTGGGACTCCATCATCCTGCCGCGCTTCCCGTTGCTCGACCCCGGCGAGACGCACGAGAGCCAGTTCCGCCGCGAGTGCGAGAAGGGCCTGCGCCAACACTATGGCGATGACTGGGCCACACGCGAAATCGGTGGCGTCAACATCAAAGAGCGCTTTGAGTACGAATACAAGGTCATCTGCGACAAGGGCTTTGCTGCCTACTTCTTGATAGTTGCCGAGTACGTGCAATGGGCCAAGGACAACGGCATCGGCGTTGGCCCCGGCCGTGGCTCGGCCGCCGGCGCTATCGTCGCCTACGCCATGAACATCACCGCGTTCGACCCGCTCGAGAACGGCCTGATGTTCGAGAGGTTCCTGTCCCCGCAGCGTACCGAGATGCCCGATATCGATATGGACTTCGACGATGAGCGGCGCCTCGAGGTCGTGGAGCACGTTCGCCAGCTCTACGGCCCCGAGAAGGTCACCCACGTTATCACCTACTCGACCATCAAGGCCAAGCAGGCCATCAACGATGCCGCGCGCGTTCTGGACTACCCGGTCTACATGGGCCAGCGCCTGTCCAAGATGGTCTCGAGCGACCCCAAGGTCAAGCTCAAGCAGGTACTCGAAAAACAACCCGGCAAAGAGGATCTGTTTAACCCCGACTTTGCCGAGGCCTATAAAAAGGACGACGACGCCCGCCGCATCATCGACACGGCGCTCTCGATTGAGGGCCTCACCCGTGGCGAGGGCGTGCACGCGTGCGCCGTTCTGATCTGCCGCGACCCCGTCAACGAGCATGTGCCCACCAAGCTCGATACCAAGGGCGGCGTCGAGATTACCCAGTACGAGGGCCATACCGTTGCCGACATGGGCCTGCTCAAGATGGACTTCCTGGGCCTGCGCACGCTGACGGTTATCTCCAAGGCCAAGGCAAACATCAAAAAGAACTTCGGCATCGACATCAAAGAGGAAGAGATTCCCTTTGACGATCCCGAGATCTTTAAGCTTATGGGTTCCGGCCACACCGCCGGCGTCTTCCAGGTCGAGTCCGCCGGCATGACGGCCACGATCAAGAACATGAAACCCACCGAGTACAAGCACGTCGTGGCATTGATCGCTCTATACCGCCCGGGCCCGCTGGGCGCCGGCATGGTCTCGTCCTACATCAACCGTATGAACGGCAAGGAGCCGGCCGTCTCCTACGACGATCGCCTGGACGACATCCTGGGTGAAACCTACGGCACCATGGTCTACCAGGAGCAGGTTATGCTCATCTCCGTCGAGATGTGCGGCTTCTCCAAGGGCGAATCGGACTCGCGTATCCGTAAGCCCGTGGCTAAGAAAAAGATCAAGCTGCTCACGTCGACGGTGCTCCACTGGGAGGATGGCTCGGACGAGACCACCTACGACCACTGGATGAACGGCGCTATCAAGAACAACTACACGCGCGAGGTCGCCCAGAAGATTTGGGACGATGTTCTCGAGTTCGCATCTTACGCCTTTAACAAGTCGCACTCCGCCGGCTATGCCATCCTGGTTATGCAGACGGCATGGCTCAAAGCGCATTATCCGCACGAGTACATGGCGGCCGTTCTGACGTCCTACACGGGCAAGACCGACAAGATCGTTCACTACGTCTCGGCGTGCCGTCACGACGGCATCCCCGTGCTGTCGCCAGATGTCAACGAGTCCGGTACCGAGTTCACGGCTACCAGGGAGGGCGTGCGCTTTGGTCTGGCCGGCATCCGCGGCGTGGGCACCGGCGTGGCGCAGGCGATTATCGCCGAGCGCGAGGCGGGCGGCCCGTTTAAGACGCTGCACGACTTTGTCGAGCGCGTGGATTCCAGCCAGGCAAACCGCCGCGTGATCGAATCCCTCATCAAGGCAGGCGCCTTCGACTCCACGGGGTATCCGCGTCGCCAGATGATGCACTTTGTGGACAAGAACAACCCCGAGAACATCATCGATGCCGCGGTAAAGCGCCAGAAAGATCGCGCGAGCGGCCAGACGTCGTTCTTCGATATGTTTGGCGACGTTGAGGGCTCGGGCTTTGAGGTGAGCGTGCCCGATCCGGATGGCCAGGAGTGGGACCGCCACCTTAAGTTGAGCCAGGAGAAGGAGGTTCTGGGCATCTATGTCTCGGACCACCCGCTGCGCCCGTTTGAGTATGCACTAGCCAAGGCACGCGACTTCTCGTTCTCGCAGATCGATACCGGCTACGAGGTGCAAAACCCCACGGGCGGTACCATCAACCAGGAGATTCCCGAGGGCAAGGCGCTGTGGTGGGCTGGCATGGTCTCGAGCGTGTCCAAGCGCGTGACCAAAAACGGCGACCCCATGGGTATTGTGCAGCTCGAGGACATGGAAGGCGAGGCCACGGTCGTGGTGTTCCCCAAGACCTACAAAGAGGCCGAGGGATACCTGTACGGCGAGGTCGATCCCGAGACCGGTGCGCAGCTGTCTGATGCGTTTGTTCGCATTAAGGGCAAGCTCGAGCGTTCGGACCGCGGCGACCAGATCATCGCGCAGGAGATCGTGCCGCTGGAGCTTAACGAGGAGAACAACAAGCCCAAGGTGTTTGAGGTCATGGTGCCCAACAGCCGCTTTAGCCAGGGCAATATGGCGCGTCTTGCCACGGTGCTTACCGCCAACCCGGGCGGCGACCGCGTGGAGATCTTTATCGAGCAGGTGGACGGGCGCGTACTGCGTGCCGAGGTGCCGGCCAAGGTCAACGCACGCTCGATTCCGCTGCTGGCAGAGGCCAAGGCCATCGTCGGCAACCAAGGCCGCGTGACGGTGATCTAAGGGCGACCTTGCTGGTCTGCGCGAGATTGGAGGAAGTGATGGCGCAGGGGACGTTTGTGCAGGCGCTTCGTAAGGAGGCGGCGCTCAGCAGTACCTTTATGAAGGGGCGCTCGCTCATGCTCAACGGCGCCGTGCTGTCGTTTGAGGACTCCGGCTCGCGCTTCTCCAAAAACGTGAACATCGAGGGCTCGGTGCGCGGCTCGCGCGGCGACCTGTACAAGACGCACGTGGCGCTCGATATGGACGAGCACGAGGTTATCGACTACGACTGCGATTGTCCCGCCGCCTTCCGCTATTCCGGCATGTGCAAGCACGTTATCGCCACGGCGCTGGCGTATCTGGATGCCAGTGGCGCCGAGCCCGTCGAGGGCTTGCGTACGCCGGTCCGCACGTTTACGGTACCGCCCGCACAGTCCAAGCAGCCCACGCGCCCCGCGCCCACCGCATCTGCGGTCAACCCCAACTTTCCCTTCCCGGCGCCCGTCCCCACGAGCCCGAGCCTTGTGGCGGCGCTTTCCGATCTTTCGGACGCGCGCATGGACGAGCTCGTGGCCATGCGTCGCAAGCTCGCCGGCACCATTGACCCCGATGCGCCCAAAGCGGTGCTGGAGCCCTCGCTGGTGCCGTACTACAATCCGCTGTTTGCCGATCGTTTTAACTGGGCGCTCGAGTTTCGCATTCGCTGCGGTTCGGTGTCCTACGTGGTTAAGGATATCGACGGCATGGCCGATGCCTATGTGCGCGGCGGTACGTTCTCCTATGGCAAGAAGCTTACGTTTGCCCATGTGCCCGAGGCTTTCGATGACGTGTCGACAAAGCTGCTCGACTTTATCGCAATGACGGTCGCCTACCTAGGCGATATTACGAGCTCGCGCTCGGCATCGTATGACTTTGCCCGCAGCGGCTTTGTCGCCGAGCGTCAGTTGCCGGTATCCGAGTATTCCGTCGTGTCCGTGCTGGACCTGCTGTGTGGCAGGACCCTGTCCTTTGAGCCCGCTTGGTCGCGGGGGACGACGACGCATCGCTCCTACGAGGTGGAAGTCGAGCCGTCGCCGCAGGGGGAGGGTGAAGTCCCGGCCAAGCGCCCGCCGCTCCTTGCCGCCAAGATTGCACCGGCGGCGGGAGGCAGCTACGACTTGCGCCTTCCGGCCGATACGCATTGCTTTGTCGCGAGCGACGCAGCCTATCTGGTCGATACGCGCCGCGCGCGCCGTACCGACACGGCGTTTGCCCAACATGCGGCGCCGTTCCTTTCGCACTTGTTGCCCTGCCGCACACCGGTCCATATCGCCGCCGACCAGGTGGGCGAGTTCTGCCGCATGGCGCTGCCTATCTTGCGCGACTACACCGACCTGACCGCTCCCGCCGTACTTGACGCCGTGGCGCCCAAGCCGAGTTTTGCCATGGCGATTGGCGTCGACGATGGTCTTGTGACCTGCAAGATTACGGTGACCTACGGCGATTGGTCGGCGGATCTCTTTAGTCTTGGTGCTCCGGGCAGTCCTTTCGAAGAACAACGCCCCGGCGTGCCGCCCCGCGATACGGTGGCGGAGTTTCGCGTTATGGACACGGCGGCCCTGTACTTCGATTTCTACGAGGGCGGCCTGGCGTTTGAGGAACGCGACGACGCCCGCCTGTTCCACTTGCTGACCGAGGGCCTGTCTGCCCTGTCCGAGCTGGGCGAGGTCATGCTCAGCGATCGCCTGCGCCAGATCTCGGTACGCCCCGCGCCCAAGCTTTCGGTGCGCGCCACCGTCAAGAGCAACTTGCTCGACGTCGAACTGGGCGCAAGCGGCCTTTCGGCGGCAGACCTTGCCATCTACCTCGACTCCTACAAGCGCCACCAGACGTTCGCGCGACTTACGTCCGGCGACATCGTTCGCCTGGATGAAGGTGCCCGCGCTGCGTTTGGCCTTGCCGAGGACTTGGGCGTCGATGCTGTCGACCTGCTCGACGGCGTGTCGCTTCCCGCGTCGAGTACCCTTTTTGTCGACAGCATGCTCGAGCGCACGCCGGCGCTCGAGGCTGATCGCGACGCCGCGTTCCGCCGTACCGTCGAGCGCCTGGACACGCTCGGCAAGATGGACTTTACGGTGCCCGCCTCGCTTAAGGCCACGCTGCGTGGCTACCAGATTGACGGCTACCAGTGGCTCGGTTCGCTCGAGCATCTGGGCCTTGGCGGCATCTTGGCCGACGATATGGGCCTGGGCAAAACACTGCAGATGATTGCGCACATTCTGGCGCGCGTGGAGGCGGGGGATACCAAGCCCACGCTCGTGGTATGCCCCGCGTCGCTCGTGTAC
The DNA here is from genome assembly GCA_018373675.1 of Collinsella sp. Classification (GTDB taxonomy): domain Bacteria; phylum Actinomycetota; class Coriobacteriia; order Coriobacteriales; family Coriobacteriaceae; genus Collinsella. The sequence goes on along the minus strand of JAHAGQ010000006.1, from coordinate 8,418 downwards.
AACTGGACTGCCGAGCTGGAGCGCTTTGCCCCCTCGCTTGATGTGTGCGCCATCGTGGGCGCCAAGGCGCAGCGCCGCGTGCAGATTGCCGGCGTGGCCGAGCATAACGTGGTCGTGACGTCGTATGACCTCATGCGCCGCGACATCGACGAATACGTCGAGCAGGACTTTGCCCGCGTGGTGCTCGACGAAGCCCAGTACATTAAAAACCCACTCACCCAGGTGGCCCGCGCTGCCAAGCGCCTGCCGGCCGGCGTGCGCTTTGCTCTGACGGGCACGCCCATTGAAAACCGCTTGTCCGAGCTCTGGAGCATCTTCGACTTTTTGATGCCGGGCCTTCTGGGCACGCGCGACTCATTTGCCAAGCGCTTTGAGAGTCCCGTCGAGCATGCCGAGGGCGATAGTGCCGCTCGTCTGCAGGCGCTCGTATCGCCGTTTGTGCTGCGTCGCGTTAAGGAAGACGTGGTGGCCGACCTGCCCGAGAAAATCGAGGATACGGTGATGGCGCAGCTCACCGGCGAACAGCGCAAGCTTTACCTGGCCAACCAAGACCGCATCGCCCAGCAAGTGCAGCACCGCGAGGCCGGGGAGTTTAAGAAAGACAAGCTCAAGGTACTTGCCGAGCTCACCAAGCTGCGTCAGATTTGCTGCGACCCGCATCTGCACTATGCGGACTACAAGGCGGGAAGCGCCAAGCTCGATACGTGCATGGAGCTCGTGCACGGCGCGCTCGACGGCGGTCATCGCATCTTGCTGTTCAGCCAGTTTACGGGCATGCTCGATATCATCGGCAAGCGCCTGGCAAAGGAGGATATCGCCTTCCTTAAGCTTACGGGCGCATCGTCTAAGGAGAGCCGCGCCAAGATGGTTGCGCAGTTCCAGGCGGGCGAGGTGCCGGTGTTCTTGATTTCGCTCAAGGCGGGCGGCGTGGGTCTCAATTTGACGGCCGCCGACGTGGTCATCCACTACGACCCGTGGTGGAACGTGGCGGCACAGGACCAGGCGACCGACCGCGCCCACCGCATTGGCCAGCAGCACACCGTGACCGTGTACAAACTCATCGCCAAGGATACGATCGAGGAGCGCATTATGCAGATGCAGGAGTCCAAGCGCGATCTGGTCAACAGCGTGCTCGGCGGCGATGGTATCTCGTCGGCACTGTTTACGCGCGAGGATGTTCTGGCGCTGCTCGGTGGCGACGGTCGCTAGCCGCGCGCGGGGTGGGACTGCTGGAGCGGACAGGACGGTCGACGCATTTTGGCCCGACCGCTTGCCTGATCCGTTATGTGTTCATTTGCAATGCCGTGGATGGTTTGTCTGCCTTTGGGCATAAGAACCATCAAGAACATTGGCACATCAGCAAAGGAGAACATCATGGCGAAATTCTTTAAGGACCCCGACGGTAAGCTCATCGCTGCCCTTGGCGACGGCGTTGCGACCCCTGCCGGTTGCACGGAGCTGACCGCAAATACTGAGGACGCGGCGCACGAGAAGCACGTGCCCGTCGTCGAGACCGAGCGCGACGGTCACGTGATTCGCGCACGCGTTGGCTCGGTCGAGCACCCCAGCCTGCCCGAGCACTACATTGAGTGGATCGCCCTTGAGGCCGAGGGCCGTCTGGAGGTCCATTACCTCCAGCCCGGCATGAAGCCCGCGACGTTTTTCGCGGGCGGCTCCAAGACCGGTACCGTCTATGCCTACTGCAACCTGCACGGGCTGTGGTCCGCGACATTCTAGGAGCGCGTCCCCGCTCGGGGTATCATAGCTAGCATATGCACATGCAAGCGCCGACTGCATTATGCGGCCGGCGCTTTTACTACGATTTCGATGGTTTACGACGGAAAGGGCTGGGCCATGAAGCTCGCGCTTGCACAGATCGATATGCGCCTGGGTGATATTGAGGGCATTTGCGGCCGCATCGAGGACCAGGCTCGTCTGGCCCACGAGCGCGGAGCGCGCGTGCTGTGCGTTCCAGCTCCGCTCTTTATGGGCGCCATGCCCGGTGGCCTGGTGGGCGCTGCCGACTTTGAGCACGACATGCTTGCCGGCTTGACTGGTGTCGCCGAGCGTATCCAGGAGCTTGACATGATCTGCATCGTGCCCGCGGCGGTTTCGTTTGAAGGCCAGCCGCTGCTCGACTACATGATGCTCAAGGACGGTCATGTGGTGCCGGCGCGTTCGAGCATTGCCTTGCAGCGTGGCGAGAACAACGACACGCGTTGGGCGCCGCCGGTGTTCGACGTGGACGGCGTGCGCATCGCCGTGATTTTTGACTTGGACCGCGAGCTCGAGATGTTGCCGACCGGCGTCGACCTCATCGCGTATTTCCAATTCAACGCGTTTGACATGACCGACCGCGAGACTGCCGCCATTGCCGCCGTTCGCAGCGGCGCCTACCGCAAGATCGCATCCAAGCGCAGCGTGTGGTTTGCCTGCATGGCGCCGGTCGGTGCCTATGACGAGTCGGTGTATACCGGCGGTTCGTTTGTGCTCGACGACTGCGGTCGCGTGGTGGCCCAGGCGCCGTGTTTTGAGGAGAGCCTGCTGGTTCAGGAGATTCAGCGCGGCGTGATGCTCGATGCCCTGGAAGATCACGAACTGCCCGAGTTCCGTTCCGAGGAGTGGTTGTGGCAGGCGCTGGTGCTCGCCGTGCGCGACAACGCTCGGGCCCACGGTGCGTCGCGTGCTGTGGTGGCACTCGAGGGTGACCTGCCGTCATCCCTGCTGGCGGCGCTGGCCGTTGACGCTCTGGGTTCGCGTAACGTAATTGGCCTGGTGCTGGGGCGCAACCGTATCTTTACGCCGGCGCAGGAGGAGGCCGAGGCTGCCCGCTGTGCCGCCGTCCGTGCCATCGCCGAGCGTTTGCACATTCGCACCGTCGAGCGCGATGCACCGGATGCGGCGCGTGTGCTCGATCGCGACGTGTCGGCGGGCGATGCCGAGCGTCTGCGCTCGCGCACGCTGGGCCTCATGCTGGAGGACACGGCGCTCGAGCTGGGTGCGATGGCGCTGAGCCCGCTGTCCAAAACCGAGTATGCGCTGGCGGCGCCGGCGCTTTGCGGCGGCTACCAGGGCGACTTTGCGCCCTTTGGCGATGTGTACCTGTCGACGCTTGAGTTTGTGGCACGTGTGCGCAACCGCACGTCTGCCGTGGTGCCCCAAGAGCTCGTGACGCTCAACGCGGTGGAGGATTGCATGGAGCGCGTGCTGGCGCAAGCGCTCTCGACGATCGACGGTCCGGTCGATATGCTCGACCGCGCGGCACAGCTGCTCGGCGGGCTTGAGCCGGGTGAGGTCGATGGCGCGCTCGAGGCGCACGTGGACCGCAATCGAGCTTTCGACGACATCCCGATGGCCGCTGGCAAGCCTGAGGCTTGCTCGCTGCTGCTGATGCTCGTTCGACAGGGTGAGGCTGCCCGCCGCATGTTGCCGATGGCGCCGATCGTCTCGGCCCGTTCGTTTGCCGAGCGTGCCTGGCCGTATATGCTCGCGTGGTCCGACCTGGGGCTTAACGGCAAGGAGCGTATGACGGTCGATTCGCTGGCGCGCGCCGAGGTGCGCCGTTTTGCTGACGAGGATACGAGCGAGCGCGTGCGAAACGAGATGATGGGCGTGCTGGGCGAGCTACTGGGTATTTCGCCCGAGCAAATGGAGGAGCTGCGCTCCGAGGACGGTCAGCGTCGTTTGCACGAGGGAATGAAAAAGTTCGAGGGCGAGGTTCAGGACGCCATCGATAAGATGATGGGCGGTCAGGGCGGCCCGCAAGGTGGGCCCCAGGGTGGTCCGATGCCGCATCCGCCGGTGGATCCGAGGCAATTCCCATTCTTCTCTCAAAACTAGGTCGCTGCGCGCCCGCCAGAGCGGCAATCTGCCTTTCAATCGTCGGGCATGACCGCCAGGTCAATGCCCTCCTCTTTCAAGGCACCTTGCTCGCTCTGGCGGGCGCTCGCTTGCGTATGCTCAACCTACAATTCAATCTCGGCTGACGTATGGGGCTGGCGTTGTGTTATTCTAGAACAGACGTTCGTGAATGATGCGCGGGGCCTTGCCTTGCGCTGTGCTTGTGACGAGGGGAGGTCGGCTTGGTCATTTTGGGTATCGACCCCGGTTTGGCCCATACGGGCTGGGGGATTATCGAGGAGCGACGTGGCGAGGTTCGCTGCCGTGCCTACGGTTGTATCGAGACCAGCGCGGGCAGCCCGCTCGCGGTGCGCCTGTCGCATATCGCCCGCGACCTCAAGGGCGTCGTCGAACGCTACCGTCCCGATACCGCGGCTATCGAGAGCATCTACTTTGGCGCCAACGTCCGCTCGGCCATTCCTACGGCGCATGCCCGCGGTGCTGCGCTCGTGGCGCTTTCGGAATGCGCGCTCGAGATTGGCGAATACACGCCCATGCAGATCAAGCAGGCCGTGGTGGGCACCGGTGCCGCAGATAAACGGCAGGTTGCCTACATGGTGCGCACGCTCACGCAGCTCGATCACGACCCTCACCCAGACCATGCCGCCGATGCCCTGGCCTGCGCCATCTGTCACGTTAACCTAAGCCGCACCCGGGCGCTTACCGGCGGCGAGTTCTATCAACAGAGAGGAACCGGATACTGATGATCTCTCAGCTCCATGGAACGCTTGTCGAGGCCACGATGAGCTCTGCTGTCGTCGATGTGTCGGGCGTGGGCTTTGAGCTCGGTATTTCGGGCAGCACTGCCGCCACGCTGCCTACGCCCGGCGGTGAGGTTCGCCTCTATACCCGCATGCAGGTGCGCGAGGACGCCATGACGCTTTTTGGCTTTGCCTCCAAGGACGAGCGCACGATGTTCGATCGGCTCGTTTCCGTCTCGGGCGTTGGCCCGCGCTTGGCGCTCGCCGTGCTCTCCACCTATACCGTGGGGCAGCTGTATTCCCTGGTGATGGCCGAGGACGACAAGGGCATGGCCAAGGTTCCCGGTGTGGGCAAAAAGACCGCCCAGCGCCTTATCTTGGAGCTCAAGAGTACCTTTGCCAAGGACAAGGGCTTTGTTCCGGTCGACGTAATCCCCGGTCAGGTTGCGATGCCGGTTCCCGCTGCCGCTCCCTCGGCGATCGATGACGCCCGCGCGGCGCTCCTTTCCATGGGCTTTAGCCCGCAGGAGACCGAGGTTGCCCTGAGCGGGTATGATGGGCAGGATATGCGTGTCGAGGATTTGCTCGGCGCGGCGCTTAAGCGACTCGGAATGGATGCGTGATGTGGGAAGCCGATGACTCTCAGGACCTGTGGGCGACGCCCGGCAACTCGCCGGCGGCATCCATGGCGCACGGTGAGCGCATGGTGGGCTCGGAGCTGACGCCCGAAGACCTCGATGTCGACCGTACCCTGCGTCCCCAGCGCCTAGACGACTACTGCGGTCAGGAGCATATCAAACAGAGTCTGCGCGTGCTGATCGAGGCAGCGCAGAGCCGTGGCGAGACGCTCGACCACGTGATTTTCTCGGGCCCTCCGGGCCTGGGCAAGACCACGCTGGCCACGGTTATCGCCAACGAGCTGGGCGCTCAGATCAAGACGACGAGCGGCCCCGCTATTGCGCGTACCGGTGACCTGGCGGCCATCCTGACTAACTTGCAGCCGGGTGACGTGCTGTTTATCGATGAGATCCACCGTCTGAACCGTTCGGTCGAGGAGGTCCTGTATCCCGCGATGGAGGACTTTGCGCTCGATATCGTTATCGGTAAGGGTCCGGCCGCACGTTCGATTCGCCTGGATATTCCCAAGTTTACGCTGGTGGCGGCAACGACCCGCTCGGGTATGCTCACGGGCCCGCTACGCGACCGCTTTGGCATTTCGTATCGCCTGGACTACTACACGGTCGAGGAGCTCGCCCAGATTGTGACGCGTTCGGCGACCATCCTGGGCGTGACGATCGACCATCCCAGCGCGCTCGAGATCGGCTCGCGCTCGCGCGGTACGCCGCGCTTGGCCAACCGTCTGCTCAAGCGCGTGCGCGACTATGCGCAGGTGCGCGGCAACGGTCCTATTGAGCTTGATATTTGCCGTCAGGCACTCGAGTTCTTCGAGATTGATGAGCTTGGTCTGGACTGGATGGACATTCGTATCTTGGAGACGCTTGCCAAGACGTTCTCTGGTCGTGCCGTGGGTTTGACGACCCTTGCCAGCGCGGTGGGCGAGGACCCGGGTACGCTCGAGGATGTCTATGAGCCCTACCTGCTGCAGTGCGGCTTGATGATTCGCACGCCCCAGGGCCGTCAGGCAACCTTGCGCACCTTTGAGCACTTGGGCATCGAGCCAGCCGTTTAGAGGCGGGTTTGTTTTGGCTGGTCTGTAGGCTATCGCTGAGCATTGGATAAACATATCGCCATTCATCGGTTACGGGTGTTTTACTATTGCGCGCCCGTGCTATGCTGAAATGGTCTTTTTCTCATTCGGTAACGAAAGGACCGCCCATGCCTACTGACATCGAAATCGCACGTTCCGTCACGCCGCTGCCCATTACCGAGGTGGCTAAGAACGCCGGCGTCGACGTAAAGCACCTGATTCCGTATGGCTTCGACAAGGCTAAGGTTGACTATTCACTGCTCAACGAGCCGACCGATCACCAGGCCAAGCTCGTCCTCGTGACCGCTATCAATCCCACGCCCGCCGGCGAGGGCAAGACCACCACGACTATCGGTCTGGCCGATGGTTTGCGCCGTCGCGGCGTCAAGAGCGCTGTGGCCCTGCGTGAGCCTTCGCTCGGTCCCGTCTTTGGCGTAAAGGGCGGCGCCGCCGGCGGCGGCTGGGCTCAGGTCATCCCCATGGAGGATATCAACCTGCACTTTACCGGCGACTTCCATGCTATTGGCGCCGCCAATAACCTGCTGGCTGCCATGCTCGACAACCATATTCAGCAAGGCAACCAGCTCGGTATCGATGTTAAGCGCATCACCTGGAAGCGCGTCGTCGACATGAACGACCGCCAGCTGCGCCACGTTATCGACGGCATTGGCGGCAAGGCTCAGGGCGTGCCGCGCGAGGACGGCTTCGATATCACCGTTGCCTCCGAGGTCATGGCGATCCTGTGCCTGTCCACGAGTATCAATGACCTCAAGGAGCGCCTGGGCGAGATCGTCGTCGGCTACAGCTTTGCCGGCGAGCCCGTCCGCGCCCGCGACCTCAAGGCTCAGGGCGCCATGGCTGCGCTGCTTAAGGATGCGCTCAAGCCCAACCTGGTGCAGACGCTTGAGGGTACGCCCGCGTTTGTCCACGGCGGCCCCTTCGCCAACATCGCCCACGGCTGCAACTCCATCATGGCTACGCGCATGGCTATGCGCTTTGGCGATGTCGCCATTACCGAGGCCGGTTTCGGCGCCGATTTGGGTGCCGAGAAGTTCCTCGACATCAAGTGCCGCATGACGGGCGTCCGCCCCAGCGCCGTCGTGATTGTCGCCACCGCCCGCGCGCTTAAGTACAACGGCGGCGTTGCCAAGGCCAACCTTAACGACGAGAACCTCGAGGCCCTCAAGGCCGGCATGCCCAACCTGCTGCGTCACGTTGACAATATCCAGAACGTCTATGGTCTTCCCTGTGTGGTCGCCATCAACCGCTTCCCGACGGACACCGAGGCCGAACTCGAGCTCATCGAGTCCGAGTGCCAGAAGCTCGGCGTTAACGTTAAGCTTTCCGAGGTCTGGGCCAAGGGCGGCGAGGGCGCGCTCGAGCTGGCCGATGAGGTCATGCGCCTGATTGAGCAGCCGAGCGAGCTCAAGTTTGCCTACGAGGACGGTGCCGATGTGGCCGACGCCCTCGAGGCCGTTGCCACCAAGGTCTACCGCGCCGACGGCGTCGACTTTACGCCGGCTGCCAAGCGCCAGCTCGCCGAGCTACGCGAGAACGGCTTTGGCAACCTGCCGGTGTGCGTGGCCAAGACGCAGTACAGCTTTAGCGACAACGCCAAGGCGCTGGGCGCTCCCGAGGGCTTCCGCATCACCGTGCGCGAGCTCAAGGTTTCCGCCGGTGCCCACTTTGTGGTCGCGCTGACCGGCAGCGTTCTGACCATGCCTGGCCTGCCCAAGGTTCCCGCGGCCGAGAACATCGACGTCGACAACGACGGCAACATCACCGGCCTGTTCTAAGCCTGCTACTCATAGCCGCTTGTCCGCCCCGCCGCGCCAACCAAGGCCCGTCGGGGCTTTTTTGATCCCAAGGGGATGGGGGAAACGGATCATTTTGCGGCTGTTGGGTCAATGAGGCTATCCGTATGGGGTTGTTCGTCCAAAACTATGCCGGTTTACTACGATGAATCGGTATACCTCGACCATATCTGGATTTTCCGATAATGACCGATTCGTCTACCTGCACTGATAATTGTCCTTGGGGGAAGCGGGCACTGCGGGGCGCGGCAACGGCGCGCGATTTCCGCGTCGCAGCGCTACCCTGATGCTGAAC
>JAHAGQ010000040.1 GCA_018373675.1 Collinsella sp. | reverse complement strand
TTCAGCATCAGGGTAGCGCTGCGACGCGGAAATCGCGCGCTGTTGACGCGCCCCCGCAGTGCCCGCTTCCCCCAAGGACAATTATCAGTGCAGGTAGACGGCCTGCGGTTTTCGCGAAATACGGGGTATGGTCGAGGGGTCGGGCTTAAACGTAGTAGATGGGCCGGTTTCGTGGCGGCGGCATCGCAGGCAGCCGACCGAGGGCGCCCGGAAGTGAGCAAGCAGGCTATTTGCAAGTGGAAACTACTGCCATGAAAAAGAAAACAGGCCAGACATATTGCCTGACCTGTTGAAAAACCTGGTGGGCCCTCCGGGATTCGAACCCAGAACCCAGGGATTATGAGTCCCCTGCGCTAACCGTTGCGCCAAGAGCCCTTATAAAGTGGCACTTACAGTTGGGGTGGCAGAACAGCCTCCAACGCTTTGAACCACGTCGTGAAATACTACCATGCACGCGGCGCCCGTTCAACGGACGATCTTGTCGACCAGGAGGATCATGGTGCCGCCTTTGACCTTGTGTGCCTATATGAAAAAAAGGCCCCAACTTGCGTTGGAGCCTCATTCAATGCTCGGGTGGAGACGAGGGGAATCGAACCCCTGACCTCTTGACTGCCAGTCAAGCGCTCTCCCAGCTGAGCTACGCCCCCGTGCGAACAAGTACTATACGGGAACTCGGACCACGATGCAAGGACAATTTTGGAAAATTTCGCAATCGCGGCGCGGGCCGCCATCCGCCCAACGGCCGTCTTGCCGGCGCCAGGCCCATTACCGGGGCCAATCGCGCTCCCGCCGACCCGGCGATTTCAAAACCATGCCGGTTTACGGGGCCAGGCCGGGAACCCCCGAGCATGCCGTCATCGGTAAAATCAAAACCGCAGGTAGACGGCTTGCGCATTCCGTGAAATGCAGGGTATGGACGGCCGGTCCGGGTCCAGCCCCGTAATCCGGCATAGTTTTGAAATGATAATAATTCACTAGCAGGAAAACTAGGTCGTTCTAGCGCCTTGTCGCCGGCTAATTTCCGAGTTCCAACCAGTTGCACAGAACATTTGCTCGCAGTCGCGTCTCGGCGCGCTTCATTGCCTCGGATTTGGCTTTATATCGAATCCCCAAACGACTGCAGACGCTTTTGATTATGGCGTCTAGCTGTTTTTTGTCGTTAAGCATATCGTGGGTTACCAAGAACACATCGAAACCCATGCTCTGGAGCGCAGTCATGCGCTCCGCATCTTGGTCAAGTACCGCGCCTGACCCATGGATGACCTCACCTTGGATTTCGATAATTGCTGCCTTCATTAGGATTGGGTTTACAATCACGATGTCACCGTAGCAAACCTTTTGACCTGCGATGCTTTGGGCTTCCTCGGATAGAGGGGTTAAATCGTTGAGGTATACGTATCTGAATCCTGAACCACCTAGACGTCGAGAACGACTTAGAAGCAGGACCCCCGCGACCTCGAGTGGAGATGCAGCAATGCCGATAACCTGCTGAGCGGCATCATAAAACTGCTTTCCCCACATTTGACTTTTGACCTTTTCGGCGAATCGATGCAAGTCGCTCAGTTCGATGAGTGGCTTTCTCATCCAAAGCGAAGTACCTTTGAGTTTCGTAACCTCTCTTCCATCCTCGCGATTGTTCGTTTGGCCTTCATTTACTGGGACCTTTACGGTTGTGCGGGCATAAACTCGTTTCCAAGGAATCTCGTCTTCGCCTTCTCCAAGTTCGAACGGATCCTGCGTGCTGGAATTGCGATTCTCCTTTAACGCGATTTTTAACTGCATTTCGACAGCGGGGGTCGGCTCGAAAACAGAAAACCAGCCGCAAAGTTCGTACATAGCCAGTACGAGATCTATTTGGGACACAAAGCGTGTCATAGTAAATAACGTGTTAAGCGGATTGGTGACGCTAAAGCCTAAATGAGTGTCGGTTGTTGTGCCGGTATCCGAAGCCCCTTCCCAGCGAATAGTGGAGCGCAATCCCGAGTGGTGATTACAACAACCTGGCGAAGCAACAGCGATAATCGGGGTCTTGAGGACATCGGTTACGAAAGGGGCTTGGGATAGGGTCCGCCAGCCGTCATCGGAGCTGGGTAGGCGCGGGTAGAGGTCATGCACCTGCGGTGGGCAGCGCCAGTAGCGGAATGCGGTGTTTGCGCAGACGATTTCGTCCATGTGGCCTCCCCTGGTTTCGACCGTAGGCCGTGCGGATTGCGGGCATGGCCGATTATCTGCCGGGGCATCATGCGGGTAAGTACGGGAAGCAAACCAAATGCTGACAAAAGCATGCCGAGTTCCGCCGAAAAAACCGTCGTGTGATAGAAAACCGCTGGAAGGAGCTTTGGGCATGTGGTCCCTGTCTCCACATTTGCGCGCGGATCACATGGGGAATTCAATGAAAATACGCATGCGTTTTATACAAAACATGCAATGGCGTCAGCAAAAAGGGTGCGAAAAAAATGACGCCTTATACGACTACGATTCGTTTTGGAGTCAGCCTTGGTGTCAAAAAGAAAAAGGCCAGAGGCTTAACACCTCTGACCTGTACTTTAGATGGTGGGCGATACAAGATTCGAACTTGTGACCCCATCCGTGTGAAGGATATGCTCTACCCCTGAGCCAATCGCCCGTCGCCTTTCGGCAAAAGAGATACTATCATAGCCGCGCGTGGTTTACCAAGAACTTTTTGCCCCCGATTTTAAATTCGTGGGCGCAAGCAGCACTGTTTCAACCCTGTCAGCCAACAAAACCGCAGCTAAACCACCATTTACCGCTTTATCCACGAAGTCTCGGGGCGGCAGATAAGTCGCGCGTTGTTGTACGCCATGTCGAGTGTGAGGCACGTGCGCGCGGCATAGAAGCCATCCTCGCGCTGGATGGTCAGCGCCAGCTCGGGCTTGTCGCCGGTTAGGCACAGCGGCAGCAGCAGCTGGATTCGGCCTCCGTAAAACTGTGGCACAGCGAGCGTGTAATTGGCGGCGGCGCGTCGGGCGGCTTCGACGACGGCGCCCTCAAAGGCGTGACGCAGCAGCAACGAGTTACCCTCCCCCATCAGACTGGCGGGAATACGCGTCAGGTTCTCCTCATCGCCCAGAATGTGGTCGATGTTGGAGCGGATGGGAAGGCGGTAGTCAAAGACAAGCTCGGAGGGGTCCTCGGCAAAGCGCACGCGGCACGGCAGGTACTCAAACGAGATCAGCATGGGGTCGCTCTCCTTAAAGAAGCCCTTCAAAAACCAGCGCTGGCGCGCGTCGGGCTTGGTGTTGGGCTCAAACAGGCCGTAGATGGTCTCGTAGCGGCGCGTGTACAGGCCGGTGTTAAACAGGCATCGGTCGTCGTCGAACACCAGCGGCAGGTTGGACGGCGCGGTCTGGTCCACGTCGCGCTCGGGCAAAAATACTGCGCGGCTAAACGAAAACGACAGGTAGTTCTTGAGAATGCGGTTGCAGGGGCCCCAGTCCTCGGGATCGGCGAGGTCGGCCAAGCGCTCGTAACAGGGCTCGGGGCAAAACGCGAAGTAGTACACATTGCTGCACAGGGTGCTGGGGATCTCCATATGGCTTCCAATCAAGATAATGACAGGCGTGTGGATGCTTTGATTTTATACGTGCGACGGGTAGCCCGTGTCCACAACGCAACCGCGGCGCAGCTCGTCGGCGAGTTCTGCTCGCGTGCGGTTTCCGGAAACAAGGTCCTGGATCCAGGCGTAGTGCTGGTTGTCTTTGGGTTCCGGGCTATCGGAAAGTACGACTGGAGCACCAGCGGCGTAACGGGAAGGACCCGCCCGTCGACATCGGCAATCATGAGTTGACAAGTGTAATCATGGCTCAATTGCGGTTTAGCAATAGAATGTCAGGGAATCATCACCAAAGGTTTCGCGCCACTTGTCACAAATGTATCGATGGTTCATGGTGATTAGTTTTGAAAGATCCCTGAGATCCTTAGCCGGAATCTTGCTCTCGTTGTTCGCAAGTGTGCATCCGCCATTTTTAGTGAGCCAAAACTTAGTCGAGTTAGCAGCCGCCCTCTTTACCCCTACATGGATGTGAACGGGTTCTCCGTTTTCCGCGATCCAAAAGAACAGAACATACTGTCCAAAAACAAGAATTCGAGGCATTATGCCACCGCCGGTCCAGCTTTTTGCCGTTCTGCAAGCTCGAAGATAAACGGAGCGTTTGATCTAACGAACTCGGTCAAAAAATCCAGTTCGTCAGTAGAAAATCCTTCGACGTTAAACCATTTGACCGCAGGTAGAAAGCATTCTGCATGGTCAAAACCAAAATCAACCGGGCGCTCGACGGCTACGCGAACGGTCCCGTCGTCTCGTGTTTCTGAGTAGGCAAACTGAGTGCCGTCATCTAGCTGAACATAGCTCCAAAGCATTGCTGCCTCCTTAGTGTTTATATCCAAGTATAAACAGCCGCTTAGATGCAACGTGATGCGAATTGAATTATTCCCATAAGACCTGAACTGCTGATTATTTGTATTACTGAGATTTAAGCTATTTCACACTTCAGTGTCTTTTTGACATGATAACCGTCGCGGTGCGTTGATCATGGGGTTAGCAATAAAAGCCTAGCATAAGCAGAGTTCATCACTCCGTTCGCTGTCCTAGATAAATTCTCCCGTCTCCAGGTCAACGAAGTCCGCGAGCTTTATCTTTCCGCAGAAGCCGCTGCCCTTGTACTTTCCTGCATAGGTCTCAGAGTCGAACTTGAACGAAATGTTATAAAGCTTTCCGGTCTTTGTCTTCCTGATCAGCCCGTTTTCCAGCATGTAGCTCAGTACCCTCTTATGGCTTTCTCTATCGTTGCCGTTTAGGTAAAAGCAACAGACACCTTGTTTCGATCCTGCCGCGATGAGCGTTTCGGGATTCGAGTATTTGGCTTCTACGACGACGCCATCAAATACTGCGGTTCCGACAATGTCGTCCATGAGGGCTGTTTTGAATGGAGAGAAGAAGAACATCCATTTGCCGCATTGGACGGGATCTATGTCGTGGATTCGTTCCTTATTGATAAACCAAATCCATGAGAACGATTTGACCCTGGCAATCGAGCCGGATTCGTTAAGAAGCGTTTCTTCGACGGACGGCGTTAATTTCTCGTTGTTGCTTGTGTTATTTGAACTTGCCATTTCATTTATCCTAACATTCGTCCTCAATATAGCTCCTCGCCAGCAGCCTCGAGCGCTTGTATCGCTGTGCGTTTGAGCTCATTGAGACTTTCGTAGCCGCTTTCTGACAGCGGGATAATGCGCACGCTGAATGAGTCGCCGTACTTGTAGTCGGCATACACATCGCAATTGCCCCTACCGAGAAACTGTATGGCCGCCCGGTCAATCGCTTTTGCGCTTTGGCCTACGTAGTACAGATCTTTGGTTGCATTATGGACAATGAAGATGCCAGTAATTTCGCCTTGCTGTGTCAGGGACTTTCGCTGAGCCATAAACTCTTCGGCGCTTGCGACGATTTGAGGATCATCTTCTAGGAGCGATTGGCGTAGCCCCAGTAGTTTTTCTTGTTGCTTCGATGCTGTGATAACAAGAAGGAGCCCGTCCACAAAAAAGAACAAGCCAAAGAGCAAGAAAAGAAAAGAAAGCGAACCATATATGTTGGCACTCGATGACAGAGCGGAAATGAGACTGACAATTACCAATACAAGACCAGTAGCGCTGATGACTTTTCCGATCGGGATGAGCCTCCTTGGAGGGGCCGATGCGACGGTTTTGATTTGATAGTAGTTCCTCATAGTATGACTCCAGTGATATAGGCAATTGGATCCAAATGGAGCTTTATAAACGGCAGTATTTGAATTGCAATTATCTTATCGCTCTGGCAGATGGGGTATAAGGCTCAACATCGGTAATAGATCGAGAGGCAGTCGAGCTGAACATAATAGTGCCGTCGCAGCGATAGCTGATACGGCACCAATCTCTAAGAATTTGATTTAGTAGAAGGCTAAAGACTTCTGCAATGGCTGCATTCACTTCTCCCCTGGTCTCACTAAACGGGGAATTAGCAGCGTTATACGGCAGCCAGGAGCGCTGTTCCAAGAAGGAAAAGCATTAAGGAAGCGGCTATCCAGTTGTTGTCTGCGGGCTTAGGGATCGTCGCTACGGTCGCAGTGGCGGCTCTTTGCTTGGAGGACGCGGGCAGCGTAGTCTTGATCGTTATGTTTGTCTTGGGCGACGTAGCCGTTAAGCTCCAGGTGGTCGGCTTCGGTCCAGACCCAGCCGAGGCTCGACGCACTGAGAGCCTGGCCCCGGCTGCCAAGCGGGGAAAGAAGGGACGCTTTGTGGCCTTCACATAGCGTCCCTTCCTCAAATTATCGTGTGAATATGATTTAAGCATACGGCGGAGCCTGAATCCACTATGCTCCAACTTGGCTACAAATCATAATTCTGCAACGTAGAATACTTGATAAGCGATTGATAGCGCGGATGTCCCGATCGAACAGCCCGCTTGTAAAGCTTGATATATTTTTCAAATCCCTTTTGAACTGCGAATTCATTTCCGCGAAGAGCTTCATATTCGTTCTGGCGCAAGTGTGGACGCACCTGTTGATCTATATATTCTGGCTTGTCTACATCGACGGCTTTCGAATAATCAATCCCGCATTTGTTTTCGGCATCGGTAAAGAATGCGTGCCCATGGCGAATATGCGAGCGAAATGGTAGGGCCCACGTATGTCCCTCGATTTCGACCAAAAAGACGATGTAAGGACGATTTTGCTTTTGTTCCATCTCTTTGAACGGCGGGTTTGGATGATCTTTGTAGAACGAGTTTGTCAAAAAGACGATTTTAGAATTCATGCAGACCCTCCGAAAAAGAAAATGCCTCCAACCCAAAGAGATTGAAGGCATCTTCTCAGTGGGCTTTCTTTTGATTCCGTTGGTCGCGCCCTACGACCAAAATCTTCTCGGTGGGCTTTCTTTTGATTCCGTTGGTCGCGCCCTACGACCAATTTCTGATTTAAGTATACCCAAGTTATAAAGGAAATGAGTGAGGTTTCGAAAAATGAATGTGGCAGAATTAGGCAGAGTCAAATAACGAATGCCTCGTGTTATTTCTTACCCTTCGTTCGGAAGCAGAAGCTTGGTATATATCTGGAAGACAGTAAGGAGAAATAGGTCTTCCATGGTCTCGATTCTCTCGCCATCGAAACCGCCTGGGCATCCGTAGTACCTATTGTTGGCCTCGTCACCAGAGCCGTAGGTTGCCGCGTAGAATGCAACGGTCGACGCGAATCGGCAGGCCTCTATCTCAGAGCTCGATTCGAATTGATACTCATTTTTTAGATGGGAAATAGGGGTGAAGGAAGCGTCCCTCGACTCGAAGGCCTCGGAAAGGACTTTACGGATAAGATGATCGTACTCCAGGGTACAGCTATCAGGGGGCAGGAACGAAGAGTCCAAGCACTCAGGAAGAAGGTCAACCCGAAGTGCTGGCAGTCTCTCCCCCGCATACCTTTCCAGGCTGCGAAGCACGTATTTCCCATCATCATAAAGAACAGATTCATCTTCTGGGAAGCGGTCACGGAGGGCGGCTTCGACTGCGGTGATGCAACGGACGAACAGGTCATCCTCTCCCCTGACCCGCAAGTCAAGATTGCAGAATTCAAGAATCAGATTCTGAACCTCCGGCACGAGACAACAGAATTCCCAATACATCTTGCGTGAATAATGGAAAAGATCATTGTGCATGGCGGCAACGGCGCAAAGCGGAATCAGGCCTCTGTCTGCGTAATGCTTCGAGATGAACTCAATCGCCTGCGCCTTATTCCCTTCGGCGTGTCTGCGTTCGTCTCTTTCGTCCTGGCGACGCTCGAGTTCTTCCATGCGCTTACTCTGGCAAGACTGTTTCTTGCCAATGATGACTGTTACAAATAAAGAGATAAACGCGCATATTAATTCAGCCAATTCGTTCCACTTCACAAGAAACTCCTACAATACTTAAGGCTCTGTTAGACCAGGATTGACATACATGTGTCCCCACGGTGCCATATCGTTAGCCTTGTAGACGCGCGGCGATGGGGGCAGCATGAACGCCGA
>JAHAGQ010000039.1 GCA_018373675.1 Collinsella sp. | reverse complement strand
GCAGTTCCTCAACGTGTTCTTGGGCCAGATGTCTGTCGTGGGCCCGCGCCCGCCGCTGCCCAACGAGGTTGCGGAGTACACCGAGTACGACCTGCAGCGACTGTCCGTTAAGCCCGGCATCACCGGCTGGTGGCAGGTGACCGATCGCAACGACACCGACTTCGACGGGATGGTCCGCCGTGATTTGGAGTACATCGCCAAGCGCGGCCTCATCACGGACTTGAAGATTGTTCTCCTCACGGTCGTTGAGGTCTTTACCGGTGGAGGTGCTTGCTAAATGACTGAACCGGTTAGGGTGGCTCAGGTTGTTGGCAAGATGGTTGGCGGCGGTGTTGAGGCTGTCGTCATGAATTACTACCGCCATATTGATCACAGCAAAGTACAGTTTGACTTTCTTGTCGATTCCGATTCGACGCTTGTTCCCCGTGACGAGATTGAATCGCTCGGCGGCAGGGTTTTCGAGATTCCGCCCTACCAACATGTTGTCAAATACCAGCGAGAGCTTCAGCGCCTCTATAAACAAGAGGGCTGGAATATTGTGCACAGTCACATCAACGCGCTTTCTGTCTTTCCGCTTCGTGCTGCAAAGAAGGCGGGCGTACCTGTGCGTATAGCCCACAGCCACTCTACGAGCGGTAAGGGCGAGTTTGCTAAAAACGTTGTCAAAGGCTTTTTGAAGCCTTTCTCAACAAGGTATCCGACTAATTTGGCCGCCTGCACCGAGCATGCTGGAAAATGGCTATTCGGCTCATCCCGTTTTACTGTTTTTAATAATGCTATCGATCTGAACGTCTTTTCTTTCAATAGATCGATTAGGGATGAGCGACGTACTGAGCTTGGAGCGAAGGACGATACACTGGTATTGGGAAATATCGGTAGGTTCATCTCCCAGAAGAATCAGTTGTTTTTGCTTGATGTTTTCAAGGCGGTGCATGCTCAGAATCCCGACTCCATTCTTGTTATTTGTGGCGATGGAAAGCTGCGACCGCAGGCGGAGGAAAAAGCGTGCTCACTGGGCATTGCCTCGGCGGTGCATTTTCTCGGCCAAATCTCTGATGTACAGGACATCTATCAGGCGCTTGATTTATTCGTACTCCCCAGTCTGTACGAGGGTCTCGGAATGGTCGCGATTGAGGCTCAGGCTTCCGGCCTCCCGTGCATCTGCTCTGAGAGGGTCCCCAACGAGGTTGCGTTATCTAGTCGGTGCAGCTTTGTTCCGTTGAGCACGGGCGTCGAGGGCTGGTCCGACGCGATTCTTGCCGCTCACAGGGATGTTGTTGATCGCTCCGACCCTCATACATCTCGGGCGTTTGAATCTTATGACATCTTTAAAGCAGCGCCCAAGCTTGAAAAGTACTACCTGAAGCTATCAAAGACGGTGAATTAATGAAAATTTGTATTTTAACGTGGCTGCATAATCAAAATTTCGGCACGCTGCTTCAGGCTTATGCCCTGCAGCGCTTTTTGAAGTTCGAAGGGCATGACGTTGTTGACGCTGACTATCTTCCCAGCGTCAAAGAAAAGCTTTTGAACTGGGCTATCAACCGGAACTCCTTTGATTTGTTTGCCGGTAAGGCACACGAGCTGCTCAATCGTAAGAAGGAGCACGACGACTTCGGCTCCTCGACGGCTGACGTTTTCAGTCGCTTTTTGAGTCAGAATATCGAGACCACTGACAGGATTACCGATACAGACGGGCTGGTCGGTTTGCGGGGTAAATACGATGCGTATGTCTGTGGGTCGGATCAGATTTGGTCGCCTTATCTTTTGAACAGGAATTTCTATCTCTCCTTTTTGGGCGACAGTGATAAGCGAATCGCGTATGCGCCCAGCTTCGGTGTCACTAGTACCACACAGAGGAAGAAAAAGATCATTACCGATCTGATTAAAACGTTCAGCTCCGTGTCTGTTCGTGAAGATGCAGGTGCGGATTTCGTCGAATCCCTCGGTCTCGAGCGCCCTTCACAAGTTGTGGACCCTGTCCTGCTCCTGTCGAAAGAGGACTGGGCCCCGCTCATCAACGGTAAATGTCCTGAGCCCGGAAAAATCGTCTGCTATTTCCTTGGGAATAGGCCGTTTTACAGGAAAGCTGTCGATTCGATTTCAAAAGAGCTCGGCTGCGAGGTCGTGACGCTTGTCGGTTCAGGTAAAAATTCTGTCGACGAGCAGCTCAATCCGCGTTACGGGCTTGGTCCCGATGAATGGCTCGCGTATCTGGCGAGCGCGCGGTTCGTGTTAACCGATTCGCTGCACGGTACGCTGTTTTCTCAAATTTTCCGCAAAGACTATTACTGCTTCAAGAGATTTGAGGAGACCGACAAACGCTCTCAAAACTCTCGAGTTGAGAGCCTCTCGAGGCTCTCGAATACCGAGGATCGTCTGCTAGATGGCTATGACAGCCACATGAACGCTACGGAAATCGAGGGCTATGAGAAGCGACTGTCCGACGTGGAGTCGCTCATCACGTTTTCGAAAAAATGGCTCTTGGATGCTCTTGAGCAATAGGGGGAAGTTAGCTTGAGCAAGAACATCGACACAGTTTCTCACCGGGCCTGCTTTGGTTGCGGAGCTTGCGCGGCCAAATGCCCTTTTTCCGCTATTACTATGCGTACCTCGCCCGATGGTTTCGAATACCCCGTGGTGGACGCAGCGAGATGCACCTCCTGCGGTCTTTGCCTGCGTACCTGTCCGGCGGAAAACCAAGTCGACGCGGACTCGGAGACCATCCGCGCCGCTGTCTTGCAGAGCGATGACCCGGACGAGCTCGCGCAAAGTTCGTCCGGCGGTGTCTTCTCCCTTCTTGCGAAACGGATACTTTCGGACGGCGGGCGCGTTTACGGCGCCGCCTGGGATGGCGTCGATCACGTCAGGCATATCGGTATATCCGAGCTTGCCGATATCGCGCTCCTGCAAAAGTCCAAATATGTCCAGAGCGATGCTAGCGAATCGTATCCCGAAGTGCTCAGCGATCTCAAATCCGGCAAGCATGTACTGTTTAGTGGTACTCCTTGCCAGGTTTCGGCACTGCGTCTCTATTTGGGTAAACCGATGGATGGGCTGACAACCGTCAGCGTTGTTTGCCACGGTGTGCCAAGCTCTTCCATGTTCCGTTCCTATGTTGACTGGCTCGAGCTTCGTGAGAAGTCCGATGTCACCGCACTGACTTTTAGAGATAAAT
The DNA here is from genome assembly GCA_018373675.1 of Collinsella sp. Lineage (GTDB taxonomy): Bacteria > Actinomycetota > Coriobacteriia > Coriobacteriales > Coriobacteriaceae > Collinsella. The sequence goes on along the minus strand of JAHAGQ010000039.1, from coordinate 5,530 downwards.
CGAAATTCGGTTGGGGCCATAACATAAAGATTGAGTTGTCCGACGGCAGGATTATAAAGAGGCCCGCCGCATTCGACCCGTTTTATGGGTCCTATATCAAAGGCATGATCAGCAGATCGTCTTGCTATAGTTGTCCCTTCAGAGGGTGCGAAAGCCCCGCTGACCTTATTCTCGGTGATTCCTGGCGTTCTGATTCCGCCAAAGACTGCGCACATCCTGAGAAGGGCATCTCAGCCGTTATCGTGAAGACCGAGCGCGGCGCCAAGCTGATTGATGAGATAGGCGATTGCGCTGCCTATTCTAACAACGACGTTGCAGCGAATGACGTGCTCCTGCATGAAAACCCTAATAAGCGCTCAGGCCTTGAAGAGAGGCGCGATGCGGTCATCGCTCAGTACGAGGCACTGGGGTCGGGGATCTTTGATTCCGTCTTGGTTCCCAAAGTGACCCTTTTCGACCGTGTGAAAAAAATGCTTCCGCCTTCGATGCGGTTGAGCGTGAAACGTTTGGTCCGATCCATTAAACCTGGGAACGCACATGAGTAGCCTTACCACAGCGATTACGATTTGCGACCGTCCCCATATCGGGGGCGGAGCTTCAAAAATCGCAATTGAGACAGCTTCGGCATTGGCGAAGATGGGGCTTAACAGCTATTTCTTCTCAGCGCTGGGAGATCCCGATCCGGCTTTGGTCGAATCGGGAGTCATATGCGTTAATTGCGGACAGGGCGATGTTTTGAACGGTGGCGTCTCTGGTGCTGTCCAGGGCATCTGGAACCGACGATCGGAAACGGCGCTGGATGATTTGCTCAAGCAGCTTGACCCAGAAACGGCGGTCGTTCATGTGCATTCTTGGACGCACTCCCTTTCTCCCTCTATATTCAGGGTAATAGGGCGACGGGGCTTCAAATGTCTCATTACCGCCCATGAGTACTTCCTTGTTTGCTCTAACGGCGGGCTCTACGACTATGTGAATCATTGTAACTGCGGAATCGCCCCCGGTTCTCCGAAGTGCCTGCTGCACAACTGTGACAAGCGCTCTTATGCCCAAAAATTGTACCGGTCCGTTCGTTTCTCCGTGCAGAACCATGTTTTAGGCTCGCTTCGCCCGGCGGTTGCCTTTGTCTCCGACTCCAGCCGTCGGTTGATCGAACCTCATCTAGCGTGGAATTCTGAACGGTATGACTGCTTAAACTATGTTGATGCGGCTAAGTCTCAAGATGATTCCGAAGGAGATTCTTCGGCATACCTATTTGTCGGCCGTTTAAGTCCAGAGAAAGGCTGTGACTTGTTTTGCGAAGCGGTCTGTCGGGCGGGCGTGAATGCGATCGTCATTGGCGACGGTACCGAATTGAAGAGGTTGTCGGATAGCTATCCAGATATCAGATTCATGGGTTCCTTGCCTCATGATGAAGTTCTTTCCGTCATGAGGCAATCTCGCGCTATCGTCATGCCTTCTGTTTGTCGAGAGACGTTCGGGCTCGTCGCTTATGAAGCAATGATTGCCGCCGGCCTGCCGTGTATTGTTTCGGATGTCGGCGATGCGGCCTCCTTTGTGATGTCAAAAGGTCTCGGCGAGATCTTCAGCGCAGGTAGTGTGGAGTCGCTATCTGACGCAATGGTCAATATGCTCGATTCTGATGTTTACTCGCGTTACAGGGAGGCAGTTGAGAAGGCGGACTTCAGCTGCCTCGAAAAGACCGCGTATGTAGAACGTCTTATCGGTATTTACGATCAACTAATGGTTGAGCTTTAATTGGATGAAGGTTTTTAATGGTTACGGTTGTGATGTCAGTTTACAACGGCACGCGATATCTTACTGAGCAGCTAGATAGCTTAAGACTTCAGACAGTGTCTCCGGACCGAGTACTAATCGCGGATGATTGCTCGACGGATGGCTCGTTCGATCTTATTTGCAGATACATCGAGAAATACAGTCTCAGTAATTGGACCCTCAGCAGAAACTGTTCGAATTTCGGCTGGCGCAAAAGTTTCAAGGCACTTCTCGACCTTGCGTCTAAAAACGACTGTATCGTATTTCCGTGTGATCAGGACGATATCTGGGATTTGGATAAAATCGCTGTGATGTCCTCGATTCTCCAGAAGGATCCTTCGATTGACGTCCTATGCTGTGCCGTCGAGCCGTTTTATGAAGATGGCGGTAAAAAAGTAAGAGTATATGGTGCAGTTGATAATGCCAAATCTGTTGATGATTTGGATGCTCCGTCTTTTGACGAAAAGTTTATGGCAGTACGTCGACCTGGATGCTCATATGCTGTTAAATCGAACTTTATTAGAGAAATCTTGCCATATTGGCAGGATGATTTTGCGCATGACGGAATGCTGTGGCGATTCTCTTTGTTGAAGGGAACCCTCAGGCTCTTGAATCGGCCCTTGATTCGATTCCGTAGACATGACTCTAATGCAACCGAGATGCGTTACCTTGATAAGAGATCTCGTATTGGTGAGATAGAGATGTGTCTGAGGTTTTCTAATGCTTTAGAAGAATACTGCAGTAGCAATCCTGGTGATTATCGTGGTTCTTCTACACATATAGAACATTACCGTTCTGTTTTGGATGCCCGTATGCACTTGCTTGAAGGCGGTCTAAAAATTAGCGATCTAGGCATCATTTTAAAATATCGTGAGTATGAACTGTCAAATTGTTCCCTGCTTGGTGATTTAAAGGCCTTAATCAGTTCCGGTGACAGTAAGTAGGCGTTTAGAATGCTTGAGCTCTTAACTAACGAATTCACTATTTTGATTTTCGCCGCAATCCTAAGCGTTATTTCTCCTGTTAAAGGGTTATTTTTTATAGTTCTAGGATTGCTCGTTTTCAAAGAAGTTCTTTCTGGGCGTCTTTATAAAGTTCTTTTAGATAACGCCATTCCTGTTGCCGTGTCGGGCGCGATAATTTTCTTTTCTGCCATTGCGTTTGCGTCCCGAAGCATGGATGAATCCCTCCTTACGGTCTGCTCGTACTTCTTCTGTATTCTTCTTGGTTTTATTTACGGTAAAGAAAAGAACGATGGCTGGGTTGGGGCTGCATTGCTCATGCTTCGCAATATAACCGTGTTCGCCTGCCTATTTAGCTTTGTCCTTGAAATTGTTTTAGGTCAACGATTAGTTACAAATGGTTCTTTTTCTTTTCTGCAAACTATAACGATTGATAATCCATCTCTGTATCGACTGCGTAGTTTTTTCGGACATGCAATCGTATTTGGTCAAATGATAGTTATTGCGGTGGTAATCAACTTTAAATTGGAGACAAGCAAAATGAAACGTCTCTTATACTCTGTGGTTCTTTTGGTCGCTCTGCTTCTGACAAAGAGCCGTAGCGCTTGGATCATTCTCACGGCTTCAGCATTGGTGTACCTGGTTTTTCGCCTAAAGAATCCTGAGTATTCTAAATGGAATTTAATTGCCCTTTTAACCCCAGCTGTATTGCTGCTCGTTTTCATGCTTTACAAGTCTGGTCTGTTTAACTTTGTTGGTTCACGATTTGGTGAACTTGAAACTGATGTGTCATATAGCCAGCGCTCTGGAGCGATTTCCTACATTATTCATAGCTTCCTAAGCAAACCGCTGTTTTGGCTTACTGGAAATGGTTATGGCAGTAGTCGCATAACCATGTTGGACACCACAGTTGAAATCAGTGGTTTTTCAACGGTAGACAACGGTTTCCTTGCAATGCTGTATGAATATGGTTTTCTTGGAATTTGTAGTTTTGCATCCTTGCTGATTTCCGCTGGCATCAGTTCGTTCAAGTCAGATTGTGAACTTGATCAAGTGCTTTTTTCCGTTTCCTGTATATGCTGTGCGGAGTTCATGTTTTACTGCGAGCTTGGTTGGTGGGTGCCAACGGTGATCTTGTTCGCTACCTGTGGACTCGCCCTGGGCAGAGCGAGTGCTCGGCATTCAAATTTGTGTGAGTCAGGGCCTATTTTGATTTCTGAATAAATCAAGGTTGATAGTTTAATCAAACGAGGTCAAATGAATTATTCGTCTATTGCACGCAACACTATGATTGCGTTTGCTGCACAGTTTATTTCTCTATCGGTCAGTGTCGTCATGTCGCTGCTCGTGCCGAAAATCGTCGGTGTTGCCGATTATGGTTATTGGCAGCTGTTCATGTTCTATACGACCTATTCTGGCTTTTTCCACCTTGGCCTGAACGATGGTGTCTACCTGATCAACGGCGGTCTCTCTCGTGAGGAAATCGATAAGAGCTCGATCAAATCTCAATATATCTTCGGTGCTTGTTTTCAAGCAGTGATTTGCCTCGGCATCACTTTAGCTTCTCTGCCTCTTGTCGATGATGCAAATCGATTTTTTGTTGTCGCGTCATTTGCGCTTTACACCGTCGTCTATAACCTGACAAGTTATTTGGGCTTTGTCTTTCAGGCCATGAATGAAACTAAGCTCTTTTCGTTCTCCACAATGCTAGACAGGCTGGTGTTCCTGGTCCCTCTCCTTGTTCTAATTGGATTTAAGGTTTCGGATTACCACCCCTATGTCTATGCGTATCTCGTCTCGAAGATTATCGCGCTCATATATTGTTCCTGGATGGGCAAAGATATCCTGCGCGTTAAATCGATGTCTTTTGGCAATGCACTTAAGGATGGTACGCGCAGCATCGTCGTTGGCGTAAAGCTGATGATTGCGAATATCGCCGACACACTGATCCTCGGCGTATCCAGGTTTCTTATCGATCATTTTTGGGGTATTGTCGCCTTTGCAAAAATTTCGTTCTCCCTTTCTCTGGTAAATTTCTTCATCACTTTCGTCTCGCAGGCGAGCATGGTCTTATTTCCTGCCCTTAGGACAGGCTCTGATGATGAGAGGGTTCGTTTTTACATTGGCATAAGAAATTCTATCGAGCTTATCTTCCCTGCGATCTACTTACTCTATTTCCCTATGGTTTGGTTTTTGGGGGCATGGCTTCCTCAATATTCCGAAAGCTTTAGATATTTTGCGCTCTTACTCCCGATATGCGTCTTTAATACAAAGATGAGCCTTTGTTGTACTACCTATTTCAAGGTTCTTCGTAAAGAACAGCTGCTCCTGAAGTTGAATATCGTTGCCGTTATTTGCAGCACCGTCTTTTCGGTATTCGGTGTTCTCGCTCTCGATTCACTCGATGCTGTCCTGTGTGGCGCTGTAATCTGCATTATCGGAAGGTCGCTGTGGTCCGAACTATATTTAAATGAAAGGTTAAGTGCTGCGGGTTCGTCCAGGCCGTTCCAGGAGATTTTGCTTACAGTTGCCTTCGTCTTATTTACCGAGCTCATGCCCGGTGGAGTGGCGGCACTCCTGTATTCGATAGTTTATATTGGCTATCTTTTACTTAATCATTCTGAATTGAAAAACGTCGCCTCGCGTTTGAGCAGGCTTAAGCATTAGTTAATGTCATTCAATTAGATTGGATTAGGATATGAAAGGCATCATCCTCGCCGGCGGGTCCGGCACCCGCCTGTACCCGCTCACGCTCGTGACCTCCAAGCAGCTGCTGCCGGTCTACGACAAGCCCA
>JAHAGQ010000038.1 GCA_018373675.1 Collinsella sp. | reverse complement strand
AGCGGCGGGCGCGGGCCCACGACAGACATCTGGCCCAAGAACACGTTGAGGAACTGCGGGAACTCGTCGATGGAGTGCTTGCGGATGAACCGGCCGATCTTGGTGACGCGGGGGTCATCCCTCATCTTGAACATGGCGCCAGCGATCTCGTTTTGCTCCTTGAGCTCGGCGAGACGCTCATCGGCGTCTTTGTACATGGAGCGGAACTTCCACATGCGGAAGGTAGACAGGCTGCCGTCAGGGTGAGTCTGACCGACTCGGATCTGGCTGTAGAACGGGTTGCCTTCGCTTTCTAGGCGAATTGCGGCTGCGAGCACCAGACTGGGAATTGCGATGATCGCAAGCACGACACCGCTGAAAACGATGTCAAACGCGCGCTTCACCGCCCTGTAGGCCAGACGCGAGTTATTCCAGTCCATGACGGATTGCATGGCCTTGTAGCGACCGGCGCCCTCACGCCGGTCCATGGCCTGAGCAATCAGCGCCGCCCCCGCGGGCGTATTTGTCTTTGTTACTTCTTTAGCAGCCACAGTCAAACTTACGTCCCCATTCCCCAGGGATCCCCCAATCGATAAATTCAAAAATGCGAACGAATAGCTGATGCAACGTCTCCCTTACGTTTTGCTGGGAACGTCGAGCGGTAGCAGCTCCCTAAAAACGGAATCGCCATCGCCCACGTCTACCAGGCACCAGCGTTTATGACGGTCGATCTTTTTAACGCGAGCCTCTTGCCCCACCAAGGGACCCTGCTCTATGTGCAACACGCCGTCTTCTATGCGGGCTACGCTGTTGCGCACCACGCCGTCGTCGTCGAGCACACTGCGGTACCAGTCCTGCGCATCGTCCGGCATGGACGCATAGGCCCGCTCCCTGCTGCCGGCAATGCGGCAGCCAAAGCTCAACTGGGCCAAAGCCTTGTCAAGCAGGGCGGCATCGCGCGTGGCGACGAAGAAGTATTCCTTGTACATGGGTTTGGTTTGGAGCGACCAGGCGCCGTCCCGCTTAAACCAGAACTCCTTTTGCATCACAAAAGCATCCTCCATCAGCTCGTGCGGGATAATTCCGCGGACCTTTTCGCAAATCTCACGCTCTTTACCGTTGGGGGTGTGAACCAGATACCAGCGGACGCGGCCATGCTGGCTGTTGGTAGTTGCGCCGTTAAAGGCACCGGGCAGCTGCTCTTGGCGCCGCATTGTCTGTTCCATGTTCTCGCCCCCCTCTCCAGCTCCGCGACGCACGCGGATACAGGGGCATTAAGAACAGGCTTCTCGCTCGCAGCTAGGCGCAGTCGCAAAAGTACAGGTTTTTGCATCTTGCGATGCAGTTCATTATACGAGCAAACTGCTCGCGTTTTCCCAGATTGCACAAAATGCGCGCAAATGGGTGCATCTCCATACGCCTCTACAAAAACCTGTACCTTTTTGCACAACAAAAAAGCCGCTCTAACCAGCGGCTTTTCTTCTATAGACAACAAAAAGGCGACCGCCCTATAGGACGATCGCCTTTATTAATTCTTGTATTGTTTGTGCTAGGCGCGAGTCTTGATCTCCTCGGTCACCTTGGCCACAAACTCGTCAACGCTCATCTGAACGGTCTCGTTGGAGCGATCGCGGACGGAAATGTTGCCGGCCTCGACCTCCTTCTCGCCCAGAATGAGCATATAGGGCACGCGATCGATGCTGCGAGCCTCGCGGATCTTATAGCCGATCTTCTCATCGCGGTCGTCGCAGACCACGCGAATGCCGGCCTCCTCCAGCTTGGCGCACACCTCGTGGGCGTAGTCGCGGCTCTTCTCAGAGACGGGAAGCGCCTTGACCTGCACGGGGGCCAGCCAGGTGGGGAACTTGCCCGCAAAGTGCTCAATCAGAATACCAATGAAGCGCTCGATGGAGCCAAAGCACACGCGATGCAGCATGATGGGGCGCTTCTTGGTGCCGTCGGCGTCCACGTACTCCAGATCAAAGTTGAGCGGCATCTGGAAGTCGAGCTGCACGGTACCGCACTGCCAGGTACGGCCGAGCGAGTCCTCCAGGTGGAAGTCAATCTTGGGGCCGTAGAAGGCGCCGTCGCCCTCGTTGACCTCGTAGTCCATGCCCAGCTTCTCCAGAGCGGTGCGCAGGCCCTCCTCGGCGCGCGCCCAGTCCTCGTCCGAACCCATGGAGTCCTCGGGGCGGGTGGAAAGCTCAACGTGGTACTTAAAGCCAAACTTTTGGTACACGGAGTCGATGAGGTTGACCACGCCCACGATCTCGTCGGTCAGCTGGTCGGGACGCACAAACAGGTGGGCGTCGTCCTGGTTAAAGCAGCGCACGCGGAACAGGCCGTGCAGGGCGCCGCGCAGCTCGTGGCGGTGCACCAGGCCAATCTCGCCGGCGCGGATGGGCAGCTCACGATAGGAGTGCGGCTTGGAGGCGTACACCAGCACGCCGCCCGGGCAGTTCATGGGCTTAATGCAGTACTCTTCGTCGTCGATGACGGTGGAGTACATGTTGTCCTTGTAGTGGTCCCAGTGGCCCGAGGTCTTCCACAGTTGCTTGTTCATGATGAGCGGCGTGGAGATCTCCACGTAGCCGGCCTTGTGGTGGATCTCGCGCCAGTAGTCCAGCAGCGTGTTCTTAAGGATCATGCCGTTGGGCAGGAAGAACGGGAAGCCGGGGGCCTCGTCGCGCATCATAAAGAGGTCCATCTCGCGGCCGATCTTGCGGTGGTCGCGCTTCTTGGCCTCCTCCAGCATGTGCATGTGCTCGTCGAGCTCTTCCTTGGTGGCAAAGGCGACGCCGTTGATGCGGGTGAGCATCTTATTGTCCTTGTCGCCCTTCCAGTAGGCGCCCGAGACGCCGGTGAGCTTAAAGGCCTTCAGCGCCTTGGTGTAGCAGATGTGGGGGCCGACACACATGTCGATGTAGTCGCCCTGCTGGTAGAAGGTGATGCGGGCGTCGTCGTCCAGGTCGCCGATGTGCTCGACCTTGTACTTCTCGCCGCGCTCCTCCATAAGGGCGATGGCCTCGGCGCGGGGCTTCTCGTACACGGAGAACTTGAGGTTCTCCTTGACGATCTTCTTCATCTCGGCCTCGATCGCGGGGAAGTCGTCCTCGCTGATCTTGACGCCCTCGGGCAGGTCGACGTCGTAGTAGAAGCCGTTGTCGGTCGCGGGGCCGTAGGCAAAGTCGGCCTCGGGGTACAGGCGCTTGATGGCCTGCGCCATGATGTGCGCAGCGGAGTGGCGGATGACGTGCGTGACCTCGTCCTGCGGGAGCTCGGCCACCGAACCGTCATTGTAGAGTGCCTTCATGGGTATGTTTTCTCCTCTCGGATGCCTGATGCAAGTGCGTGCGATGCGCTCGGCGTTTTTGACTTGCATCATTATAGGCAGGTTGCCTTGGTATACAAGCGCCCGCCGCACCTTAATGGCACGGCGGGCGATTTTCTACGCATGCTTCATCGTGTGGGGGCGGGGTGTTTGCGGGACGCGCGGCGCCCGTGGTTTGCGGCCGGCCCGGCGATGGATGCGTTACTGGATGCGAGTTCGGCAGTAGGGGCAGACCTTCCAGTGCGCGTCGAGCGGGCGATGGCAGCTGGGGCACACGTTGCGAACCTGGGTGTCGCACACCGGGCAGACGACAAAGTCCTTCTCGATGGGGGCGCCGCACTGCGGGCAGGTGCCGTACTGGGCAAGCTGGCGCTCGCGCAGGGCCATGTCCAGCTCCTGTTCCTCGCGGTCGGCCGCGTAAGAGTGCGGACGCAGGACCAGGTAGGCGATGAGGCCAACAAACGGAATCAGGGCGATGATGCCCCATGCCACATAGGCGCTGGCGCCGCGGCGGCGAGCGTCGATAAACACATAGACGACCGACAGCACGTACAGGGCGATGATAAAGCCCACGAAGGCATAAATGACGCCCATAAGCTGCGGTGACATGAGCTCGTTGATGTATTTGGACATTGAGGTGTACCTTTCGGAATATTTACAGTCCGGTCAAGTTTACCACGGGGTTTGTTTATATGGGACCACGGCTGGGTACGGGGCTGGCGCGGACACAAACATCTCAATCTGTAACAGGTGAGAGTGGAATCCGGGTCTAGATGTTACAGATCGAGACATTCAAAATCCTCCGGAAGGTTTGTCTTGATCTGTAACATCTACAACCCAAATCCTCAGCTAACAGTTACAGATTGAGACAAACAGAGGGCCCGCCTGGCAAACGTCTCGATCTGTAACATCTGGAACCCAGTTCTTCTGTTTACCGTTTCAGAACGAGACAAACCTCTGACACCAGGGGCGGCAGACGAGGTCATCGATGGTCCTGAGTCACCCCTCGCCTGCCGTTGGCGGGTGTTGCGGGGCTGTTCGCCGCATTACCGCCGCGCTGGGGGCGCACAGACCGTAGGATAGTCTTATTGACAGCCTGTCAACTCGTCTGGGAGGCACTGTGGCAGAAACGTTTGATATCGCAATTGTGGGCGCGGGCATTACCGGGTGCGCCATCGCGCGGCAGCTCGCGCGCTATGACCTGTCCATTTGTGTGGTCGAAGCGGCCAACGATGTCGCCCTAGGTGCGTCGAAGGCCAACGGCGGCCTGGTGCACGCCGGCTACGATCCGGCACCGGGCACCGTAAAGGCGCAGGTCAACGCCCGCGGCTGCGAGCTGTATGGTACCTGGGCCCAGGAGCTCGGCTTTTTGTTCCGCCGCACCGGATCCATGGTGTTGGGATTTAACGACGAGGACCGTGCGCATCTGGAGCAGCTGCGCCAGAACGGCTTGGCCAACGGCGTGCCCGAGCTGTCGATCATTAGCCCCGAGCGCATCCATGAGCTGGAGCCGCGCGCGAGTGCCGAGGCAACCTGCGCGCTGTGGTGCCCCTCGACCGGTTACGTCGACCCATTTGAAGTGGCCATCGCCGCGCTGGAGAATGCCGTGGCCAACGGGGTGACATTTATGCGGTCCGCGCCGGTGAAGGCCATTGAGGTTGCCGGCTCGGATGACGGAGCCGCGCGCTTTGCGCTGGTGACGCCTGCCGGCAATGTGCGCTGCCGCTATCTGATCAACGCCGCAGGCAACGGCGCCGCGGACATCTCGCATATGGCGGGCGCCGAGAAGTTCCAAATGATCTGGCGCCAGGGAAACATTGTGGTGCTGGACAAGGAGTCGCGCGCGCTCATGCCGCTCTACCCCGTGCCCACGCCGGTGTCCAAGGGCGTTATCGTCACGGGCACCGTGCACGGCAACACCGTGATCACCGCAACCGCTGCCGTGCGCGAGCCGGGCGACACACAGACTTATGCGAGCGATGTGAACGCGCTGCTGACGGGAGCGCGCAAGCTGGTTCCCGATCTGGACACGCGTCGCGTGGTGCGCGCGTTTGCCGGCGGGCGTCCGGTCATTAAGGGGACGAACGACTTCTTTATTGGGCAGTCGGCCGTGGTGCCAGGCCTGTTCCAGGCGGCGGGCATTCAATCGCCAGGCGTAGCAAGCGCGCCGGCCATTGCCGAGCGCATGGAGCACGTGATGCGCGAGGCGGGCGTTGCTTTGCGCGAGCGGGCCGATTGGGATCCGATTCGCCGCGCGCCGGACGACTTCGACCGTGCGCCGCTTGCACGCAAGGAAGAGCTCATTGAGTCCGACCCTGCATGGGGGCAGATCGTCTGCCGCTGCGAGACAGTACCCGAGGCCGAGATTGTTGCCGCGATTCGACGCCGTCCGGGTGCGGTTTCGGTCGAGGGCGTCAAACGCCGCTGCCGCGCGGGCATGGGCCGCTGCCAGAGCGGCTTTTGCCAGAGCCGCGTGGTGGCGATTCTGGCGCGCGAGCTGGGGTGTGACCCCAGCGAGGTGCTGCTGGAGGACACTGGCTCGTGGCTCGTTGAGGGACCTTTGAAGGGGGTGCGCTAGGATGGCGACGTTTGATATGCGCAACGAACGCGCGGAGGCAGGAGCTACGGAAGCGGTGCAGACGCAGGCGTTCGACGTCGTCGTTATCGGCGGCGGACCTGCCGGCATGGCGGCCGCACTTGCCGCGCACAAGGCCGGCGCGCGCGTGGCCATCGTGGAGCGCGAGCAACACTTGGGCGGCATCCTGCGCCAGTGCATTCACCCCGGCTTTGGCCTTTCGCACTTTAAGCAGGAGCTCACCGGCCCCGAGTATGCGCAGCGCTTTATCGACCAGGTGCGCGCGACCGACATTGCGCTGTTCTTGGACAGCATGGTGCTTGGGATTGATTCGGGCGAGTCCACGGAAGACGCCACACTCCGCACCGTCACGCTCATGAATCCCTCCGGTATGCTGCAGCTCACCGGGCGTGCGGTCGTCCTTGCCATGGGTTGCCGCGAGCGCACCCGCAGCGAGATCAAGATTCCCGGCAACCGACCCGCCGGCGTGTTTACGGCCGGCCTGGCGCAGCGATACATCAACATCGAGAACCTCAAACCCGGCTCGCGCGCCGTCATTTTGGGCTCGGGTGACATCGGACTGATCATGGCGCGCCGCTGCACGCTCGAGGGGATTTCGGTCGAGGGCGTGTACGAGCTCATGCCGTACGCCAACGGCCTGCGTCGCAATGTGAAGAACTGCCTGGACGACTTTGGCATTCCGCTGCACCTGTCCACCACCGTCACGCGCGTAATCGGTCACGATCGCGTGGAAGCCGTCGAGGTGAGTCAAGTCGACGAGCACCTGGCACCCATTCCGGGGACCGAGCGCGTTGTTCCGTGCGACACGCTACTGCTTTCAGTGGGCCTGATTCCCGAGAACGAGCTTTCGGTTGCCGCGGGCGTGGAGCTGGATCCCCGCACGCGCGGTGCCGTGGTGGACCAGAACCTGCAGACAGGCGTTCCGGGCATCTTTGCCTGCGGCAACGTGCTGCACGTGCACGACCTGGTAGACAACGTGACGACCGAGTCCGAACGCGCAGGTGCAGCCGCGGCGGCATACGCGTTGGGTGTCGGCGATAGCATGGGCGCCAGCTGCGAGCTCACGGTCTCCCCCGCCGGCATTGCGGGCTACGCACTGCCGGGACGCATTACGGCTGTGGCACTCACCAAACTCAACTTCCGCGTGCGCCGACCGGTCGATTCCGCCCGTGTGCGCATTCTGGCAGGCGACGAGGAATTGTTCGCAGGCAAGGTCCGCCCGTTTAAACCGAGCGTAATGGAAAGCTTCCCGCTGCCGGCAAAGGCGATTCAGCGCGTACTCGACCTGGGTGTTAGTGAGATTGTCCTGTCCGTCGATCCCGTTGAGGAGGCGTAAAGCCATGAGCGCAAATGTGATCGAGACGCTGCAGTTCAACTGTACCACCTGTCCCTCCGAGTGCCTCCTGACCGTGGAGGTCGAACGAAGCGCAGACGGCGCCGTGGTAGAGGTGCGCTCCGTGACCGGCAACAGCTGCCCGCGCGGCGATGCATTCTCGCACCAGGAGCTCACCTGCCCCATGCGCGTGCTTACCACCACCGTGGCCGTATCCGGCGGCGACGATGCTCTGCTGCCCGTGCGCACGGCCGAAGCCATCCCGCTGGCACTCCATGCCCCGGCCATGGACCTCATCCGCGGCCTGGTCGTCAAAGCCCCCATCCGCATGGGCGACGTCGTGCTAGAGAACCTCCTCAACACGGGCATCGACCTCATCGCCAGCATGGACATCGACCGAGCTAGGTAGCTAATTAGGGACGGGGCTCTTTTACCAACCCCGCCATCCACCCCGCCCCTCCTCAATTGCGGTGAAATAGTTCCTGATTTCCGCCAAAACCCCGACATCCAGGAACTATTCCACCGCAACTTATGTGGGGGCGCTTGGGATACCATGGTGGCACCCTAGCGAAAGGACGATGTATGGCACATGTCGATGACCAGCGCGTGGCGCGCGTGCTCGATGCGCTCGAGGCTCAGCACCCCGGCGCGCAGCTGCTTGTGAACGACCCGTGGTCGATCTACTATCTGACCGGCTTTTATGCCGATATGTTCGAGCGTTTTTGCGGCGTGCTGCTCGCACGCGATGCCGAGCCGGTGATCTTGGTCAACGCCCTGCATCAGCTGCCCGAGTACGACAATGCCCGCGTCGCCTATCACACCGATACCGACGTCGTGACCGACACCATCGCGCGCGAGATCGATCCTGCCAAGCCTCTCGGCATCGACACCGTTATGCGCTCCGGCTTTTTGATGCCCCTTATTGATCGTCACGCCGCGAGCGAGTTCTTCCTGGGCGACTTTGCCGTCACCGCCGCACGCACCCACAAGGATGCCGCGGAGCAGGAGCTCATGCGCATGTCCTCAGCCGCCAACGACGCCGTGATGGCCGACGCCATTAAGCTCGTTCACGAGGGCGTGACGGAGCGCGAAATTGCCGACCAGATGCTCGGCCTGTACCGCAAGCACGACTGCGAGGGCTTTAGCTTTCCTCCCATCGTGAGCTTTGGCGCCAACGCGGGCGACCCGCATCACGAGCCCGACGGCACCGTACTCAAGCGCGGCGACGTGGTGCTGTTCGACATTGGTGGGCGTCATCGCAACTACTGCTCGGACATGACACGCACATTCTTTTGGGGCGAGCCGGACGAGGAGACCGCACGCATCTACGACATCGTGCGCCGCGCCAACGAGGCCGCCGAGGCGCTCATCACCCCGGGCGTGCGCATGTGCGACCTGGACCGCGCCGCGCGCGACGTAATCGAGGATGCGGGCTACGGACAGTACTTTACGCATCGCCTGGGCCACTCGATCGGCCTGCAGGACCACGAGCCAGGCGATGTTTCGCTCGTCAACGAGCAGGTTATCGAGCCGGGCATGACGTTCTCCATCGAACCGGGCATCTACCTCCCCGGCCGCACCGGCGTCCGCATCGAAGACCTTGCCCTGGTCACCGAGTCCGGCGTCGAGATCCTCAACGCCTACCCCCACGACCCAGTCCGCCTAGACTAGCCCCTTCCCAATAGCCCTTCAATAAGTTGCGGAGGAATAGTTCCCAGATTGGCCCACAGAGGCATAATCCAGGAACTATTTCACCGCAACTGCCATGGGGCCAAGTCGACCAATTTGAAAGTCTAGAGATGCGCCACGTAAGCGGGCTATCTACTACGTTTAACCCGCATGGGTCGACCATGCGGGTCTTTTTTGGAAATTGGCAAGCCTTCTACCTGCACTGATAATTGTTCTCGGGGGAAGCGGGCACTGCGGGGCGCGGCAACGGCGCGCGATTTCCGCGTCGCAGCGCTACCCTGATGCTGAAT
>JAHAGQ010000037.1 GCA_018373675.1 Collinsella sp. | reverse complement strand
CGAAACTGGAGAGGAGGTATTACGAGCTCCTGTGCGAATTGGAGAGAACGCTCCCGCAAACTGCCTCTTGACAACTTATAGGAGCGTCGGTTTTGTTTTTGGGATTTTCTGTATGGTCGGAGGTTCGCTATCCAGCCCCGTAATCCGGCATAGTTTTGTTCGCGACGGCACAACCGCGCGTTTAAGCGCGGGGCCGGTGGGGCATTTTTGCCCCACCGGCCCCTATTCCAGCGCTATTCCGGCTTGGTTTCTACTGTGGGAGTCTTGTCCGCTGCGACTGGAGTGCGGGAGGTGTCCATAGTCAGGCAGTGTTTGGGGCAGCTCTCGATGCACTCGCCGCACACCACGCAAGCGTACGGATTAATCGACCAGGTACCACCCTTGCGATCGACCGCAAGCGCGCCCGCCGGGCAACGGCGCGCGCACATGCCGCAGCAGATGCACACGTCCATGTCGTTGACGATATGTCCGCGCAAGCGCTCGGGCGCCGCGAGCTTCTCCTGCGGATAGCAAACCGTGACCGGCTGCTTGACCATAGAACCCAAGGCCGTCTTGGCAAATGTCAGTAAACTCATGCCGCGCCTACCTTTCCGTGCAGCTAATGCAGGGGTCGATGGTCAGGATGATCATGGGCACGTTGGCAATGAGCACGCCCTGCAGTGCATGCGTCAGACCCGCCAGGTTTTGCGACGTCGGCGTGCGCACGCGGAAGCGGTCCAGGTTCTTGGTGCCGTTGCCGCGCACATAGTAATACGCCTCGCCGCGCGGCTGCTCAATCACAACCTCGCCGCGTGCGCCGTCGGCCGGTGTAAGCTTGGTGCGCCCGCCGATCCCGTCGTGCGGAATCTTGCCCACAAGCTCCTTAATGATGTCCATGGCCTGCGTGACCTCGGCACAGCGCACCTGGCAGCGGGCATAGCAGTCGCCATCGCTAGCAACGATAGGCTCAAACGCGGCCAGATCAGCATAGGCGCCGTCGCCAAACATGCGCACGTCGTAATCCACGCCCGAGGCGCGACCGAACGGGCCGACCATCGACAGATCCAGCGCGCCCTTCTTGCTGATCACGCCCACGCCGTGCAGGCGCTCGCCGCAGCTATTGTCGTCCAAAAACGTATGCACCAAGGCCTCGTAGTCAGGACGCATGGCATCGAGCGTCTGGACAATGCCCGCCAGTTCGGAGTCCTCAATGTCGTGTTTAAGGCCGCCGATCTCGTTAATCGAAAGGATCACGCGGCCGCCGCAGGTGCTCTCAAAGATCTTAAGAATCTGCTCGCGCAGAGTCCACGAACGATAGAACAGTGCCTCGAAGCCAAAGGCATCGGCGAGCAGGCCCAGCCACAGCAGATGCGAGTGGATGCGCGAAAGCTCGTGCAGAATGGTGCGGATATACTGCACGCGGCCGGGCACCTCGATGTCGAGCATGCGCTCGCAGGCGCTGGCATAGCCATAGCTGTGACCCACGGCGCAAATGCCACAGATGCGCTCAGCGATGTAGCCAAACTGGTGCATATCGCGCTTTTCGGTGAGCTTCTCGAGTCCGCGGTGAACAAAGCCGATCTGCGGAATTGCCTCGATGACGCGGTCGTCCTCGATCACCAGGTCCAGATGAAGCGGCTCGGGCAGCACCGGGTGCTGCGGGCCAAACGGAATAACGGAGCGATGCGCCATGGACCTTACGCCTCCTTTTTCTGCTTGTCGCGGGCGGCCTTAGCGGCAAGCGCCACGCGGACCTTGGCCGCTTTCTCGGGATCCATGGCGGCGAGCTTTGCCTCCATCTCGGCAGCCTTGAGCGCGGCCTTCGCAGCGGCCTCATCGTGCTGAGCATCGGAGCCGGCAGCCGCAGCGGGCTGAGCAGCGGCGCCCGCGGCGTCGCCGGCGCTCGCAGCACCCTCCCCTGCAGCAGCCGCAGCCGCGGCGGCCTTTTCGGCCGCGGCTTTGCGCGCCTTGGCCTCGGCGGCGGCACGGACCTTCATGGCCTTCTCGCGTGCGGCCTTCACCTCGGGCGTGATAACGCTCATGGGTTCGGCAGTCGAGACCTGGTAGAAAAAGCCCTTAAAGTCGATCTGCATGTCGGTGATGGCAAGCCCAAACAGGTCGTGCGCTTCGTTCTCAAACGGAAATACCGCCGGATAGTACGAGCTGATGGACGGAATCTCCTGATACTGATCAATTCCCTCAACCACCAGGTTCTCGATCGCATAGCTGCCGTCCTGCGCAATATTCTCCTGAGCAGCGCGGACGTTGATAAACGTATAGACCAGGCGATACGATCCGTCGTCCACACAGCGCTCGGCATGCATCTGCACAAAGCGCGCGCCGACGCCCTTGAGCGCCTGGACATGTGACAGGAGCTCATCGATCCCGACGGTAGTATAGATAGCCTTTTGCATTACTCGCCCTCCTTTGCAGCGGCGGGCGCGTCGCCGGCCGCGGACGTCCCAGCAGGCGCATCGTCAGCCCCGGCCCCCGCAGCCACAAACCCGCCCTCGCCCAGCTCAACGCCACCATCCCAGGTAGCGGCGCCGCCCACGGTAAGCGGATCGCCGCCAGCACGCATCACGGCCTCCTTCTGATCCAGGATGCCGCACGCCTCCACGATGGCATCGATCACCGTCTCGGGGCGAACGGCGCACCCGGGCGCGTACACATCCACGGGAATCGCGCGGTCCACGCCGCCGATCACGTTATAGGCATCGCGAAACACGCCGCCCGAGCACGCGCAGATACCGCATGCCACTACACACTTGGGCTCGAGCATCTGGTTGTAGATCTGGCGCACGACAGGCAGGTTCTGGGCATTGACCGACCCCGTCACCAAAAAGATATCCGCATGCTTGGGGTTGCCGGTGTTGACCACGCCAAAGCGCTCCGCATCGAACAGCGGCGTGAGCGAGGCCAGCACCTCGATATCGCATCCGTTGCAGCTCGAGCCGTCATAATGAATAACCCACGGCGAGCGCGACATTTTATGATCCATGGATGCCGCCTCCTAAATAAACACGTCGACGAGGATGGGCATAAGGTTGAGCAGGCCAAACACCAGCGCCACGCCCCAGCCGAGCCTAAAGCAGCTGCGCCAGGTGCTGCGTGCGAAGGTGTTATCGATCAGCACCTCGACAAAGTACGTCGCGGCCATCACGACCAGGGCTACGACCCAGCTCACCGGGTTGTCCCAAACAAAGAACATGCCCACCCACATCAAAAACAGCACGGTCTCGCACCAGTGCATAAGGGTCATCTTGGCCAGCGTGCCGCCGCTCATCTCGGTGGCGACGCCCTGGACGATCTCCTGATGCGCGTGATGCGAGTACGAAAGGTCAAACGGCGACTTGCGCAGCTTGATGGTGAGCACCGCGAGCAGCGCGAGGAAAATGGGCGCGCTGTACACGATGATGGGGGCCGACTGCCCCGTCACGGCGATGGAATCGAAGCTGTCGGTGGCAAGGTACAGGCCCACGCTCATCAGCAAAACGGCGGGCTCGTAACTCATGACCTGCAGCAGCTCACGGTCGGCGCCGACCTGGGCAAACGGGCTTTGCGTCGAGGCGGACGCCAACACCACAAAGATCGCAGCGAGGGTCACCATAAAGGCGCACAGCAGCGTGTTGGAACCCGACACAAAGATGCCGCCGCCCACCACGGTAAAGATGAGCGCGCACGCCATGTAGGTATCGTCCATGGTGTTTACGCTGGCGGGGGCCTTGCGCAGCAGCTTGGCCACATCGTAGAAAGGCTGGAGCAGGCGCGGGCCCACGCGGCCCTGCATGCGGGCCGAAAGTTTGCGGTCAACGCCGTCGATCAGGCCGCCCACAAGCGGCGCCAGTAAGGCAAATGCCACGGTGCCAATAAAAATGCCCACGACGCCCGAACCTTCAAAATACTTGCCGCGCAGCACCGAGGGCGCACTCATGGCAAGTCGCTCGGGCCCAATCCACGCGCAACACAGCAGCGCAAACAAGATAATGCTGCAGCACACGACGCTACCCGCGGGGCCAATACGCTTCTCGCCAAGGGCGTCCTCCGAGTACCAATTGCGCTTTTCGGCCTTCACCTCGTGTCCCATCGAGCCGCGGAAATGGCGATATTTGTCGGTCCCCACGCCCGAAAGGTACACGTTGACGTGCGGTTTGTTGCTCACGCGGAATGAAGTCAGCAGCACCACGGCGATAAACGCCACGATAACCACCATCAGGTACATGGCGTCCTTGCCAATAACGTACGGCACGCGGCCAAACACCATGGCCAAGTAAGGCGACACCAGACCGCTCGAGATAACCGGGAACGCCACGCAGCACAGAATCAGCAGCGCGGCGATGGTGTTGAGGGCCATCCATTCGGTCTTATGGACATTGACCTCAACGTTTTGAGCCGTGGGGTCGACGCCCGAAAGCTTGGCAAGCCACTTGCCCCAGAAGAAGAACGTCGCGGCCGAGCCAAAGGCAAGCACCATGATCATGAGCACGTTGCCGGTCTGCGCGAACGCCACCAGAGCGCCCCACTTGGACACGAGCATGCCAAACGGCGCCACAAACATGCCCATGATGCCCAGCATCATCAGGCGCGTCAGGTGCGGCATGCGGCTGAACATACCGTCCATGTCCTCGATATTGCGGCTGCCGATATGATGCTCGGCCGTGCCCACGCACAGGAACAGCAGCGACTTTGCCACCGTGTGGAACAGGATCAGGAAGATGGCCGCCCATACGGCCTCGGGCGCGCCGACACCCAAGCAAGCACTGATGAGGCCCAAGTTGGAAATGGTGGAGTACGCGAGCACGCGCTTGGCATTGCTCTGCGAGATGGCCATAAGGGCAGCGAGCAAAAACGTGATGGCGCCCACGCTCGTGACCATAAAGCCGGTCACGGGATAGATGGCATAGAGCGGGCTCAGCTTGACCATCAGGAACACGCCGGCTTTGACCATGGTTGACGAGTGCAGCAGGGCGCTCGTGGGCGTGGGGGCAACCATGGCACCCAACAGCCAAGTGTGGAACGGCATCTGTGCGGCCTTGGTGAGCGCGGCGAGCGACAACAGGATGACCGGCATCACCAGCAGCGCGGACTGCGCGGTTCCGGCGCCGGAAAGCTCAATCATGCCCGAGATGGTCAGCGGCATGCCGTTAACGTGCAAGAACATAAGGCCCGCCAAAAACGCGATGCCGCCCAGCATGTTGAGGATGATCTGGGTGAAGGCGTTCTTGATGGCCTCGGGCGTGCGCGTGTAGCCAATCATGAGGAACGAGCACACGGTGGTGATTTCCCAGCCACAGAACAGCCACTCAAGGTTGTCGCTCGTCACGATGACGAACATGGCCGAGAGGAACAGGAACATAAGCGCCAGGAACTGCGGGCGACGGTCGGGCGCGGTCTGCCCGCGCAGCGCGGCCTCGTGCTCGTCATGGGCCTGGAAGTCCTTCATATAACCCAAGGCATACACGCAGATTAGGCTGCCGACGATGCCGACGGCGAGCACCATGATCACGCTCATGTAGTCCAGGTAGAGCGGCGTTGCCGTGACGGCCTCGGCCGCGGGCAACGTCATGGCCGCAAAGGCGAGCGAACCCACCAGCTGGACTATGCCGAGCACCGTGGTGAGCGCGTTCCTATATTTGTACGCGTTGTACAGGATGACGGCGCACAGGATGACGTCGATGACGGAGCTGATGATCGAGAGCACATGCGAGGTGCCGGAGGCAACCTCAAAGCTCTGCGGACCCGTGCCAAAAAACATGACGGCGACTACAACTGTCACCGCCATAATAATGCCGGAGCCTACAAGCCCCACCGCATCGCGGGCGCGGTCACCGCGCGCGAGCAGCATGCCCAGCGCCGGTACCAGCGGAAACAGGGTAAGGAAATACAGTAGCGTCATACCATCACTCCCCCATGCAAAAACGCTGCAATTGTTTAACGTTATAGCTCAATTACGGGGTTGCGGTGGCAGGTTTTCGGTCAACTGGGGAGTTTTAGGCGTACGGGGCAAGGAGCCTGTCCGCTTTGGAGTAGAGGGGCGGCAAGAAAAATGCGCCCCTGTGGGCGCACCATCCCGTTCGCTATTCCGCCTTTTTAACGCGCGGCTTGCGACCGCGCGGCTTATCGACCAGTGCGGACTCACCGCTCTCGCGGTACTGACGGCACCAAGCCTTGACCGAAGACTCGCTGGGAATCTTGTGCTTGATCATGGCCTCGCGAACCGTCAAGCCGTTTTCCAGACGGTCCTTAACCACAGCGAGCTTTACGTCGTACGAATAGGTGTGATGATGCGAACCGGCATTGAGAACGGCGTCGGCACCGCCCACGGCATACGCGCGGGCCCACTGACGAGCCGTGGCCTGGGGAATGCCAAGCTCCGCGGCGAGAGCGCGATGACCGACCCCCTCTTGGAGGATCTCGACGGCGCGCTGTCTAACCTCGGGCGCATGCGTGCGAGTCCTAGTTGCTTCCGACATACCTGCCACTTCTTAGCCTTAGCCGTTAATCTGCTTTCTTACGTGCAAGTTAGATAGTAGCATTTTACTGTTTGCTCAAAGCAGTTAATTAAAATAGACGCGGCGTTATCTGGGCATTTGGCACCAAATTACGACATTTCTTTATCGATTATTTACGCTGGTAGCTGACTCGCAGCTAATCGTCATTCGCTTGTCAACAAAATTGGCATCTCTTTATGTCCTTTGGTATAGAGGATATAGTTATTAACCCCTCCCCCAATATTTTTGAGTGATCTGCAAGGCAGTAGACGTCCTCACTCCTCATGATTACCGCGCATTGCCATCCACCGGAGCAAAACAAAAAGGGCGGGACCTGCTGCGCTTGCAGGCCCCGCACCGGTTGACACCCGACGGGACACAGCCGGGCGAGGCGGATCCGTGCTACCGCCCCGCCTGGCCGCGATGTTCAACTACAGCTCGTTGGCCGCGTGATACGCCGTGCGAATGGCGCTCGCAATGTCGGCGGTGCGCTCACCCGAGCAGTCGCCCACGCAGGTCACGGGCACCGTCACGCCATCCAGGTCAAACGCGTTGGCCTTGGAGCCCACGGCCATCACCACGTAATCGCAGGCGATCCTCACCGGCTCCTCGGCGCCGTCCTCGGTGGTGCGAACAGCCTCCACGCCTTCGTCGGTAATGGCGGTCAGGCGGGTCTTAACATGCTGCTCCACGTTGTGCTCTGCAAAGTCGCTCATAATCAGCGGCAGAATGGTCTCGGACTCGCCCGCGGCAATCTTGTCGAGCATCTCCACGATCGCCACCTCGCAGCCGTGCTGCAGCAGATACTCGGCAGTCTCGGTGCCCACCAGGCCACCGCCAATGACAGCGACGCGGCCGTTGAGCTCCGCCTTGCCGGCCAGCACGTCCCAGCTCGAGACGACCTTCTCCGAGTCGGCGCCCGGAACGGGGATGACCACGTCGTGCGCGCCCACGGCCACAATCGCGGCGTCGGCGGCGTTGAGGTCCTCAGCGGTAGCGGCATGGTTGAGCTCGACCTTCACACCCAGGCCGGGCAGAATCTTCTCGTAGTACTCGACGGAACGCATGATCTCGTCCTTGCGCGGAGGCGCGGCCGCCAGCACAATCTGGCCGCCCAGATGATCGCTCGCCTCGTAGACGGTCACGTCGTAGCCGCGCTTGGCCGCCACGCGCGCGGCCTCCAGACCGGCGATGCCGCCGCCCACCACGGCGATCTTCTTGTCGCCCTCGCCCGGCTTAATGGCGATGGTCGCCTCATCGCCGTTCTCGGCATTGAGCACGCACGAGATGTACTTGCGGTTTTGAATCGCGTCGACGCAGCCCTTGTTGCAGTTGAGGCACTCGCGGATGGGCTCACCCGTGGCGGCCTTCAGCGCAATGTCGGGGTCGCACATGAGCGAGCGGCCATAGGCGATGATGTCGGCGACGCCGTCTTCCAGAATCTTCTCGCCGGCCTCGACCGAAACCACGCGGCCGACGGTTGCCACCGGCACGGAGACCAGGGCCTTGACGCGCTCGGCCACGGGCAGCGTCCAGTTGTAGGGCATGGCGCCCATGGGCGGAATGGTGTCGCCCATGTTGCCGGTATGGTTGGCCTGCGCGACCTGGATCATGTCGATGCCCGCGCCCTCGAGCAGCTTGGCGAACTCGCAGGCCTCGTCGGGCAGCAGGCCGCCCTTGCCGCGCGGCGTGCCGTCGGGGTTCTCCATGATCACGGGGAGCTTGTACTCCACCATCAGCCCCGGCGCGGCCTCCTTAATGGCAGCGACGACCTCCAGCGCATAGCGAACGCGGTTCTCGAACGAGCCGCCGTACTCGTCGGTGCGCTTGTTGAGGATGGCCGAGCACAGCGAACCCACCAGGCGGTCGCCGTGGACCTCGATGGCGTCGATGCCGGCCTGCTGCGCGCGGGCGGCCGAGGCGGCGATGGCCTCCTTGATCTGGGTGAGCTGCTCTACGCTCGCCTCGTTCACAAAGTGCTGCATGTCGTGATGCAGCTTGGCGTAGGCCTGCTTGCGGATCTCGTTGGACTCGGCCATCTTGGCGGCGAAGGTCTCCTCGTCGCCGGCGGCTTTGGCCTCCTGCGCGGCCTTGGCGGCGGCCATGGAACCCATGACCATGCGGCCGACGCCGGGCACGTCGTACTCGGGGTGGAACAGCTGCAGCGCAACCTTGGCACCGTGCTTGTGGACAGCGTCGGCCAGGGCCTTAAACGTGGGGATCTGGGCGTCGGTCGCCAGCTTGGGCGTGGGGCTCGCAGTCATGACGGGAGCGACGTCGCCGATGACGATGTAGCTCACGCCGCCACGGGCCAGGCGCTCGTAAAAAGCCAGGCTGCGCTCGCCGATGGAACCGTCGCGCTCCTCGTAGCCGGTGGTCAGCGGCGGAAACATAATGCGGTTCTTGAGCTCAAGGGGGCCAACCGTAATGGGCTGGAGCAGCTTGGATGCAGGTGTGGTCATGGACATTCCTCTCTTGTAGGCGCGACGGCGATGATGCCGCGTAGTTGTCTAGAGGATATGGCATGGAGGCACAGCAGCACAACGAAAATCGGCGAATATCAGGTGGCGGCAGGTGGATGGGGCGGGGCGGCCCGTCGGTTTGTCTCAATCTGTAACAACCACTCGGCAAAACCGGGTCTTGCTGTTACAAATCAAGGTATTCCTCTCAACCCATCCTCAACAATCTAGATCTGTAACATCTAGACCTACTTTTGACCCCAACCTGTTACAGATCGAGACAAACCAAACCCGCCTGCTAGAAAATCTCAATCTGTAACGGTTACTCGGCAAAAACCGTCCCTCGTGTTACAGATTTAGACAAACACGACCAAGCCCACCGGTATATCTCGATCTGTAACACCTAGCCGCCCAAATCGGGTCTAGATGTTACAGATCGAGATTTTGTTTGAGAGGCCGAGAATTGGATCGAAAACACGGTCCCGAAATAACAAAAAAGCTCGCCGGCTAGGCCGACGAGCTGCAAGTTCTTGGTCGCGGGGGCAGGATTTGAACCTACGACCTCCGGGTTATGAGCCCGTTGGAGGCTGGCACTCATAATATACATATGTGTTTACCTGCACTGATAATTGTCCTTGGGGGAAGCGGGCACTGCGGGGGCGCGTCAACAGCGCGCGATTTCCGCGTCGCAGCGCTACCCTGATGCTGAACGC
>JAHAGQ010000036.1 GCA_018373675.1 Collinsella sp. | reverse complement strand
TCGGCGTTCATGCTGCCCCCATCGCCGCGCGTCTACAAGGCTAACGATATGGCACCGTGGGGACACATGTATGTCAATCCTGGTCTAACAGAGCCTTAAAAAATCATCGAGAGGATCGCCTGTTCGAAAAGTTGTCAAAATAGCCGCGTCCCAAAAAGACTGGTTATTGGGCGTTGACAGTTGGCGAGCCGTAGGTAAAATATCGACTTGTCCTGGGGACGTAGCTCAGTTGGGAGAGCGCTGCCGTCGCATGGCAGAGGCCGAGGGTTCGACTCCCTTCGTCTCCACCCATGGATTTGATAAGCCGCTGACATTGTGTCGGCGGCTTTTTTTAAAAGAAAGGGCTATACCATGGCCGAGCTTGAGTCCCAACCATTGTCCGACGAGGAGCGCGCCGAGTTGGAAGAGCTCCGCGCTGAGAAGGCCCGCCGCGAGGCTCGGGAAGAGGCCCGTCGCGAGCGTGAGGAGCTGGCTGCCCTGCGTGCCGAGCGTGCGAAGGCCGAGGAGGCCGCCGCGAACGCCGCATCCGCATCGGCGCCCGCGCCCGCACCCAAGCCCGCTGCTGCGAAGCCTGCACCTGCCGCGCCCAAACCTCAGCCTAAAAAGGCCGCCCGTCCCAAGTCCGTCGAGCCCAAGCCGAGCCGTGACGAGATGACCTTTGCCCAGCGCATGGTTACCTCCAAGGAGCCTATGGGCGAGAACGAGATCCCTGGCATGGCGCCGGCTCAAAAAATCATCATTGTCCTTGCCCTCATCGCGTTTGTCATCTTTATGGGCTACACGATCCTGACCAGCATGGGCCTGCTCTAACCGACTCGCATCGGGCGTCATGTCCGCATGCTCTGCTCTCGTCCAACCCTCAAATTCTGCACCACACATCCGAAAGGTCGCCCCATGGCTTTGACCGACATCTCGCATCCCACCGACATTGCAATGCTCACCGATCTGTACGAGCTCACTATGGCCCAGGGCCTGTGGGAGAGCGGCAAGGCCAATGAGCAGGGTTGTTTTACCGCGTTTTACCGCGACCATCCCTTTGGCAGCGCCTATGCCGTCATGTGCGGCACCGCCGAGCTGCCCGAGCTCGTCGAGAACCTGCGCTTTACGCCCGAGGATATCGACTACCTCGCCTCGCTTGAGGCCCCTGCCGGCGGCGCGATGTTCAAGTCCGCATTCCTCGACTACCTGCGCGATTTTCGTGCGCATGTAAATATCGACGCCGTCCCCGAGGGCGAGCTCGTCTTTCCGCGCGAGCCCATGGTGCGCGTCACCGGTCCTGCGCTCGAGTGCCAGCTGCTTGAGACGGCGCTGCTCAACATCGTCGGGTTCCAGACGCTTGTCGCCACCAAGACGGCGCGCGTGGTGCTCGCCGCCGACGGTCGCCCCGTGGCGGAGTTTGGCCTGCGCCGCGCCCAGGGTCCCGATGGCGGCCTGGCCGTTGCGCGCGCGAGCTACGTTGCCGGCTGCTCCTCTACGTCCAATGTGCTCGCCGGCCGCCGCTATGGTATTCCCGTCTTTGGCACGCATGCGCACAGCTGGGTGATGAGCTTCGATTCCGAGCTCGAGGCCTTCCGCGCCTTTGCCAAGTCGAGCCCCAAGAACTGTACGCTGCTCATCGACACCTATGACGTGCGCGAGGGCTGCGAGCATGCCATTACGGTTGCCAAGGAGATGGAGGCGGTGGGCGAGCGTCTGTCGGCTATTCGCATCGACTCCGGCGACCTCGCCAAGCTCTCCAAGTATGTTCGCGGCCGTTTTGATGCCGAGGGCCTGCCCTATGTGGGGATCTCGGTTTCCAACGATCTTGACGAGTACACGATTCAGTCGCTGCTGGACCAGGGCGCGCCCATCGATAGCTTTGGCGTGGGTACCAAGCTCGCGACCTGCTATGACCAGCCGGCGCTGGGTGGCGTGTACAAGCTTTCCGCCCGCCGTGCGAGCGAGGCAGATCCATGGACGCCGGTGGTCAAGCTCTCCGAGCAGCCCTACAAGCGCACGATCCCGGGCGTGCAGCGCGTGCGCCGTTATTACGACGGCTTTGGCGGCCCGGTCTGCGACATGATCTACGACGAGGACCATCTGGCGGGGGAGGGCGCCGCGCGCGGCAATACCCTCGTGGCCGTGAATGATGCCGCCCTGGTGACCGATGTGTCGGAGCTTGAGTATCGCGAGCTGCTGGTGCCGATCGTGCGCGATGGCAGTGCAGTGGCTCCGCGTGAGAGCATCCAGGACGCGCGCGAGCGCTGTGTTTGGGCGCTCGATCATCTGGACGCAGCTTTCAAGCGCTTCCTGTACCCGCAGACCTATGTGGTGGGCATGGAGCAGGGCCTGGCTCAGGTACGCGACGAGCTCGTGCGCAAGAACATGGCCGCGGCCTCTGCCTTTCCCTGGGCTCACTAATTCCTTGGGCGGTAGGGGCGAGTCACGCTCCCTTGGCCGCCAGCTTGGCCGTTCGCTGAACAGTTGATTGGTTTGACGTATGACGACTTCTTATAAAACGATGGTGGTAAAGATCGGTTCGTCCACGGTGGTGGGCGCCGACGGCAAGGTCAACCGCTCCTTTATCGGCGGGCTTGCCGATCAGGCCGCAGCCCTGCGCAAGCTCGGCTGGCGCCTGGTCGTGGTGAGCTCGGGCGCTATCGCCTGCGGCTATCCCGTGCTGGGCTTCGGCCGCAAGCCGGTCGGCGACCTGCCGAGCCTGCAGGCCTGCGCCTCGGCTGGTCAGTGCATCATCTCGTCGGCCTACGACGAGGAGTTCCATGCGCGCGATCTGCTCACCTCGCTCGTGCTGCTCACGCGCCACGACACGGCGCGCCGCACGTCCTACCTGCACGCGCGCGACGCCCTGCTGCGCCTGGTGGAGCTGGGCGTGGTGCCAGTCGTCAACGAGAACGATACCGTCACCGTCGACGAGATCAAGTTTGGCGACAACGACACGCTGGCGGCGCTTGTGAGCTGCCTGGTTTCTGCCGATCTGTGCGTGACGCTCTCGGACATCGATGGCCTCTATACCGCCAATCCGCACGAGGACCCCACGGCCGAGTTTGTTCCTGTCGTGCATAAGATCGATGCCAAGATTATTGCCTCGGCGGGCGATTCTTCCACATCGGTGGGCACGGGCGGCATGATTACCAAGATCCGCGCGAGCCGCATCCTGATGACGGCGGGCATTCAGAGCGTGATTTGCTCGGGCGAGGAGCCCGATGCGCTCGTGCGCCTCGCCCGCGGCGAGAGCGTGGGCACGCTGTTCGATCCGCCGGCGGAGCGTCTGGACATCGCGCCCCGCAAGCTGTGGATCGCGCTGGGCGACAAGGCACATGGGTCGGTGACGGTTGATGATGGTGCTGCGAAGGCGCTGGTTAGCCGTGGCTCTTCCTTGCTTGCGGTGGGTATTCGCGAGGTCGATGGCCAGTTTGCCGAGGGCGATGTGCTCGATGTGTGCGATCCGAGCGGTATGGTCGTCGCCCGCGGTATCGCCGAGGCCGATTCGGACGTGCTGGAGCTTGCTGCCGGCCGCCGCCAGGACCAGATCGCCAGCAACCGCCTGCTCGCAGATCTGGCAGAGAAGCCGGCGATACACAGGGATAATTTAATCGTCTTCGCATAACCAATTGACGCTGCAAACGCCCCTAAGCGGCAATCTGACGTTCAATCGTCGGGCATGACCAAAAGGTCAATGCCCTCCTCTTTCACGTCACCTTGCTCGCTTAGGGGCGTTTTCGCTTTCCGTTCTCTACCTGCGGCATTGTCGTTGCCGGCACTTGTTCGGCACTTGGGGACGTTCTTTTTGTGCCGGCAGGTGGGGACACCCCTTTGCTAGAAGATCCGGCGCAGGTCTCCGCGGTTGAGGGCCTCGTCGAAGAGGTGCTTGAATACCACGCTGCCGTGCAGGCCGTCGTGCTCGAACTCGTTGGTCACCCAGGCATGCGAGTTGCCCACGCGGCTGAGCGTATCAAGCTGCAGGCCCGAATCCACGTACATGTCGTCGAAATACACCGCGGCCTGCAGGGGCACCTCGTTGCACGCCAGTCGCTGCGGGTCGTAGATCTTGTCCCAGCTGGTGTCTTCCATCAGCAGGTCCATGGCGGGCTTGAAGGGCTTGAGCTCGGGCATCTGCTCGAACATCCACGGGAACATGGCCTCGCCGGTAAACATGAGCGGGCGCGCGAGTGTGTCGAACTCGGCACGATGGGCCTTCTCCTCTGCTGCGGCCCAGCGAATGGGCATGGTGTCGCCGTCGGCGTAGATAAACTCCTGCAGTGTCCAGTACAGCGGGTTCGTGCGTGTGTTGGTGCGCTCGAAGGCGCGCATCAAAAAGCTGTCGGATACCGAGGAGCCGCAGCTCAGCGTACCGTCGCCAGTAACAAAAGCGTGATCGATAGTCCAATGCATGCGCTCAAAGCTCGGCTTCATGCCAAAGTCGCTGCCCATGAGCTGTAGGCGCTCGACCGTCATCGGCGAGCCGTCGGGCAGCACGGGCTTCTGAGCCTCGAGCGCATCGGCCAGGGCTGCCACGCGCTCGACGTCAGCGGGATAGCGGTCATAATACTGCTGCGTCTTGGCGGCCATGCGCGGGAAGGTGTGCGCGTAGATCTCGCTTGCGCTCGCCGGTACGTGGGGGATGCCGCCGCAGGTAAAGCTCGCCGCCACGCCCTCGGGGAAGAGCGACAGGTAGCTCAGCGTCAAAAAACCGCCGTAGCTTTGGCCGAGCGTGACCCACGGCTTGCCGCCAAAGCCCACTAGGCGCAGGTACTCAAAATCGCGCACGATGGAGCTGGCGAGGTGGCGCTTGAGGAAGTCCGC
This sequence comes from Collinsella sp., assembly GCA_018373675.1. Taxonomy (GTDB): domain Bacteria; phylum Actinomycetota; class Coriobacteriia; order Coriobacteriales; family Coriobacteriaceae; genus Collinsella. The sequence continues at coordinate 5,609 of JAHAGQ010000036.1, read as the reverse complement.
CTGCGAGCGTGCTGTATCGGCGCCGGCGGCCGTTGCGCGATCACCCAGTGCCTTGATCGTGCGTCCGTCCACGCAGCTACTGCGTCCGGTGCCGCGCTGGTCGGGAAGGACCACGCGGAAGTGCTTGACGGCCTCCTCGATCCAGCCGTCGCTTGTGGGCGACAGCGGACGTGGGCTCTCGCCGCCGGGGCCGCCCTGCAAAAACAGGAGCAGCGGCAGATCGTCGTTGATGCGGTCGGGCGCGCAAACCACGCGGTAGAAGAGCTTGATGCTCTCGGGCGCGCCGGCGATGGGTGCCGGCATAGCGCCGCGGCGCATGGTACTGCCGACGGCCAGGAGCATCGGCTCCAGGCCGCGCCAGTCAAGGGGGACGTCGATGCTGTGGTCCTCGACGTAAAGGCCGGGGACGTGGTACGAAGTGATGAGGGCCATGTGAGTCTTCCGTTCGTTGCGGTGTTTCGGGTTGACCAATTCTACCGCCGCGGGCGAGGCCATGCGCAAATCGGCTACCATGGTTGCAAACTTCTAGGAGAAAGGGCCGCCCATGTCGGTCGATATAGCCACGTATGTTCACGATCTTGCCGTTGCCGCCAAGGCGGCGTCGGCCTCGCTTGCCACGGCGAGCGATGAGCAGCGCCAGGAGGCCGTGCGCGCCATGGCCGCAGCACTGCGCAACGGTGTCGACTCCATCGTCGCCGCCAACGAGCTCGATATGTCCGCCGCGCGCGATGCGGGCACCTCGGCCGGACTGCTCGATCGCCTGCTGCTGACGCCCGAGCGCGTCGAGGGCATGGCCGCCGGCCTGGAAAAGCTCGCCGAGCTGCCCGATCCCGTCGGCCGCGTGCTCGACCACCGCGTGCTTGCGAGCGGTGTGGACCTGACCCGCGTGAGCGTGCCGTTGGGTCTGGTTGCCATGGTCTACGAGGCGCGCCCCAATGTGACGGCCGACGCCGCGGGCATCTGCATCCGCACCGGCAACGCCTGCATTCTGCGCGGCGGCTCGCTGGCCTATCACTCGTGTGCCATGATCGCCGAGCTGCTGGCCGATGCGCTCGAGGCCAAGGGCTTCCCGCGCGAGGCCGTGTCGATGATCGAGTCCACCGACCGCGAGGCCACCGGCGAGCTCATGAAGCTCCGCGGTATCGTCGACGTACTCATTCCGCGCGGCGGTGCAGGCTTGATCCAGCGCTGCGTGCGCGAGTCGCTTGTGCCGGTGATCGAGACGGGCACGGGCAACTGCCACATCTACGTGCATGAATCCGCCGACTTTGATAAGGCGCTCAACATTATCGTCAATGCCAAGACCCAGCGCGTAGGCGTGTGCAATGCCGCCGAGTCGCTGCTGGTCGACCGTGCTGTGGCAGATTCGTTTTTGCCGGCGGTCGTTGCCGTGCTGCACGACCACGGCGTACTGATTCACGGCGACGAGGCCACGTGCGCCGCATGCGCCGACGCTGGGCTTGCCGAGGGCGACAACTACGTCGCCGCGACTGAGGAGGACTGGGGTCGCGAGTACCTGGCTCTCGAGATGAGCGTGAAGGTCGTGGCGAGCGAGGACGAGGCCATCGCACACATCAACCGCTACGGCACGATGCACTCCGAGGCCATCGTTGCCGAGGACACGGATGCTTGCGAGCGCTTCCTGGATGCGGTCGATGCCTCGGCCGTGTACGCCAACGCCAGCACGCGCTTCACTGACGGCGGCGAGTTTGGCCTGGGCGCCGAGATCGGCATCTCGACCCAAAAACTCCACGCCCGTGGCCCCTTCGCCGCCGAGGCCCTCACCACCTACAAATACAAGCTCCGCGGCACCGGCCAGGTCCGCCCCTAAACCCCTCGTAAACGAAAACCACCACAAAGGTGCCTGTCCCCTTCGTGGTGGTTTTAGGTGGCGTGGGCGGTTAGGCCTGGAAGGTATCGCGGTCGGGGGCGAAGGACTGCATGGCCGCGATGGTGCGGTCAAAGAGCTCGGGGAGCTCCCAGCCCAACATCTCGGCGCCCTGCGAAATCACGTCGCGCGAGCAGCCGGCGGCAAAGCGCTTGTCCTTGAACTTCTTCTTGAGCGACTTGGTCGTAAAGTCCATAACGCTCTTGCTCGGGCGCATGATGACTGCAGCGCCGATCAGGCCGGTGAGCTCATCGCAGGCAAACAGGATCTTTTCCATCTGCAGCTCGGGCTTGGGCAGCGAGGTGTTGAAGTCGGACGTGTGCGTCTGGATGGCGCGAATGAGCTCTGGAGACGCACCTTCGCCCTTAAGAATCTCGGCAGCATAGATGGTGTGGTTCATGGGGTCGTCCTCATGCTCCTCCCAATCCAGGTCGTGCAGCAGACCGACGATGCCCCAAAACTCCTCGTTCTCGGGGTCGAACTCGCGCGCAAAGTAGCGCATAGTGCCCTCGACCGTCTCGCCATGGGTGATATGGAACGGGTCCTTGTTGTGCTCGTTGAGCAGTTCGAACGCGCGGTCGCGGGTGATTCCGGCGGTAAGCGGCTCTGCCATAGGAGACTCCTTGTGCTCGTGGGTATCGATAAGAATGAATACTACTAGAACAAGAAAACCACCACAAAGGTGCCTGTCCCCTTTGTGGTGGTTTTGGCGCGGTTGGGTTAGTTGAGGGCGGCTTGGGCTAGGCGGGCTTCGGCGGCCTCCTCGGTGACGCCCAAGGCCACGGCGAACTCCTCGATGGAGCGGCGCTTGGCTTCCTTGAGTACGCGCATGTAGTAGGAGCTGGGCTTTTTATCAGCTTCCTCGGCCTGGCGAATGCGGTACATCATGGTCTTTGCCACGCGGACCGTCTCGGGCGCGCCCAGCTTGAGCTGCTGCTTAAAGTGCGTCTCCTCAAGCGAGCTGTTGCGCTCGGTAAAGGTGTCGCACTCCAGCTCGTCATAGTGGCTCAGCAGGTGCTCGGCATCTTGCTGCGAGATGGCGGCGTGCAAACGGTCGGCCTGCGCCACGGGGTACATGAGGATCGTCTGCGCATGTCCCTGCTTGGTCTCGAGCAGCAGCATGGGCTGCGGTGTGTCGTCCCTAAAACCGACGACGGTGCAGACTCCCTGGCCCGGATGAATGACGTGTTGACCGATTGAGAACATGCTACCTCCAACTTATACGAATTTACGTATGTCTAGAATAACACGCTGACGTGCGCAAACCCTTACTTTATGCAGGAAAAGCACACAACTCTGATAGGTAAGAGTATTCGATAACAGACGCAGCTCATTCACACCTTTATGCATTTTCAACGCCTGCATAATCTGCAGGCAGACTGGCATCTTTGAGTGACTCCATACAAGCTGTAGTCATTTTTGTGCATATGCAATATCTATTAGCTTTACCCTGCGACAGTGCCCGTCGCTTGTGATAGAGTGCTACAAACTCTGGCTTTTGCCCTACGAGTGACCAAGAGCTCGGGGGCTTTAACACAAGGAGGATCTATGCCCGAGAAGATTGAAGAGCTGGTACGCGCTGCGCTTGCTGCGGCCCAGGAGGCCGGCGACCTTTCCGCATTTGAACTTGACGATTGCGCTATCGAGCGACCGGCTGACACTTCTCATGGCGAGTGGACCTCTACCATGGCCCTGAAGTCCGCCAAGCTGGCCCACTGCGCCCCGCGCAAGATCGCCGAGGCCATCGTTGCCCATATGCCCGAGGACCCCGCGATCGAGAAGGTCGAGATCGCAGGCCCCGGCTTCATCAACTTCTACCTCTCCGTTGCCGTCAAGAATGCCATCTTTGGCGAGGCTCGCGAGAAGGGTATGGACTTCGCTAAGTCCAACGTCGGTGGTGGCCTGAAGACCCAGGTTGAGTTCGTTTCCGCCAACCCAGTCGGCCCCATGCACATCGGCCACGGCCGCTGGGCCGCGCTGGGCGACTCGCTCTGCCGCGTTATGGACCACGCCGGTTACGACATCCAGCGTGAGTTCTACATCAACGACCACGGCTCTCAGATGAACACCTTCGGCAACTCCATCAGCACGCGCTATATGCAGCTTGCCGACATCATCGCCAAGCAGGGTGTGGATATCGACGAGGCTCACAAGCTGCTGATCGCAGACCGCGACGCCTTTGTTGCCGACGAGAACGACGAGCACCCCGAGACCCATCCGTACCAGGACAACTTTGCCGAGACTCTGGGCAAGGACTCCTACGGCGGCGACTACATCATCGACGAGGCCGCCGAGTTCTGGCGCACCGACGGCGATAAGTGGGTCAACGCCGATCCGCAGAAGCGCATGGAGAGCTTCCGCGAGCGCGGCTATGTAAAGATGGTCGACAACATGCGCGACCTCTGCCACGCCGTCAATTGCGACTTCGATCGTTGGTTCTCCGAGCGCTCGCTGTATGTGAAGGACACCGAGGGCGAGACCGCCGGCACCTCCGCCGTCGACCGCGCTTTTGAGAAGCTCGACAAGATGGGCTACCTCTACACTAAGGACGGCGCCCTGTGGTTCCGCTCCACCGACCTGGGCGATGACAAGGACCGCGTTCTGATCAAGTCCGACGGCGAGTACACCTACTTCGCCTCCGACGTCGCCTATCACTGGGATAAGTTCCAGCGCGTCGACCACGTCATCGACATCTGGGGCGCCGACCACCACGGCTACATCGAGCGCGTCCGCTGCGTCTGCGACGCTCTTGGCTATCCCGGCAAGTTTGAGGTTCTGCTGGGCCAGCTCGTCAACCTGCTGCGTAACGGCAAGCCCGTCCGTATGTCCAAGCGCAAGGGCACCATGGTGACCCTGCAGGAGCTCGTCGACGAGGTCGGCTCCGATGCCGCTCGCTACACGCTCATCTCCAAGAGCTCCAACCAGATGGTCGACTTCGATATCGAGGCCGTTAAGAAGCGCGACAACTCCAACCCGGTGTACTACGTGCAGTACGCTCACGCCCGCGTGTGCTCCATCCTGCGCCGTGCCGCTGACGTTACGCCCGAGCAGGCTGACGAGATGGGCATGAAGGCCGTCGCCGCCAAGGCCATCGGTGAGAACGTCGATTACTCGCTGCTGACCGACCCGACCGAGCTCGCCCTTTCGCGCAAGCTCAACGAGCTCACCGACCTCATCGCCAGCTGCGCTCGCGACCGCGCCCCGTTCCGTCTGACGCACTTTGCTGAGGAACTCGCCGGCGACTTCCACAGCTTCTATGCTGCCTGCCAGGTTCTGCCGAGCGAGGGCCGTCCCGTCGACCCCGAGCTTTCGCGCGCCCGTCTGGCCGCTTGCGACGCCGTCCGCGTGACGCTCGCCCTGGTGCTCACCCTCGTTGGCGTTTCCGCGCCCGAGCAGATGTAATCTGCGAGTCATTTGACCGCGCAAGTTTGGTTTAACTGAGCCTTGAAAGCCCGATCTCCCACGGAGGTCGGGCTTTTTGCAAACGCCGACGTATTGACGAATTTGGAACTGCTGGAAATACGAAACTATGCCGGTTTACTACGATGAAATGAGAAATTCCAACCACGCCGGCTTTTCGCAAAAAAGTGCAAGGCATCTACCTGCACTGATAATTGTTCTCGGGGGAAGCGGGCACTGCGGGGCGCGGCAACGGCGCGCGATTTCCGCGTCGCAGCGCTACCCTGATGCTGAACGCCGGGACGATGACCCACTGACCTGC
>JAHAGQ010000005.1 GCA_018373675.1 Collinsella sp. | reverse complement strand
TCGACGAAACTGGAGAGGAGGTATTACGAGCTCCTGTGCGAATTGGAGAGAGCGCTCCCGCAAACTGCCTCTTGACAACTTATAGGAGCGTCGGTTTTAATTTTGCGATTCTCGGTGTGGTCAGTGGTATTCGTTAAAACGTAGTAGATAGGCCCATTTCGTGGCGAGCAGGCCAAGTTTACTACCCGGCAAATGGAGCTAACGGAGCAAGCCTGCCACTTCGCCGGCTAGGGTGATGGTGCCGGCGGCTACGAAGGGCTCGCCCGAGGCATCGAAGGCGGCGAGGGCCTCGGAAACGCTGGGGTACACGCCCGCGAGCTTGTCGGCATCAACAAGGGCAGCGAGTTCCTCCGCCGGCAGGGCGCGGTCGGAATCGGTCTGTGTTACGACTACACGCGGGAAGGCCGGGATCAGCACATCGACGATACCCGCCACATCCTTGTCGGCCAGCGCGGCGCACAGCAGCGTGGGGCGATTCTCCACGCACGGGTCGATCTCGTCCAGCGCACTCACAAAGTTTTCGCAGCTCTGAGGGTTATGGCAGGCATCAATCAACTTAAGCGGATTGGTTCCCAGCACGTCAAAACGGCCCGGCGTGGGACAGCCCATAAGCGCCGCATCGAGCTTGTCATGGTCGAGCTCGCGGCCCAGATAGCCCTCGCACAGCATAATCGCGCACGCGGCATTCTGCGGCTGATAGGCCGGCTTGACCATGCTCGACGTATAGATCGCACGCGGCGTGGTGCAGCTAAACTCAACCGTATCGCCCACGTGCTCCGGCACCTTGGTCGTGGCATGGTTCACCACCAGCGGCACCACACCGCACTCGCGGCAACGGGCATCCATCACGCGCTGAACGCTCGGCTCATGCGTGCCCTCACCCAGCACAACCAGACGTCCGGGCTTGATGACCGCAGCCTTCTCCCCCGCAATGGCCTCGAGCGTGTCGCCCAGGACGCGCGTGTGGTCGAGCCCGATGCCGGTGATGGCAACGGCGACGGGATCGGTCGCACTCGTGGCGTCCCAACGGCCGCCCATGCCAACCTCGAGCACAGCAACATCCACTGCAGCCTCGGCAAACACCACCAGTGCGGCAGCCGTCAGCAGGTCGAACGGCGTAATGGTGTACGCGCGCTCCCCCGCCGCCACACGACGAGCATTCACGCGATGCCCCGCCTCAACAGCAGCAGAAACGCCGCGGGCAAACGCCTCATCGCTCACGACACGCCCATCGACCTCCATGCGCTCGGGATAGCGCACAAGCTGCGGCGACGTATACAGCGCGGTCTTTAACCCCTCACCACGAAGGATGGCAGCCGAAAAACGCGTGGTCGAAGTCTTGCCATTGGTACCGGCAACCTGAATGCAATCGAAATACTCATCCGGACGCCCCAGCTCATCGAGCATATCGACAACCGTCTCAAGCAGAGGCCCGGCATCCCCAGAAATCCGCCCCGTATCGGCAGCAAGCCCCACAGCCTCACCAAACGAAAGCAACTCAAACGAGAACGGCACAGAATACGACCCCGAACGCTTAGGCATAAACCAAAGTCCCCTCAACATAAAAAGAGGCCCGTAACAAACAACGAGCCCCTCCCATTCAAAATATCAGCCAAACACCGCTTTGCAGCGAGATTAAGGCCACAGCCAAGTGGCCCTACCAGGCAGCGGACGCCCCCGTAACCGCCGTGGGAGCGGCTTGGGGCTTTGCTCGATACAAGTTCCGCACGAGCCGAAGGCCACTTAATGTGGCCTTCGTGCGAGCAGGACTGTCCGCAGTAGCGAGCAATGCCCCAAACCGCGTCCCCCAGTAACGCCTACGAGAAGTCAGCCACCTGAGCAGTCAGCGCCGCCAGGATCTCCTTGAGCTCAGCTGCACGGTCCCTCTTCTTCTGGACCACCGCGGGCGCGGCCTTAGCCACAAAGCCCTCGTTAGCGAGCGTCTTCTCGCAGCCGGCGAGCTCCTTCTGGGCCGCGGCGATCTCCTTCTCCAGGCGTGCCTTCTCGGCCGAAAGGTCAACCTTGCCCTCGAGCACCACAAAGACCTCGACGCCGCTGTCGACCACGGCGATGCTCGCAGCCGGCTTCTCAACGTCGGTGCCCATAACCAGCGAAGACGTGTTGGCCAGCGGCTCGATGGTCGAACGCAGGCTCTCGAGCTTCTCAATATCCTCGGCACCGGCGCGCACGACCACGTCGAGCTCGGCCTTGGGGCTCAAGCGATAGCGCGAACGGGTGGCGCGGGCGGCAGACACGACGGTGCGGCACAGCTCAAACGCGCGCTCGGCGTCCTCGTCGACGTACTTGACGTAGTCGGCGGGCTCAGGCCACTTGGCGATCATGAGCGCCTCGGCGCGGTCCACGTTGCCCTCGGCGTCCAGGTCGAGCACGCTTGCCGGCATGTTGTCCCAGATCTCCTCGGTGACAAACGGCATAAGCGGGTGCATCAGGCGAATGGAGGTGTCGAGCACAAAGATCAGGTTGCGCTGAGCCTGCAGACGGCCCTCGCCCTTCAGGCGGGCCTTGGTGACCTCGACATACCAGTCGCAGACCTCGTTCCAGAAGAACTGCTGCACGCCGCGGGCCATGTCGCCAAAGGTGTAGTTCTCGATGCCCTCGGTGACCATCTTCACGGCCTTGGCCAGGCGGCTGAACATCCAGGCGTCGGCCGGCGTCTCCACGACAGGCTCGCCGGGCGTGTAGCCCTCCATGTTCATGAGCAGGAAGCGGCTGGCGTTCCAGATCTTGGTCACAAAGCTCTTGGCCTGGTCGGTACGCGGGCTGTCAATGAGCTTCTTGGTCTTCTTGTCGATGTTCGCGTCGAACTTGACGTCCTGGTTGTTGGTGCACAGCGTCAGCAGGTTGAAGCGCATGGCGTCGGCACCGTACATTCCGATGAGGTCCATGGGGTCAACGCCGTTGCCCTTGGACTTGGACATGCGGCTGCCGTCCTTGGCCAGGATCGTCGGGTAGATGACGACGTCCTTAAACGGCACCTCGTCCAGGAAGTACAGCGAGCTCATGACCATACGGGCGACCCACAGCGCGATGATGTCGCGCGCGGTGACCAGCGCCGTCGTGGGGTGATGGCCCTCGAGCAGCTCGGGCTTTTGCGGCCAACCCTGCGTGGCGAAGGTCCACAGCTGCGAGCTGAACCAGGTGTCCAGCACGTTCTCGTCCTGATGCACGTGATGGCCGCCGCACTTGGGGCACACGTCGGTGTCCTCGGTAAGGGCGTCCTCCCAGCCGCAGTCCTCGCAGTAGAACACGGGGATGCGGTGGCCCCACCACAGCTGGCGACTGATGCACCAGTCCTTAAGGTTCTCCATCCAGGTGGTGTAGGTCTGCGTCCAGCGCGCGGGATGGAAGGTGACCTTGCCAGAGTTGACAGCGTCGAGTGCCGGCCCCTTGAGCTTGTCGACGGCGACAAACCACTGCTCGGACAGCCACGGCTCCAGCGCGGCGTCGCAACGGTAGCAATGCATGACGGAGTGGTCGAGGTCCTCGACGTGGTCGAGTAGGTCGTGCTCCTCGAACCACTTGATGACGGCCTCGCGGCACTCGTCGCGATTCATGCCGGTAAACTCGCCGTAGCCCTCGACGACCACCGCGTGCTCGTCAAAGATGTTGATCTGCGGCAGGTCGTGGGCCTGACCCATGGCATAGTCGTTGGGGTCGTGAGCCGGGGTGACCTTGACAAAGCCGGAGCCAAAGTTGGCGTCAACGTGCCAATCCTCAAAAATGGGGATCTCGCGGTCGACGATTGGGAGCTTGACGGTCTTACCCACAAAGGCGGCCTTCTCGGGATCCTTCGGGGAGACGGCAACGCCCGTGTCGCCGAGCATGGTCTCGGGGCGCGTAGTGGCGACGACGATATAGTCCTGACCGTTGACCGGCTCGGTCAGCGGGTAGCGCAGGTGCCACAGGTGGCCCTTCTCGTCCTTATACTCGGCCTCGTCGTCCGAGATAGCGGTAGTGCAGTTGGGGCACCAGTTGACGATGCGCTTGCCGCGATAGATCAGGCCGTCGTGGTACCAGTCGCAGAAGACCTTGCGCACGGCCTGGGCATAGTCCTCGTCCATGGTGAAGCGCTCGTTGTCGAAGTCGACGGAGCAGCCCATGCGCTTGATCTGCTCGACGATAATGCCGCCGTACTCGTGGGTCCAGTCCCAGCAGGCGTCGACAAACTTATCTCGACCAATCTCCAGGCGGCTGATGCCCTCGCTCTTGAGCTTCTTGTCAACCTTGGTCTGCGTGGCGATACCGGCGTGGTCGGTGCCCAGCACCCAGCGCGTGGACTTGCCGCGCATGCGGGCCATACGAACGATGGCATCCTGGATGGAGTCATCGGTGGCGTGGCCCATGTGGAGCTTGCCGGTCACGTTGGGAGGCGGAATGGTGACGGTGCAGTCGCCCACGCCCTCGCGGCGCTTGTAGTAGCCGCCGTCGAGCCACTTCTGCAGGATCGCCGGCTCGTTGGTCGACGGATCGTAGTTCTTGGGCATTTCTTCCATATATCTCTCCCTTGCCCATCGGGGAGGAATGTAGGCCCGATTTTCGCTCGGTCAAGTCCTGGGCTCGCTCGAAGACCACATTAAGTGGTCTTCGGCTCGTGCGGAATCTACGAAAATCGGGCCTACATTCCTCCCCTTAGGTATCGATTACTTCAGTCTGAACGACTTCGCTGAGGCTTAAACAAACACACAGAATAACACAGGTAGTTGGGGTTATTGCGCATATATAAAATAGCCTCCGACCGCGGGTGGTCGGAGGCTATTTGCAAACACGTTTTAGGCTGGTCTAGCCGTAGATGCGCTGGGGCTGCTCTTCGCCCTTGACGGCCGCTTCGGTTACGACGACCTTGGCAACGCCCTCCTCGCTGGGGAGGTCGAACATCGTCTGCTGCAGCACGTCCTCGCAGATGGCGCGCAGGCCGCGGGCGCCGGTCTTGCGGGCGAGCGCCATGCGGGCGATCTCGTGCAGAGCCGCGTCCTCAAACTCAAGCTCAACGTCCTCGAGCTGGAACATCTTGCGGTACTGACGCACCACGGCGTTCTTGGGCTCAGTCAGGATCGACACCAGGTCGTCCTCGTCGAGCGCCTGCGTCTGGGTGACGACGGGCGTACGGCCCACGAACTCGGGGATCATGCCAAAGGCGTTGAGATCCTGCGGGAGCACTTGACGCAGCAGGTCGTTCTCGTCGACCGAGGTGGGGCCGGCGATCTCGGAGTTAAAGCCCACGCCCTTGTTACCCACGCGATCGGCGATGATCTTATCCAGACCCACAAAGGCACCGCCGCAGATGAACAGGATGTTCGTCGTGTCGATCTGCAGCAGCTCCTGCTGGGGATGCTTGCGGCCGCCGGTGGGCGGAACGCTGGCCACCGTGCCCTCAAGAATCTTAAGCAGAGCCTGCTGAACGCCCTCGCCCGAGACATCGCGGGTGATGGAGAGGTTCTCGGCCTTGCGGGCGATCTTGTCAATCTCGTCCACGTAGATAATGCCCACCTGCGCACGCTCAATGTCACCATCGGCAGCGTTAATGAGCTTGAGCAGGATGTTCTCCACGTCCTCGCCCACATAGCCGGCCTCGGTGAGCGCAGTAGCGTCGGCAATGGCAAACGGCACCTCGAGGATACGCGCGAGCGTCTGGGCGAGCAGCGTCTTACCGGTACCGGTGGGGCCGAGCAGCAAGATATTGGACTTGGCGAGCTCCACCTCGTCCATGTCATCGTCAAACTGGGCGCCCATGCCCGATGCCTCGTCAAAGGCGGACACCGCGGCACCGCCCTCGATCACGCGACGGTAGTGGTTGTACACGGCCACCGACATGGCGCGCTTGGCGTCCTCCTGGCCCATGACATAGGCCGAAAGCTCGTCATAGATCTCGTGCGGCGTCGGCACGCGCGTGATGACCTGACGGTCGTCCTCGAGCTCAAATCCCTCGGTCTCGGGGCCAACGGCGGGCTGGGACGCAGCCTGGCCGTGGTCGTTGAGGAAACCCGGGAGATTGCCGTTGCGGGCGGCGTCCATAAAGTCCGAAGCCAGCGACTCCTCAAGAATCTCGGAGCAGGCGGCGACGCACTCGTCACAGATAAAGATGTTAGTCGGACCCTTTACGAGACGACGGACCTGGCCCTGCTCTTTTCCGCAGAAGGAGCAGCGGATGGGGTTGCCGTTCTCGTCGAAGTTATCCTGCATGTTACCTGCCATCCTAGGCGTCCTTCGCGGCAAGATCGCGCGAGGTGACGATACGGTCGATCAGGCCGTAGTCGAGGGCCTCGGCAGCGGTCAGGTAGTTGTCGCGCTCAGTATCGGCCTGGACCTTCTCGATGGGCTGGCCCGAGGCGTCGGACAGGATCTGGTTGAGCTCGCGACGGGTCTTCTTGATCTCCTCGGCCACGATCTCGATCTCGGTCTGCTGGCCCTGGGCACCGCCGCTGGGCTGGTGAATCATAACCTTGGAGTGCGGCAGGCAGAAGCGCTTGCCCTTGGCGCCGGCCGAAAGCAGCACGGCGGCCATGGATGCAGCCATGCCGACGCAAATGGTGGAAACCTGCGGCTTGATGAAGTTCATAGTGTCCAGAATCGCCAGACCGGAGTAGACCTCGCCGCCGGGCGAATTGATGTAGAGCGAGATATCCTTCTCGGCATCCTGGCTCTCAAGATGCAGCAGCTGGGCAACGACCAGGTTGGCGCTGACGGAGTTGATCTCCTCGCCCAAGAAGATGATGCGGTCGTTGAGCAGGCGCGAATAGATATCGTAACTGCGCTCGCCGCGCGGCGTCTGCTCGATAACGTATGGCACGAGGGCGGAATCGAACTTAGCGATCATACGCATCTCCATTTCTCTTACGGACCAATAGTGGTTCTAGACAAACGTACGGTGCCCGCATGCTATGCATTGGCTGGCACCGTACGAAGCAACCGGATAACCGGCTTATAACTTTACCCCATCACGGGCGTATCCATGCGCTCGCGGAAAAGGTGGCGAGAATTACTCGGCGTCCTTGGCGGTCTCGTCGACCTCGGTCACCTTGGCGTTCTCGACCAGGTGATCGACAGCCTTGGAGCGACGGATGGACTCGCGGACGGCAGGCATGCGGCCATCGGCAATGAACTCGGCCTTGGAAGCCTCGACGTCCTTGACGCCGGCCTTCTCGAACTCGGCGTTGATGTCGTCCTCGGTGACCTCGATCTTGAGCTCACGGGCGAGGGCGTCGAGAGCCAGGGACTCGCGGGCGACGTCGTTGGCCTGCTTGTGCAGGTCGCCGATGAACTGCTCCATGGTCAGGCCGGAAGCGGGCAGCCAGGTGTCCAGCGTCATGCCGCGAGCAGCGAGGTTGGACAGGAAGTTCTGACCGAGCTCCTCAAAGACGGACTGCTCGTAGTCGTCGTCCATCTCGTCAAGCTGCAGGCGCTCAGCGAGAGCGGAGACGCAACGGTTCTCCTTCTCGGCCGGGAGACGGGAAGCCTTGTCCTGCTCAATCTCGATCTTGATGGCGTCGCGCATGGCCTCGATGCTGTCGAAGCCAAAGTCGGACTTGACGAGCTCGTCGGTGAGCTCGGGGGTGTTGCGGACCTTGATGCCCTTGACGGTGACCTCGACGGTGTGGGTCTCGGCCTCCTCGCCCTCCTCGACCTCGTCGGTCCAGGTAACGGTCTTGACGTCGTCAACGTTAGCGCCGATCAGGGCCTCGTTGAACTCCTTGGGGTTGCTGCCGCTACCGGCGATGAGCATGCGGCCCTCGGCGGCAAAGTTGTCGGCGTTCTCGACGGCCTTGAGGTCGACGGTCACGTAGTCGTCAGCCTCGACGGCGCGACCCTCGACGTCCTCGAAGGTGGCACGGTAGTTGAGGAGCATCTCGACCTGGTTGTTGATCTCGGACTCGGTGACCTCCGCGGGAGGCATCTCAATCTCGACGGCGTCGAAGGAGGAGAGCTCGGCAGCAGGGCGCAGGGAGAACTCGACGGTGTAGGTGTAGTCCTCGTGATCCTTGGCGAGGTCGAGCTCCTTGTAGTCACCGTTCTTGGTGGGGACGATGTCCAGCTCGTTGAGGACGACGGGCTCGTTAGCGGCGATCAGGTCGTTGGTGGCCTGAGCGAGGGTAGCCTCGGCGCCAAGAGCAGAGTCGATGACCGGACGGGGAGCCTTACCGGCGCGGAAGCCCGGGAAGCGGTACTTCTTGGCGGTGTCCTTGTAGGCCTTCTTGATCGCGGCGTCGACGTCGGCGGCCGGGATGGTGACCGTAGCGGTGAGCTTGGCGTCCTTGACGTCAGAAGCGGTGATGTTCAACACGTTCCTCCTCATACTGCCCAGCTTATCTGAGGTGCTGGTACCTTTATGCAACAAAGAGTCGCGACGGCGGGAGCCGACGCAGGTGCGTTGGTGCGGGCGAAAGGACTCGAACCTTCACGGGAATCCCACCAGAACCTAAATCTGGCGCGTCTACCAATTCCGCCACGCCCGCATGAGCGCACAGACTAGGAATGATAGCAGATACGAACGGCAAGCGCACGCACACCTTTTACAGGCTCACGACCTCACCACGAGTGCAAAAGGCGGGACGAGTTGCCCCGCCCCGCCCATTACGACTTGTTCGCTGACCCGCTACTCCCCCAGCAGCGCTTTCTCCGGCGTGATCGGCAGCGAGCGGACCTGGTGGCCGGTGGCGTGTGCGACGGCCGAGGCCACGGCGGCGAGCGGCGTGTTGATGACGACCTCGCCGATCGACTTGGCGCCAAACGGGCCCGTCGGCTCGTAGCTCGGCTCAAAGGCCACGCGAATGCTGCCGATGTCCAGACGCGTGGGCAGCTTGTAGCTCATAAAGTTGCCGGTGCGCAGGCGACCGCGGTCGTCGTGCTCGACGATCTCGTAGAGCGCGTGACCGATGCCCTGGGCAATGCCGCCCTCGGCCTGGACGCGTGCGAGCGCTTCGTTGATCACGGTGCCGCAGTCGACGGCGGCGGCGTAATCCACCACGGTCACCTTGCCGGTGGCCTTGTCGACCTCGACCTCGGCAATACCGGCCATAAACGGCGGAGGCGATACGGGCAGGCAGGCAGAGGCGTGCGAGGTCAGCGCGTCGCCGCCCGCGATGTTCTTGACACACAGGTTGGCAAAGTCGCGCAGCGTGAGGTAGCGGTTCTGCTCGCGCGCGGCACGCTCGTCGGACAGGCGCACGTACTGGCCATCGAAGACCACGTCGGCGGCGTCAACGTCCCACATCCGGGCGGCCTTGGCGCAAATCTTCTCGCGCAACTCGGTCGCGGCGTTCTTGGCGGCAAGGCCCGTCACGTAGGTACCGGAGCTCGCGTACGAGCCGGCGTCGAACGGCGACACGTCGGTGTCCACGCCGCGCACCACGATCAGCGAGCTCTCTACGCCCAGCTCCTCGGCGGCAATCTGCGCCAGGATCGTATCGACGCCCATGCCGTTATCGGTAGCGCCGGTGCCGATGGTAATGAAGCCGTCCTCTTCCAGGCGCATGTCAATGCCGGCGATGTCCACGTTGGAGATGCCCGAGCCCTGCATGGTGAGCGCACAGCCCAGGGCGCGCACGCGGTCGCCCAGGTCCACGGCCAGCGGCTTGTCGCGCCAGCCGATCATGTCCATCGCACGCAGCAGGCAGCGGTCGAGCGCGCAGGCGTTGAGCTTCTCGTTGTAGTACTGAGGCATGGTCTCGCCCTCGCGCACGATATTCTTAAGACGCAGCTCGGCGGGGTCCATGTGCAGCATGTCGGCGAGCTCGTTGACGGCGCTCTCCACGGCAAACTGGCCCTGGGTGGCACCGTAGCCGCGATACGCGCCGCCGCGGTTGGTGTTGGTGTAGACGGCGTCCCAGCTAAAGCGGCTCGCCTTCACGTGGTTGTAGATGGGCAGGCTCTTGTGGCCCGAAAGGCCGATCGTCGTGGTGGCGTGCTCGCCGTACGCACCGGCGTTGGACAGCGTATGCAGATCGATGGCCGTGATGGTGCCGTCGTTCATGGCGCCCAGCTTGACGGTCATCTGCATCTGGTGACGCGAGTTGCCCGCGGTGATGGTCTCCTCGCGGGTGTAGCAGCAATAGCTCGGACGGCCAGTCTGCTGGGTCACGAATGCCACGAAGATCTCGCAGCAGCCCGTCTGCTTGGAGCCAAAGCCGCCGCCGATGCGCGGCTTAATGACCTGCACCTGCGACTGCGGAATGTCGAGCGACTGTGCGACCATGCGGCGCACGTGGAAGGGCACCTGCGTGGAGGTAGTCACTGAGATACGTCCGAACGCGTCGGTCGTCGCGAAAGCGCGGAAGGTTTCCATGGGTGCGGTCTGCGTGGCCTGGCTGGTGTAGGTGCGCTCAAAGACGATATCGCTCTGGGCGAAAGCCTCGTCCAGATCGCCATAATCGCTGGTACCGCTGCACACCAGGTTGCGAGCAACGTCGCCGCCCTGCGGGAACATAAAGGTCACGTCGCCCTCGGGGTGGACCACGATGTCGTTATCGAGTGCCTGGGTAAAGTCGAGCAGCGGCTCGAGCACCTCGTAGTCGACCTTGATGAGCTTGAGCGCCTTGTCGGCGGCCTCCTCGGTCTCGGCGGCGACGATCGCCACCTCCTCGTTTTGATAGCGCACGAGGTTCTCGAGGATCAGGCGGTCGTAGGGACTCGGCTGCGGATAGCTCTGGCCGGCGATGGTAAAGCGGCGCTTGGGCACGTCCTCGTAGGTGTAGACGCCCACCACGCCGGGCACCTTCAGGGCGCGCGACGTGTCGATGGAGCGGATCTTTGCGCGGGCATAAGGACTGCGCTTGAGTTTGACAATGAGCGCGCCGGCGGGCACCATATCGCCCGTGTAGACGGGACGGCCCTCGAGCAGCGCCTTCGAGTCCTTCTTGGGCTGCTTGTGGGTGATCTGCTTATAGGAGACGCCGTCAGAGCTCGTGTCGTTGACGGGCAGCTCGGGCATCTCAAAGCCCACCTGCACGCCAGACTCATTGAGGAAGCGCACGATGGCGCGCAGCTGGCTCTCGTAACCGCTGCAGCGGCAGAGATTGCCGGCCAGCTGGCGCGAGAGCTCCTCGCGCGTGGCGACGAGGCTCGGGTCCTCCTTGGCGGCGCGGGCAAGCGCCAGCACGTTCATGATGAGGCCGGGGGCGCAAAAACCGCATTGCTCGGCGCCTTCGGCAGCCATTGCGCGGGCGAGCGCCTCGGACTCGGCCTTGAGGCCCTCGAGCGTGGTGATGGTGTGGCCCTCAACGCGGGCGGCAGGAACCGAGCAGCTCAGCACCGGGTCGCCATCGAGCCACACCGTGCACAGACCGCAGTTGGTGGTCTCGCAGGCGCAGCGCACCGACGCGCAACCCTGCTCACGCAAAAGCGAAAAGAGCATGGTGTCGGGGGCAATCTGAACCTTGACCTTGCGGCCGTTGAGCGTAAAGGAAAGATCGATGAGTTTGGCAGCCATTAGCGCACCTCGCTAGAATCGACGCCGGGCACGCGGCGGCAGGAATACTCGTCCGTGGCAAACTTAGGAATCTGCACGCTCTCGAGCTCGCGGGCAAGCGCGGCCGAAAGCTCGATGCCGGCGGCGCGGCGCACGGCCTGAATCGCCAGCGGGGCCGAAATGCGGCGGCGGTAGTCGGCCGAGCCCCACAGGTTGGTGCCGTAGCTCAGCGCGCGCACGGACGCGGCGAGGGCACGCAGCTCGTCCTCGGAAGGCTGCTCGCTCACCAGGCCGCACGCCTCGCCCTGCAACAGGGTCGCGCGCAGCGGGCGGGCACCCACGGTGACGTGCCAGGAGTTGTCCCACCAGGCAGCGGTGACATTGAGCGAGGGGAAGTCGGTCGCGGCCTTGCGCACGGCCTCATAGCTGGCACGGTAATCGTGCTTGACGACCACCACGTGCTCGATCACGTCGCGCACGTAGCCCATCCGCACGAACTCGGCGAGCGGCACGCGGCCGGCACCCGTCAGCTCAACATACGAATCGAGCGCCAGGAACGCCGAGAGCACGTCCGAGAAGCCAAAGCGGCCGTAGATGCTGCCGCCTACCGTGGCGGTGTTGCGCAGCTGCACACCCACGATGTCATGGACGGCGAACTCAAAGACATTGTTGACAAGCGCGTTGAGCCCGGCATGACGCTCGAGCTGGCGCAGGGTGCACATGGCACCGATGCGAAACTCGGTCTCGGTCTCCTCGATCTGATCGAGTCCACAGGCCGAAAGGTCAATCGCCGTCGCCACACGACACGAACCCAGGCGCATCCAGATGCCGCCGCCCACAATCTTGTTGTTGCGGTTTTTCTGCAAGAGCTCATAGGCTTCGGCCGCGTTTCCAACACGGACGTAGGTACCGAACTTGAGCACGTTCTCCCCCATCTCTTCACTTGTCCAGTACTTTTAAGTGTACCAAACGAGGGGCCGCACACCGTTTTAGGACAAAATCCACCCACCCATCCATAACTTGCGGTGAAATACGGACTGATTAGCCGTTCTGGGGCGCTAAACAGTCCGTATTTCACCGCAAGTTATGAGGAGTCCTCCGGGATAGAAAAGGCTCCCAGCCGGAATGGCTGGGAGCCTCATCACATGCTATATCGAGCGAAGATTTAGCAGACGCCCTGGGCGAGCATGGCGTCGGCGACCTTCAGGAAGCCGGCGATGTTGGCGCCCATGACAAAGTTGCCCTCCTGGCCATACTCCTTGGCGGTGTCGTCCACGTTGTGGAACATGCCGCGCATGAGCTGCTCGAGCTTGCCATCGACCTCTTCGAAGGTCCAGGACAGGTGCTCGGCGTTCTGGCTCATCTCCAGGCCGGACACGAGCACGCCGCCGGCGTTGGCAGCCTTACCGGGCATAAAGGCGACGCCGTTCTTCTGGAAGTAGGTCGTGGCCTCGATGGTCGTGGGCATGTTCGCGCCCTCGCCGACCACCTTGCAGCCGTTGGCGACGAGTGCCTGGGCGTCCTCGAGCAGCAGCGTGTTCTCGCGAGCGCAGGGCAGCGCGATATCGCAGGGAAGCTGCCACACGCCGCGGCCGTCGCCCTCGTGCCACACGGCGTTAGGCTTCTCGTCAACGTACATAGCGAGCGTAACGCCCTTGTCGTGGCCAGAGCGCTTCTTGTTGTAGATGTGCTCGAGCACGGTGCAGTCGATGCCGTCGGGATCCTCTACCCAGCCGTGGGTATCGGAGCAGGCGAGCACCTTGCCACCGAGCTGAGTGACCTTCTGGACCGCGTAGATAGCGACGTTGCCGGAGCCGTGAACGACGACGTTCTTGCCCTCGAAGGAGTCGCCGCGGCTCTTGAGGTACTCATCCACAAAGTAGGCCAGACCGTAGCCGGTGGCCTCGGTACGGGCGAGCGAGCCGCCAAAGGAGAGGCCCTTGCCGGTAAGGACGCCGGTCCACTCGTTGGTCAGGCGCTTGTACTGACCGAACAGGTAGGCAACCTCGCGGCCGCCAACGCCCAGGTCGCCGGCGGGAACGTCGGTGTTGGGGCCAATGTGGCGATAGAGCTCGGTCATGAAGGACTGGCAGAAGTGCATAATCTCGTTGTTGGACTTGCCCTTGGGGTCAAAGTCGGAGCCGCCCTTGCCGCCGCCCATGGGAAGGGTGGTCAGGCTGTTCTTGAGGATCTGCTCCAGGCCCAGGAACTTGAGCATGCCCAGGGTGACCGTCGGGTTAAAGCGCAGGCCGCCCTTGTAGGGTCCAATGGCAGAGTTGAACTCGACGCGATAGCCGCGGTTGACCTGAACCTTGCCCTGATCGTCGACCCAGGGAACACGGAACATAACGATGCGCTCGGGCTCGACGAGGCGCTCAAGCAGGGCGGCCTCCTCGTACTCGGGATGGGCGTCGAGCGCCGGCTGGATGGTGCCGAGGATCTCGGTCGCGGCCTGGATGAACTCAGGCTGCTCGGGATAGCGGGCCTTGAGCTCGTCGAGAACTTTCTGCGTGTAGCTCATGCTTCCTCCAATTGATGGAAAAGAAAGGTGTCGTTCGCGGCGCCCCATGCGCCGTGAGCTTTATCGAGTATGGATAATATCGCACTGTTGCAGCAAAGATTCGCATAAGCCGACGAGCGGATGTTTCGTTTTGATTACGATGCAGGTAGATGCGTTTTTGAGTGCCTGACGTGCAAAACCCGTGTTTCAAACCTGTTTCGTCCACGTGTTCCAAGCCACCACATTGGGGACAGGCACCTTTGTGGTGGTTTTGATGGCTAGAGGACGAGCTGATGGTAGTCGGCGGGGGTTACGCGGCCCTCGGTGGCAGCGCGGAAGGCGGCGAGCGCATCGCCCGAGAACGGCATGGCCCAGCAAAGCCCACAGCCGGCAGTAATGGAGCCCGGCAATGGCATGATGCGCCCGGGCACACCGGCGGCAAGGCACAGCTGTTCGCATTCCATCACATCGAAGGTGCTATCGAACGACACGATGATCTTGCGTTCGTGGTCGAGAGCATCACCGGATGGACCTTCGCGGTGTGCCTCACGATACGCCGCGGCGGCCGCTTCCTCTTCCGCGGTATGTCCACAGCCACCGCAACCGCAGGTACAGGGTTCGGATCCGTCGCAAGTGCAAGGTTCTCCCGTGTCGGGACAAATATCGTGAGACATGGCAACTCCAATCGTCTAAGCGAGCAGCTCGGCCGCCGCAAACTCCTCGGGCGTATTGACGTTCTCGAAGCAGAGCGTGGAACCGGCAACCTCGACAATCTGGGGCTCATCCAGATAGCCGGCATGGACCTGGTCGATCAAACAGCGGATGCGTTGGCGGTCCTGGTCGAGCAACTCACGGGCAACCGGCGCGCAAGCCTGGCGGCGCCACACGGCGCACAGCGGCTCAATCCCCCGCTCCTCGCGCGGGACGCACACATCGAGCGGGCCTTCCTTGACCCGATCCGAAAGTGCGCCGATCAGTTCTGGTGAGATGAACGGCATATCGCAGGCGACGATCGCCGCGAGGGGCAACCGAGCGGCAGCCAGCGAACTCGCGATGCCACGCATGGCACCCGCCGACCCATCAAGGTCCGCTACCACGCGTGGCACAAGACCGCCAAACGCGCGCTCCTCAAGGTAGGCCAGCTCACTGGGTCGCGACGTCGTCACGACCAACTCACCGGCAACTGGCGCCAACCGACCCAGCACGCGCTCGATGAGCGGCTCGCCGCAAAACAACATCCGCGCCTTGTCGGAACCCATGCGCGACGACAGCCCGCCCGCCTGGACGACGCAAGATAGATCGGCTCGTCTTACGGTAGTCATACGGCAAAACACCCCCATCGGCATGCTCGAAACCCTATGCACGAAGCTAAATACCGCCGCCGAAATAGCGGCGCTACGAAAAGCTCGTGCAAAAACAAAACAGCGCCTTTGCGGCACGCAGCAAGACCGCGAGCACAAAAGCGCTGGTAGCGTGTGGCGGGAACGTATGTGAATCGAACACATCCAAGACGTTTTGCACGCCTCGCAACGGTTTTGAGGACCGCGGAGCCCACCGGAGCCCATCCGTTCCCAAGTGCGGCGGTATTTTACCAAACCGAGCAGCCAATCTAGCGCAGGGAGCGCAGGCCGCCGGCATCCTTGTCGAGCACTGTAAAGCGCACGGCATCTAGGTGCTCCAAGATGCTGATGGCGCGTTTGCGCGACACGCCAAGGGCCTCGCGCAGCACGCTCGTGGTGGCTGCGCCGCCGGCTGCCTCAATGGCAGCGGCAACAAGCTCGCGCGCATGGGCCTCGGTGGCAACGGACAGCGCAACGTCGCGCTCGACCTTAACGATCGAGCGGTTGAGCGAAAGCTCGCGCAGAGCTCGCGTCATGGTGTCGCGATCGAGCTGTAGTCGCTCGCCTACCTCGGGCAACGTCGGCGCATCGAGGCCGGCCTTATCAAGCAGCGCGACGATCCGCTCGCAAGCCTCTCGCACCACGCGTGCCGCCGCGGCGGCCGAATGCGGATCGAATACCTCGGCGCCCTCGGCGGCGCACACGCCACGCGAGCAGCCCTCGGCAATCAGAGCCGAGGCAACTCCTTCATCAGCGGCAGGCCACGCAGCATGGGCAACGGCGCCAGGCGTAAAGCCCGTCTCCTTGGGGGCAGCCGCGTGCATGGCGGACAGGGTCGCCGCCAGCGTACCCATCGCGGCATCGAGCGCGGAAGAATCTGCATACAGCGAGCCATCCGAGCCCGCAAGCTCGCGCACAGCACCTCGCGCCACCAACTCGTTCAGCGCGGCATCGGCCCCACCGGAAACAAGATCTAGCGCCGCGGCAACGTCGGCAGCCACGACCGGCAACGTCTGCAGCGCCAACCACGCCTCAACACCAGCGACGGCATCGCCGGCCTCAAGCGCTGCAAGCAGCGTGCGCTCTCCTTCGGCAAGCTCGCGCGAACGACGGCAACGCGAAAGCAGCACGCGCCCGCCGCCAATGAGCATGACGGGCGAATACGACAGCACCACGGCATGGTCTCCGGCTCGCAGCGACAGTGGCTCCTCCAAGCGCACCTGTACGGTACGGGTCTCGCCCACCGCCATGGGGGCCTCGCCCTCCAAAAGCATGATGCGGCCGACAACCTCGGCCGTGCCGGCCATCACATGCACGCGCGCGCCCGACTCGAGCACGCGCGGCTTGGCGCCCTCGCGACCCAGGTAGGTGAACGTCATCATAAAGCGCAACGTCTGACCAAAGCGATCCGCCACGCCCAGCATCTCGCCACGATCAAGCGCCGCGACACCGTCACCAACCAGGTTGAGCGCCACGCGTTGCCCAGGCAGCGCGCGCGGCGTATCGCCATGCACCTGAATCCCGCGGACACGGCAGACCGTACGTGACGGCAAAGCCATCAGCTCGTCGCCCACCGCAACCGGCGCATCGTGCAACGTTCCCGTCACCACGGTACCGGCGCCCTTGATCGTAAAGCAGCGGTCAATCGGCAGGCGCGGCGCGGCGTCGGTTCGCTCGGCGCGATCGCGGCAAGCATCCCAGCAGGCATCCACGCACTCATCGAGCGCTGCCAGCAGCGCATCAATACCCTCGCCCGTCTTAGACGACACGGGCACGATCGGCGCGCCCGCAAACACGGTACCCGACAAAAAGTCATCGACATCGAGCTCGGCAAGCTCGGTCATCTCGGCATCGGCCAGGTCGCACATCGTCAGTGCGACCACCATGTGCGTGACGCCCAGCAACTCCAGCACGTGCACGTGCTCGCGCGTCTGCGGCATTACGCCCTCGACGGCAGAGACCACCAGCACGGCCACGTCGATACCCGTGGCGCCCTGCACCATGGCGCGCAAGTAATGCGCGTGGCCCGGCACGTCGACCAGGCCAACGATCTTGCCGCTCGGCAGTGCCAGCTCGCCAAAGCCCAGCTCCACGGTCATACCGCGACGGCGCTCGACCTCCAGGCGATCGGGATTCTTGCCGGTCAGCGCCTCGATCAGCGCCGACTTACCGTGGTCGACGTGGCCCGCCGTGCCAACGATAACGGGACACTCCACCAGCGCTTTAACCTCACTCATCGAGCAATCGCCTTCTTAACGCACGCGACGAGCGTCGATGCCGCTGTCTCGATATCGCGGTCGCCCACGAGCGTGCGCACGTCAAACAGGATGCGGTCATGCGAGGCGCGCGTGACGACCGGCGTATCGAAGTCTTGGACGAGCGAGCGCTTGAGCGCGTCAACGGAAAGACGCTCATCGACAAGACGCACGGCAACGCACATCGTCGGCAGCTCGACGGTAGGCAGCGAGCCGCCGCCGGGAGTCGACGACTCCTCGACGATTTCCGCCTGCACGGCACACGGGCAGCCAGCCTTATCGAAGCCCGCCACCATCAGCTCGCGCAGCTTGCGGGCACGTCGCTCCAGATGAGCCTGCGGAAGCGTGAGCATGTTGAGCACCGGCACCTCACGATGGGCCACATCCGCCCCATCCATGTAAATGCGCAGTGTAGCCTCGAGCGCCGCGAGTGCGAGCTTGCCCGGGCGCAGGGCACGCATAAGCGGATGCGACCCGCAGGCCTGGACCAGATCGCGACGGCCCATGATAATGCCCGCCTGCGCGGCGCCCAGCAGCTTATCACCCGAGCACGACACGATATCGAGCCCTGCCGAAACCGAAGCCGGCGTGGTTTCTTCGCCGCCGCGCACCAAGATGTCGTCGGGCAACAGCGCGCCCGAACCCTGGTCCTCGTAGAACAGCAGACCATGCGTGTGGGCCAGGGCGGCAAGCTCCCGAGAGCCCACTTCCTCGTGAAAACCCTCGATGCGATAGTTGGAAGGATGAACCTTCAGGATCATGGCCGTTTCGGACGTAATGGCGCGCTCGTAGTCGCCCAGATGCGTGCGGTTGGTGGCGCCGACCTCGACGAGCTTGGCGCCCGAGGCCGCCATGACATCGGGAATACGGAAGCTGCCACCGATCTCGACGAGCTCGCCACGGCTGACGATAACTTCTTTGCCCGCGGCATGAGTCGCCAGCACCAGCAGCACCGCGGCGGCATTGTTGTTGACGACCAGCGCATCCTCGGCACCGGTAAGTGAGCGGATCAGTTGCGCGGCGTGCTCCTTGCGCGACCCGCGCGAACAGGTGTCGACGCTGTACTCGAGCGTGCTGTAGCCGCGCGCAACCTCGGCCACGGCTTTGGCGGCCGATTCCGCGAGCGGGGCGCGACCCAGGTTGGTATGGATGACCACACCCGTGGCGTTGACGGCAGGACGCAGGCTCGGCAGTGCAGAGCGATGTGCGCGAAATTCAATGGCCGATGCCAGTTCGCGCTTGGAGCGCGGGGCGGCACCGGCGCGAATGGCGGCGCGCTCCTCGTCGAGCTCAGCCGTGACGGCGGCATGCACCACCGCGTCGCAGGTCTCCCCCGCCGCCTTCACTACCGGCCACTCGGCAAGCAGCTCATTGACGGAAGGAAGTGCGCGCAGGCGGGCGCGCACCTCATCGGACATGTTCTGGCTATCGCTCATGTGCGGCCTTTCAAAACCAAAGGTAAATCAATCATTCGAACGTCAAACTATCAGCCAACTCGATCGGCTGAGTCAATCAATCGCTATTATCCTCGCGCGCCGCGATCTTTTCCACGCGAACGGCGTTTTCCTGGGTGAGCGCGGCGCCCGTCAACGGGTCCCAACGCAGCGGTGTATGGTCGAGCGGGCCCACGCCCAAGGCTTGAGCGCCACCGGCATCGGCGCCAAACGAACGCCCGCCGGGGGCGGCCGACGTAAAGATGCACGCCGGATGCAGATACGGCGTCGTCTCCACGCGCACGCGGTCGCGGCCCATATCGCTCACGAGTTCGACGATCTCGCCGTCGGCAATACCCATGCGAGCGGCGGCATCGGCATTCATCTGCACGGCATCCAGGTCCGATCCAGCCTCAGCGGCACCTTGGGCCGCAAGCCTTCGCGAGGTGTGCGACTCAAAGGGACGGTTGCCGCTAATGAGGCGAAACATCCCCGGACCGGGCTCCACCATGGGCGCGATCCAACCGGGAACGCGGCCCAGACCGGCTCGCTCCCATACGTCGCTTGCCAACGCAATTTTGCCGCCATCCAAGGGAATCGCCGGCTCGCCCGTACGCGACGGCAACGCAACACCCGTGTCGGCCCAGCCGCGCTCCTTGAGCTCGTCCAGATTGATTCCAAACGGTGCCACCTGGGCAGCCGCCAGATCGTCAGACGTAAACTGGAAGTACTTGCCCACACCACACGCCTGTGCCAGACCAGCAAAGATCTCCCGACCGGGACGCGTGTCGTCATGCTGCACGGGCAGCACGGCATTACGGTAGAACACGCGCGCATCGTTGGTGCCTATCACCGTTCCCACGCCACGGTCGGCCTCCAGATACGTCACGTCGGGCAGCACGAAGTCAGAAGCGCGCGCTGTCTCGGACCAGCGAATATCAACGGTCACGAGCAAGTCGAGCTGTTGCAAAATACCCAACCAAGCCTGCGCATTGCCATAGCCCGCACCGGGGTTACTGGCATAGACGATGAGCCCACGCAAATCGCCGGCAAGAATCGACTGACCGATGGTCGTGCACAGGCCGCGCACCGGATCGACCAGTGGATAGCGCTCGGACCCCAACTTGGGCTCACGTGGCATCGACGGCGTCGCAAAACGCGCAGGGTCCAAATCGCCCAACGCAAGCGGTGTGGGTGGATTGAGCGCTCCGCCCGCATGTCCAATACAGCCCAGCAGCACATCGACCAAGCAGATAGCGCGCGCGGTCTGGGTGCTATTGGCATACGCGATACCGATGCCACCATGAAAGCCCGCATCCACCACAGCGGCAGGCGCGGCGGCAGCCAAATCACGCGCAACCGCACGGATATCGTCCGCCGGAACGTCGCACATCGACTCGGCCCACTCGGGCGTCCAAGCACTGGCCGCCTGCGCCAGCTCGTCAAACCCCGTGCTATAGCGGTCAACGAACTCGTGGTCGTACAGGCCCTCGGCAATCAACACGTGGGCAATACCCAGCAGCAGCGCCAAGTCGCAGCCCGGGCGCACGCGAAGCCAGCGGTCGGCAAGCGCAGCCGAGCCGCTGCGCCGGGGGTCGACCACGATAATCTTCGCCCCACGGCGACGGGCATCATTGAGCGCATCAACGGCCCCCATCGTCGACGAATCGACAATGGAACGCCCCAAATACATGATGCAGTCGGTATGCGCAAGGTCGGAGGCGGGACTATAACCCAGGCTATGCTCCCAACCGGTGAGACGGCTTACCTCGCAGGCGCCGTCGGCACCGTACACGTTGGGCGAGCCCAGCGCATACATAAAGCGATACGCCCAGTAACGGTCGAACGAGGGCACGCCGAGCGTCACGCCCAGCGCACGGGGCCCGCGTTCGTCAACAATCCCCAAAAGGCGCTCGGCAATCTGCGCGAGCGCTTCGTCCCAGCTCACCGCATCGAACCCCGAGCCATCAGCTCGGCGGCGCATGGGATGCAAAATCCGGTCGCGCTCGTCAAACGGCATGGACAGGCGATGCCGCCCGCGGGAGCACAGAGCACGAGCCGCGCACGGATGCCCCGGCACCGGCAGCTCGGCCACCACGCGACCGTCCTCAACGCGTGCCGCAAAGGCGCAATCGGCATAGCATCCCCCGCATGTGGTCACCACGGCGCGACCGTCACGCTTCACAGCAGATGCCATCTCGATTACCCCTTTCATCAGCCAAACACAACAGGCCAACAGCCCGGCAACGAGCCCCAGACCCAAAAAGCCTCCCGCACGGCAACGCCCCGCGGGAGGCCAACGTCAAACAGGCGGTACTTTACGCCTCGGACTTCTTGGCGTAGATAAACCAGTAGCCGAGCGCGATCAGAACAGCGCCGCCCACAATGTTGCCCAGCGTGGCGGCGGACAGATTAAACGCAATGCCCGCGACATTGAGTGCATCGGCGCCGGCGACGTCGGCACCATAGCCGCACGCGTGCATCACGGCACCCATGGGCAAAAAGTACATGTTGGCAACGCAGTGCTCAAAACCGCAGGCCACAAAAGCGGCGATGGGCAGCAGAATGCCCACGACCTTATCGACCACGGTCTTGCCGGCGGTACCGATCCACACGGCCAGGCACACAAAGATGTTGCACAGGATGCCGCGGAAGAAGATCGTCACCCAGTCGATCGTCACCTTGCCGGCGGCGACGCTCACCATGGAATTGGCGACCGCCTCGCCGTTGAGCTTGTAAATGCCGGCCATGTACACCAAAAAGACGATGAACAGGGCACCGACAAAGTTACCGACCCATACGACGACCCAAGCCTTGAGCATCTGAGCCAGGGTGATCTTTTTGCTCTTGAGCGCGCAGACCATAAGCGAATTGCCGGTAAACAGCTCGGCGCCGCACACCAGCACCAGCACCAGGCCCAGGCAAAAACACAGGCCGCCCACGACGCGCTGGGCACCCCAGCCCAGCGTGCTGTCGCTCAAAAACACCGTAAAAAACAGACCGCCGAAGGCGATAAACGCACCGGCGAACATTGCCAACAGAAAGGCCTTAGCGACCGGCAGGTTAGCCTTGATCACGCCGGCGGCCTCGGTCTTGGCCTCGATCGCGGCGGGCGCCAGGCAATCGGGAGCGGGGTACTCCACCTTGGAATCTGCCATGTCAATCACTTCTTTCCTAATCAGCAGGGACAAGCGCTCCTATTGCTCTTGCCCCAAGCGGACAAAGTGGGAAAAGTCGTTGGCGGCCACGGCGTCGTACACGGCGTCGACGGCCTCAAAGACCTCCGGGGACATGGGGTTATAGAACTCCGTATCGCCCGGCTGAATCCCAACGAAGACGATATCATCACACGATTGTTCGATTTCCTCGATCAGAATCGACAAAGGAAGCGAATGCGTGGTGAACATCGACTTGCGGGCCACATCGCGCTTGTCGAGCAAGCGGATGGACCCGACGGGCAGCGCCATGTCAGCGGCATCGACCAAGACCAGGCGAGGCGGACGCTCGCGCTTGACCTCGATGATGTCATCCTCGGGCGTCTGACCGCCATCGATGGTGTACCAACCGGCGATGGGCGCGTCCTCCATCTTTTTGGAGAGCACGGGGCCGGCGGCATCGTCGGCGCGCAGCACGCTTCCCGCCGTGAGCACGATACCCGCAAACGGAGCGCCGTTCACACGACCATCCACAACGCGACCCATTACTGCAACCTTCCCGTCAGATACACACCCGAAACATCGCGCACGCGCTCAACCAGATCGCGAAACTTCATTAAGAACGCGACCTGCTGGGCATGCAGGCCAAAGTCGTCGTCGAACACCGAGATGCCGGCCTTGGCCGAACCGCGAAAACCGCGCTCGTCGAGCAGCATATCGCAGGCCTCGAGCAGCGACGGCACCGCCGCCTTGTCGAGCTGGCACTCGCCAAAGGAGCGGATGGCCTCGAACTTGGTCTTGGCCTCCCCCTCCGGCAACGCATCGACGAGCGAATAGAACACATCCACCGGCACCGACAGGCGCGGCTCAAAGCAGTCGAGCACGCCGGTGTGGTGGCCCACGGCGAGCGTGTAGTACAGCACGTCGCAGGCCTCCTGGGGAACGTCTTCCTCGGTCTCCACAAACTTACGCGTCAGCTCATAGAAGACCACCTGGTCGGGCGCATGGCCCAGGCAGGGGTCGGCGACGCCCTCGGCAGCCTCGTCGCTTGCGCGCGAGGCATCGCCAAAGGAGCCGCCGAGCATGCCGGGGCCCGCAAAGTAACCAGAGCGGTCCGTGAGCTCCATCTAGCGACCTCCGGCCAGCACCAGATCCTGCAGCGCCGAGTACACCTCGACGCGGCGCGGATCGTCCTGCTTGTCGATGAGCAGCGCCATGGCACCGCGGATATCGCCCTTGGGCGCGCCCTCGAGCGTGTCCATAAACTCGTTGGCCAGGTCGCGGCCGTAACGGTAGCCGCTCATGGCGCGAGCTTCGCGCTCGATGGCAACACGCAGCTTGTACGGCACGCCGGGGTGCAGGATATCGGCCTGCTCGTCGGCGGCCTCCACCGTGGTCTCGGCATGGAGCTTTTGGTCCAGCAGGCCAAGTGCCATGGCAAAGCCGTAGACGGTCTGCGCGGGGCTGGGCGGGCAGCCGGGGATGTAGACATCGACCGGCAGAATCTTGTCCGTGCCTCCCCAGACGCAGTAGTTGTCGTAGAAGATGCCGCCGGTGCAGCCGCACGCGCCATAGGACACCACGATCTTGGGATCGGGTGCGGCCTCAAAGGCGCGCAGGGCCGGCATGCGCATGGCACGCGTCACGGCACCGGTGTACAGCAGCACGTCGGCGTGACGAGGCGAGGGCACGACCTTGATGCCAAAGCGCTCGACGTCGAAGACGGGCGTGATGGAACCGAAGATCTCGATCTCGCAGCCGTTGCAGCCGCCGCAGTCAACACGGTAGACATACACCGAGCGCTTGATCTTCTTAAGAAGGGTCGCCTTGGCCTTCTCGATGCTCTCGTCGAGCTCGATCTTGGTCGGGCGGTACTGAAGCCGCTCGGGCAAAAGCGTGGGTTCGGCCATGGTTACTCCTCCTTCGTTTCAAAATCCATGATGATGCCCTCGACCGGCGCCGGACCGGCGGGAATCTCGGGCGCATCGGGGTTGAGCTCGCGGTCGATATACTCCGGGTTCACGCCGTGGCCGCCCAGATACTCCATGCCGGGGCCCTGGGGCTCGCCGGACGCAAGCGTCTCGTTGGCAGCCATGCCGGCAGCGTTGCC
Organism: Collinsella sp.; assembly: GCA_018373675.1. Classification (GTDB taxonomy): domain Bacteria; phylum Actinomycetota; class Coriobacteriia; order Coriobacteriales; family Coriobacteriaceae; genus Collinsella. The sequence continues at coordinate 95,693 of JAHAGQ010000005.1, read as the reverse complement.
GGTCTTTACGGCCGAGGCGGCGCGCAGGGCGTCGAGCTCGCGCTTGCACTCCTGGCACATACCGACGGTACGGGCGGCCTGGATAGCCTCCATGCCGCCGGCCTTTTGCAGCAGGCGCTTGGCGTAGTCGATTTCCTTGTGCGGGGCAAACGGCTTGCCGCAACGCGAGCAGTGCTCGAGCGTGTAGACGCTCTTGCTGGTGAGGTCGTCCTTGCTCATGACGGCCAGCTCAAACTCCTCGGTGAGCTTGATGGCCTCCATGGGGCAGGCCTCCTCGCAACGGCCGCAGAAGATGCAACGGCCGTAGTCGATCGACCAGGTAATGGTATCGGCCGCAAGGTCGGTGTCCATGCGAATGGCATCGGCCGGGCACGCCACGCCGCAGGCACCGCAGGCGATGCAGAGCTCGGCATTGTGCTCGGGCTTGCCGCGCATGTCCTTGTTGGTGGGAAACGGCGCAAACGGGTACTTGACCGTCGCGTCGCCGGCCTTGGCGTTAACCTTCCAAAGCTTCAGCATATTAGAGCGCCTCCTCATCGAGCGGGGCGGCCATGGTGCCCTCGCCCGCAAGCGGCGACTTGTCGCGCCAGACGTTCTCGAACTGCTCCTTGTCGAGCACGTGGTCGCGCTTGGCGGCGACATCGGTCACCGTCACGCGGTCGGTGCAGGAGTAGCACGGGTCGAGCGAGCCGACGATCAACGCAGCGTCACCCACGGTGTTGCCGCGGAACATGTAGCGCAGGACCGGCCAGTTGCTGTACGTGGCGGCCTTGGCGCGCCAGCGGTAGCACTTCTGGTTGTTGCCGAGCATGGCCCAGTGCACGTCCTCGCCGCGCGGCGCCTCGGTGGCGCCGATGGCGTACTTGTGCGGGGTGTACTCCCAATCCGTGGTGAGGATGGGGCCCGACGGGCAGTTCTCGAGCATGGTCTCGATCATGTCGATCGAATCATAGACCTCCTGGATGCGAACGGCGGTACGGCCGAAGGCATCGCAGGTGTCGGCCGTGGCGGCGTGCATCTTTTGGACGTCCGGATCGGCGTAGCCGTCAAAGGGATGGTCAAAGCGCACGTCGCGGGCATAGCCCGAGCCACGCATGAGCGGGCCGACCGGCGAGAAGTCGCGTGCGATCTTGCGATCCAAGATGCCGATGCCACTCGTACGCTCAATGAAGTTGGGCGTGGAGAGCAAGACGTCGACAAGCTCCTGAACCTCGGAGCGCAGCTGGTGGATGGTCGTGAGCGTGGAGAGCTTCTGCTCGGCCAAAATGTCGCGACGCACGCCGCCGATCACGTTGAGGCCGTAGGTCTTGCGGTGACCGGAGAGCTTCTCGGCCAGGTCCATGGACTTCTCGCGGACGCGGAAGAACTGCTGGAAGCCGGAGTCGAAGCCCGTGTAGTGCGACGCCAGGCCAATGTTGAGCAGATGCGAGTGCAGACGCTCGACCTCGAGCATGATGGCGCGGATGTACTGGGCGCGCGGCGGGACATGAATGCCCTGGGCGCGCTCGACGGCCTCGGCATAGGCCACCGAGTGGGCGCAGCCGCAGATGCCGCAGATGCGGTCGGCGAGGAACGTCACGGCGTCATAGTTCAGGCGCGTCTCGGCGACCTTCTCCATGCCGCGGTGCACGTAGAACAGACGGTAGTCGGCGTCGACGATCGTCTCGCCCTCAACGAACAGGCGGAAGTGGCCGGGCTCGTCGGAGGTAATGTGCAACGGGCCCATGGGGACGAGTGTGGTCTCCTTGCCCTTGGTATCGGCCAAGAACTCGTAGTTTTCCATGTCGCTCGCGGGAGCGGGACGGAAGCGGTAATCCATGGAGTCCTTGCGCAGCGGGTACAGGCCGCTGGGCCAGTCATCGGGCAGCACCAGGCGGCGACGATCGGGCAGACCCTCAGGGATCAGGCCGAACATATCGCGCAGCTCGCGCTCGCCCCACACGCAGGCGGGGACGAACGGCGTCACGGACGGGAACGTCATCTTGGCGGGATCGACCTCGGTGCGCACGGTCACCCAGCCGGGGTCCTCCCCCTCCATGGAGATGACGTAGTACACGGCGTAGCGGCCGCACAGGCTGCGCTCATCGTTGCCGATGATCACGGGAATCCAGCCGTAGCGCTCGTAATACAGGTAGTGGACGGCCTCGGGCAGCTTGTCCTGCTTGACGGTAATCGTCAGCTGGTCCTCGCATTGCCACTCGACCTTCTCGATGCAGCCCGGAACGGCGCGGCGCAGAGCCTCGACATGGCTCTCGCAGCGACGGGCATACACCTTGTTCTCAGTTTCAATCATTCGTTACTCCACCTCGCTCTGAGCGGTCTCGGTACCGAACACAGCGCGGTACATCGGCGTCGCGTGAAGTTCCTCGGTGCTCTGCTCGAGCACGATGCCGGTCGCGGTCTCCACACCGTGCACGAGAGGCAGCGGGGTGGCGATGCCAAACCACAAGATCATGACGGCCAGGATGATTTCGGGGATAAGCATGAGCGCCGGGGCCTCATGCTTGCCCATACCCTGGGGTGCATGGCCGAATACCGACTTGAGTGCGATGCGGGTGAGCGCGGAGATGGCCACGGTAAGACCGAGGGCGACCACGACGACCAGCCACATGGGACCGGCGGTAACACCGGCGACAAAAGTCAGGAACTCGGAGATAAACATGCCAAAGGGCGGGAAGGCACCAAGGCCGAGCAGCGCCAGGACGGCGAGCGCGGCGGTTGCGGGGGCAACCTCGACGACGCCCTGGATCTTGGCCAGGCTACGCGTGCCAAAGGCGTGCTGGATGTTGCCGGACACGCAGAAGGCAAGCGTCTTGGTAAAGCCGTGGAACACGCAGTGCAGCAGGGCCGCGGCGATACCCAGCGGGCCACCGATGCCCAGGCACAGGGCGATAACGCCCACGTTCTCCACAGACGAGTACGCAAAGCGGCGCTTGAGGTCGTCCTGGCGAAACATCGAAAGCGCCGCCACCAAAATGGACAGCGTGCCGACGATCAGCAGCAAAAGTTGCGGATACTCGGCGTCCACGGCCTGGATAGTAAAGCCGTAGAAGCGCATGATCACAAGCATGGCGCACTTAAGCAGCACGCCCGAGAGCAGGGCCGAGACAGGGCTCGGGGCCTGGGAGTGGGCATCGGGCAGCCAAGTGTGCATGGGGAACAGGCCAGCCTTGGTGCCAAAGCCGATCACGACAAACGCAAAGGCAAGGCGCATGAGCGTCGGGTCGAACTGGTCGGCATACGGCAGCACGCACGACAGGAATGCGGCCTCGTGGGCGTTGGGAATCACGTCAGCGGCGTTGGCGTAGATCAGCAGCGTACCGAACAGGCCAAAGGCTACGCCGGCGGTGCAGACCATCGCATACTTCCAAGAGGCCTCGAGGGCCGTCTTGTTCTTGTAGATACCCACGAGGAACACGGTGGAAAGCGTGGTTGCCTCCACGGCGGCCCACGTGAGGATCATGTTGTTGGACAGGCACGCGAGCAGCATGGTGAACACAAACAGACTAAACAGCGCAAAATACTGCTTGGCGCGCTCGGCGGGCATGGAGCCCTCCTCGATATCGGCCTTTACATAGGGCAGCGAGAACAGCCCCGTAAGAAAACCGATAAAGCCGATGAGCAGCACAAAGATGGCGCCCAGCGAATCGAGGTGAAACCACAGGCCAAGAGCGCTCGCGGTGTCGCCGCTCATAAGGACGTCACCGGCCGTCACAATCGACAGCACCAGGACGGCTGCGACGGAGACCAGGTTGAGACCGGCAAACACGTTATAGGACGTGTTCTTGGGCAAAAACGCCATGACCAGCGAGAACACCAAAGGAGTCGCGAGCAGGGCGAGAATCAACGTTTCCATGGACTACCCCCTCAGCTCGGACAGGTCGCGCGCATCGAGCGAGTGGGAGTCGTCCCAAATGCGACGCACGACGATGGACATGATGATGACGGCAAAGATGGCGTCGGTGGCGATACCGATCTCGATGATCTCGGGAGCGGTGGGGGCCAAAAGCGCGAGCGTCACATGGCTGCCGTTTTCCATGAGGCAGTATCCAAAGATCTGCTTCATGATGTTGCGCTGCGAGATGATGCAGGTGAGGCCCACAAAGAAGTGAGCGAAGCTAATGGCGAGCGCAGGCGTTGCGACCTCGGCCGTGGGCAGGCTGATCTGCGTCACGACGGCAAAGCAGATCGCGACCTCAACGGCGATGATGCAAATGGCCCACGCGGGCTTAAGGCCGGCCTTGAGCGATGCGTCGCTCGGCTCGCCCATCTTCTTGTATGCGCGGTTGAGGATGTAAGGGACCAGGACGACCTTGGTGATAAAGGCGGATCCGGCCCACATAAGCAGCTCCTGCGCACCGGTAGTGGCACCGAGCGTGGCGAGCAGCCCCACAAGCACCAGCGACTGTACCGCATACCAGCTGATGGCGTGCTTGATGTTCTTTGAGACGACCACCATGGTGGACGTGACGATCAGAAGGCCGCCAAGGATGTTGACGATCGAATAACCCATGTCGTTCTACCTCCTAACCGATCCAGCTGGCCGAAAGCGGGCCGCTGACGATAACCATGATGATGAGCACGATGAACACGAACGCCATCGCGCGGGGAAGCGGGGCTCCCGCAGCGACCTCGTCGCTCGGCTCGCCGGGCAGGCAATAGCCCATCCACTTGAGGAACCAGGCGAAGGTGGCGACGGTCTCGGCGACCATGATGCACACAAGCACCAGGATCGCAACGTTGCCGGCACCCACAGAAAAGCCGCCGGCGATGATCTGGAACTTCGAGAAGAACGTGTTCATGGGCGGCACGCCGGCAATGGCGAGCGCCGCGACACCAAAGCCCACGCCCGAGATCGGGTACTTCTTTACGATGCCGCGAAGCTTGGGCAGCATACGCGTGCCGAGCGTAAAGGAGAACGAACCGGCGATCAGGAAGAACAGCGTCTTGGCGAAAGCGTGGTTAAAGATGTGGCAAACGGCACCGTCAAAGGCCAGCTGGCTGCCAAAGACCGAAAGGCCCAGACCAAAGAACACATAGGAGAGCTGGGCGATCGTGGAGAAGGCCAGCAGGCGCTTCATGTCCTTTTGCGGCAGGTACATAAGGAAACCAAAGAGCATGGTGACCATGGCGTCGATAATGGCGACCCAGCCCACGATCTCGGGAATCTCGCCGGCAGAGACGAGTGCGCGTGCGAACACGCACACGCCGACCTTAACCATCGAGGCGCCATGCAGGTAGGCCGAAACAGGCGTCGGCGCCTCCATGGCCGAAGGCAGCCACATGTACATAGGAACCTGTGCGGACTTGGCCCAGGCCGCAAACAGCACGAGCAAAAGGACGATAGCCTTGAGCTTGGCGTCGAGGCCGGCAATCGCGGTAATGGCGAAGGTGCCGGTGTGGGCAAACACGATGGCGGCGCCCAGATACAGGCCGAGCGCACCGATATGCGTAATGATCAGGGCCTTCATGCCAGCCTTCTTGGCCGTAGGCGACATGTAGTAGCTAATGAGGCCCCAAGAGCACGCACCCGTGATCTCAAAGAACACGAGCTGGCCCAAAAGGGTCGAGCTGTACACAAGGCCGGCCATGGCGCCGATGAAGGTCGCGAGGTACGCGTAGAAGCGACGACGCGGTGCGTCGGGATGCTCACGGTTATTCTCGCTCATATAGGGAATCGAATAGATCACGACAAGCAGGCCGATACCCACAAAGGCGGGCGCGAGCAGCGTGCTCATGCGATCGAAGGTGAATCCCATGACGAGGGTCTGCCCAAACGAGATCAGGGGGACCTGCGTGTCGGGCATGCCGGCGCCGGCGAAATTCGCGGCGAGGGCGATGGTGCAGACCGTCGAGACGGCGGCACCCAAAACGCTGAACCACTTGGCGTACGGACGGGGGAACAGGGCGACGAGCACCGAGGCCACCATCGGGGCCGCGATGGCGACCAAGCCGAGAAGGGACAGACTGACTGCAAATGACATTGTTTCTCCCTTCTCCTACACGCCGACGACCACGAAGACAAACGCCAGAACGGCGATGCCAACGACGGCCCAAGTCTGATTACCGAGCACCTTAAAACGCGAGCGCGAGCAGGAGTTCTCGATCACGCCGCATACGACAAAGTCGATCAGGCACTTCACCAGGAAGATGACTGCACCCAGAACGGCGGCGACGCCCACGGTCGCGGGCTCGCCCCAGGGGACGAAGATCGCGCAGAACCAGGCGACGACCAGGACCTGCTTCATGGACATGGCGAGCTTGGCCATGGCGAGCGACGGGCCGGAAAGCTCGGCGAGCGGTCCTTCCTGAAGCTCCTGCTCGGCCTCGGCCTGATCAAACGGCAGCTTGCCGAGTTCCATGTAGCAGGCAATCGCAAAGGCGATGCCGGCGAGGATCACGGCGACCGGCGCGTCGATGGCGCCCGTCATGATGTGCAGACCCATGGTGGCGATGTCGGTGGAGCCGCACACCAGGGCGGCGGCAAACAGCGCCAGCAGCATGGACGGCTCGATGAGCACGCTCATGAGCAGCTCGCGGACGCCGCCGATACCGGCGTAGGCGTTGGACGAATCCACGCCGCAGAGGGCGAAGAAGAAGCGGGCGAGCGCCAGGCTGTACATGATGGTGATGGCGTCACCAAAGACCGGGATGGGGCTTTGTGCCGTAAAGAGCGGCAGGCCCATCGCAAGCATAAAGGCGACGGCGAAGAACAGCGGCGGCATGATGCGCAGCGCAAAGCTCGCATCCTCGCTCTGGGACTCGGGACGCGCAAAGAGCTTGGCCAGGTCGCGGTAGTCCTGCATGATGCTAGGGCCGCGACGGTTGTGCATCTTGGCGCGGATCAGGCGGCCGAGACCGGAGAAGAACGGCGCGACGGCCATAACGACCACGCCCTGCAGAACGGCAAGTACGATGTTGTTCATGCTCTCCCCTCCTTAACCCATTTGCACGGCGAGCACGAGGAACACCACGAGTGCCGCGACGATGTAGCAGATATAGATGCTGTAGTTGCCGCCCTCGAGCTTAGTCGCGAGGTCGGCGAGCTTCTCGATACCCTTATGCGGGGCATCGACGAGAACCTTGTCGGGTACAGGCTCCACAGCCTCGGCCACACCGGTGAGCTTCTGGAAGAAGTGCGCGATGGACCAGCAGACGGCCGTGCAGCGGTCGCGCAGCGTGTAGAGCGGCTGCATAAACCAGGACACCTCGGAGGCAAAGGTCGTGGCCACGACGGGCATATGCTCGTTGGGAGCATAGCCGCATGCCCACGGCTGGGACTTCTGCACCTTGCCGACGGTCTTGAGCTTGCGATAACCGCAGGCAAGGCCGACGAGCACCACGAGCGCAATGGCGATCGCGGGCGTGGAGGTGGCAGCGCCGGAGTACTGGTTCATGAGCTCCATGCCCTCGGCGGCAAACACGCCACCGTACGGATGCAGCACGGACGCGGCGACATCGACCAGCACGGGCGCGATCACGGGAGCGCCGATGCCCAGCACGACGCAGATGGCCGCGAGCAGGCCCTGCGCAAACACCATGGGGGCGGGAACCTCCTTGGCATTGGCCGCAGCCTCGGAGCGGGGCGCGGAGGCAAAGGAGACGCCATAGGCCTTGACGAAGCACGTGACAGCCAGCGCGCCGGTAATGGCAAGCGCGACGGCAGCGAACACGGCCACGATCATGACGGCCTTGTCGCCCTGCATGGCAGCATTAAACAGCGACTGGTAGGTAAACCACTCGGACACAAAGCCGTTGAAGGGCGGGATGGCCGAGATGGCAAGCGCGCCAATAAGGAAGCAGATGGCCGTTGCCGGCATACGACGGAACAGGCCGCCCATCTTCTCCATATTGCGCGTACCCGTGGAGTACAGCAGCGCGCCGGCGCCCAAGAACAGCTCGCCCTTAAACATCGCGTGGTTAAACGTGTGGTAGAGGGCGGCCATCAGGGCCAGGACGGCGATGCCGACCGAGTTGAGCGCCATGGCGGCCATGGAGGCGCCGACGCCGAGCAGAATGATGCCGATGTTCTCGACGGAGTGATAGGCCAGCAGGCGCTTGATGTCATGCTCCTGCAGGGCGAAAGCCACGCCGAGAACCGACGAGATCGCACCGAAGACCATGACCATAAGGCCCCACCAGACCTGAACGCCCGAGGCGGAGAGCAGGTCGAGACCAACCTTGAGGATGCCGAAGATACCGATCTTGATCATGCCGCCGGACATGAGGGCCGACACGTTGGACGGCGCCTCGGGATGTGCCTTGGGCAGCCAGCCGTGCAGCGGGATGATACCGGCCTTGGCGCCAAAGCCAAAGAAGGCGAGCACAAAGCACACGGATGCGACCGCGGGGCTAAACTGCGTAGCGCGGAAATCCGCAAAGGCAAACGAGCCACCGGCGAAGTTGGTCATGGTGAGGAAGCTCGCCATGATGAGCACAAAGCCCACGTGCGCGATCACAAAGTAGAGCCAACCGCCATGGATGGAGTTCTCGTTCTCCTCGATCACGACCAGGAAGTACGAGGTCAGCGACATGAGCTCAAAGGCGACCAGGAACCAAAACACGTTGTCGGCGGTGATGACGAGCATCATGGACGCCACAAAGGTGTTAAAGAAGAAGCCGGCGCGGCCCTTTTTGCCCGGGTACTCATCAAAGTAGTTGAGACCGTAGATCGAGCCGGCAAACGCGAGCACCGAGATGAGCGCCACGAACAGGCCGGACAGCTGATTGAGCAGCAGCTGGAAATGGGCAAACGGGAAAAACACGATGGTGTCGACCGACGTGACATCGCCCAGCACGGCCTGGATACCGGCCACAAACGAAAGCACCGCGGCGACGGCGCCGATAAGGCAGCCGGCGGTCTTGGCGGCGTTATCGGCCTTGATCAGCAGAACCGAGGCGAGCGCACCGATGCACGAGACGGCAAGCGATGCGATAAACAGCGTCATGCTATCCATTGTTTACGCTCCCTTCTGCTTTCTCGGACAGGCCCTGGGCCACAGCGGTAACGTCGACGACCGGACCGTTTTCGATCGAGCGCAGGCGCTTGGCCTCGTCGAGCTCACGATCGGCCGCGCCGCCCATGACGGTCAGCGCCTTGGTAGGGCACGCCGCCACACAATGCGGGCCGTCCGGATCGAATGCGCACAGGTCGCACTTGACAGCGCAGGTGTACTGACCAGGAGCCCACGTAAGCAGGCTGCTCAGGGACTTAGGATACGAAGGCGTCGGGTCGCACATGCCTGCGACACCGGCGATAGACGTGCCATCGGGATGGATGGCTCCGAAGGGGCACGCGATGGCGCACAGCCTGCACCCGATGCACTCCTGCTCCTTGACGTGGATGCGATCGCCATCGTGCTCGATGGCATTCACCGGGCAAACCTCGGCGCAGGGGGCACCCTCGCAATGGTGGCAGGCAAGGGCGGCCGAAATACCGCCGGTCTTCACGAGCGCCAAGCGCGGCGTATCCTGAAGACCCTGCATCCGGTGGGCGTCGGCACAGGCGGACTGGCATGTTCCGCAGCCGATGCACCTCTCCGGGTTGATGTCGATGAAGCGGTTCATCCCCACTTCCTTTCAAAATAACGGGCCGGGCTCCCGAACGTACGGGACGCCCGGCCCAAAAAGCCAACGAGAACGGGACTACACGATTTGGTTCACGTGCGTCTCGTCGTCGAACTTGGCGGCGCCGGGCTCAACGTCTTGGGGAGCGGCGGCGTCCACCAGAGCCTGCTTGAGCTCGGTGTACTGACGCTCGACTTCGCCCTCGGCCCAGACCTGGTCGGCAATGGCGTCGACCTGGCAGGCGGAGAACTTGTCCTCGGGCGTATGCGAGACCGGGTCGACCTTGTGAATGGTCAGCTCGTTGCACTTGCCGATCCACCACTGGTAGGTCATGTAGACCGTGCCCTTGTTGATGCGATCGCTCACGTCGGCACGGCTGTATACCTGGCCGCGGCGGCTGTGAATCGAGACGATGTCGCCATTCTTGATGCCGCGCGCCTGGGCGTCCGCGGGATTCATGCGGACAAAACCGGGCTCGTCGGCAAGCAGCGCCAGCGTCTTGCAGTTGCCGGTCATCGAGCGGCAGCTGTAGTGGCCGACCTCGCGGACGGTGCACAGGATGAGCGGGTACTCATCGTCGGGAAGCTCGGAGGGCGCCTCCCAGTCGTGCGCCATCAGGTTGGCGCGGCCGTCCTTGGTGGTGAACTTGCCACCAGCGAACATGTCGGGCGTACCGTGGTCGTTCACATCGGTGCTCTTGACCGGCCACTGGGCGTAGCCGCCCTCGGGAGCCATCTTCTCGTAGGTCGCGCCCACAAAGTTGGGGCACAGGCTAATGCACTCGTTCCAGATCTGCTCGGTGTTGTCGTAGTGCATGGGGTAGCCCATGCGCGTGGACAGGTCCGCGAAGATCTCCCAGTCGTGGCGGCACTCGCCCTTGGGCGGAACGGCCGCGTCAAAGTGCTGGAAGCTACGGTCGGATGCGGTAAAGACACCCTCGTGCTCGCCCCAAGAGGTGGCAGGCAGGATGACGTCGGCGAGCATGGTCGTCTGCGTCATAAAGATGTCCTGGCAAATGAACAGATCCAGCTCGGAGAGCGTCTTGCGCATACCGGCCGAATCGGGCTCGGTCTGCACCGGGTCCTCGCCGTAGTTGTAGAAGCAGTGCACCTTGCCCTCGTCGACCAGGTGGCCCAGGTCGGTGAGCTTGTAGCCCTCCTCGAGCGGGAGCTTTTCCTCGGGCACGCCCCAAGCCTTGGCAAACTTGGCACGCACAGCCGGGTCGGTGACTTTCTGGTAACCAGGGTACAGGTTGGGCAGCATGCCCATATCGCAGGAGCCCTGGACGTTGTTCTGACCGCGCACGGGCGCGAGGCCGGAATTGGGTTTGCCGATCTGGCCGGCAACGCAGGCGATGGAGGCGATGGTGTGCACCGTCTTCAGGTTCTGCTTCTGCTGGCATACGCCCATGCCCCAGCCAATGATGGCAGAGGGCTTCGCCGTGGCGTACATCTCGGCAGCTTGGTGGATCAACGCGGGCTCGACACCCGTGATGTCCTGTACGGATTCGGGAGTGTAGTTCTTGATGGTCTCCCACCACTCGTCAAAGCCGTTCGTGTGCTCGGCGACGAAGTCCTTGTCGTAGAGGCCATCGTTGACCAGACAGTTGGCAAAGGCGTTGAGGAACGCAACGTTGCAACCGTTCTTGATCGGAAGGTAGATATCGGCGATACGCGCGGTTTCGATATGGCGCGGGTCGGCGACGATGATCTTGCAACCCTTTTCTTTGGCTCGCACGATACGCCTTGCGACGATGGGGTGCGAATCGGCAGGGTTATAGCCGAAGAGGAAAATGCAGCCCGCATCCTCCATACCGGGGATGGAGCATGACATGCAACCTGAACCAACCGTGTCCATCAGACCGAGGACAGTAGGGCCATGTCAAGTACGGGCGCAGTTGTCTACGCTGTGGGTGCCGATGCACGCACGCGTAAACTTCTGCATGACGTAGTTCGCCTCATTGCCGCCGCCTCGCGAAGAGCCGGTGGTCATGACAGCGTTAGGACCATATTCGTCAATTATGGCCTGCATCTTAGATGCGGTGAAATCCAGTGCCTCGTCCCAGCTTACACGCTCAAGATCCGCGCCCTTAGTGCGGCGGATCATCGGGTGCAGTACGCGAGGAGTCAAGATCTTGGTGTCGTTGATGAAGTCGTAGCCGCTCATGCCCTTAAGGCACAGCTCGCTCTGGTTGGTGATGCCGTTGAGCGGTTCGGTGCCCACGACCTGGCCGTTTTGGACCAGGAGGTTAAACTGGCAACCGGCGCCGCAGTACGGGCAGATCACTTTATGCTTCTCCATGACACCCTCCTTCCTTTCTCTGCTACCGATTAATCGGTACGTATTTGACAATCGTTGGGCCTGTATGGCCGCCCGGCTACGCCTCGTTTTCGATGGTGGCGCGGGCACGCTCGGCAGTCAGTTCTGCCAGGCGCTCCTCGTCTACCAAGGTGAGGCCCTTGGTCGGGCACGCCTCGGCACACGCCGGACCGCCGGGACGGTCCACGCACAGGTCGCACTTGAGCACGAAGCTCTTGGTCTGCGAACCCACGCGCACGTCGCCCATCAAGACGGGGACCTGCGTGGTCGCCACACTCACGGCGCCAAAGGGGCAGGCCATGACGCAGCTCTTGCAGCCGATGCAGTTGTCCTCGTTGACGCCGATACGATGGTTCTTTGGATCAAAGAACAAGGCACCCGTGGGGCAGGCCTTGGCGCACGGAGCGTCCTCGCAGTGGTGACATGCCACCGGCGCGGAAATCTCGTAGGTGCGCGTTACGCGCAAGCGAGGTGCGGCGATGTTGCCGGGGATGTCGTGTGCCTCGATACACGCCGCCATGCAGGTTTGACACCCAATGCAGCGCGAGGAATCGGCTACGACTCGTTTATTGCCCATGTTGTTCACTCCCTCCTGAATCCCATGCCGGAGAAACCCTGTCGACGTTGCCCCAAGCCGCCCGTGGCCTGGCATCGGCGTATCGAATGCATGCGGCGAAACAGGCGCTCGGTAGAATTTCTCCAACGGTATACAGGTTGAATATACGCAGTTGCAGGGGGCAAACTTGAGCATAGGCCCTGCAATACGGGTGTATTGCAGGGGTTTTGGCAGGTTGGAATTATTCTCTAGAAGCTATAAAGGTGAGTGTATTACATGCGTACGCCCAAGAAAGATTTCACGCTCATTTCTAAAGGATGTAGTACGTTTGTAATATCCTTTACACTCAATTACTCTAGTGCAATAAAGTAGTGGTTGTAAGATTGGCTATTATTAGCCGATGTTGTATTTGTTATTCAAATTGCACGCTCATTAAGGGAGGCCAGTGATGTCATCGACTCAAAAACGAGCCATCCTGCAGGTGCGCATTCGCGAGGAAGACAAGCAGCATGCCGAGCGTCTCTACGACGCTATGGGCACATCGCTCGCCGACGCTGTCCGTCTATTTGTCGCGCAGAGTATTTTGATGCGCAAGCTCCCCTTTCAGCCGGTCGCCGTGCGCTCCAAGGACGGCACGGCCGCCTATGGATTGCTCAAAGCATATGGGGACCCCAATCGCCGCTCCGAGGAGCGCAATGCCTGGATTGAACACCTAGCCACAGAAAGCGACGAGTCGGTTTTGGGTCCCGAGGAAGTAGATATCCATGAGTAGCACCATCATCGACGAGACCGTCATCCTGCGCTACCTGCTTGACGACGACGAAGTTCTGTCACCGCGTGCCGCCAAGGTCATCGCCACGCGCACCGCTCGTGTCTACCCCGAAATCATCACGCGCGTCGTGGTCACGCTGCGCGACGTCTATAAGGTTCCCCGCGTTGAGATTGCCACGGCCATGAAAAGGCTGCTCGATGACGTCATGGTCGACGAGCCCACCGTTGTCGCCCTTGCCGTCAAACTCTTTGGCAAGACCCATATGGACTTTACCGACTGTCTGCTTGCCGCCCGTACCGCCATCTACAACGATGATGTCGTGAGCTTTGGCAAGCCCATCATCCAAGGCATGATCGATTACCGCCGTAAACGCCAAACCGCTGCCGACGCTCGCGATGGCCGCGCAACCCACGGAGCCCATAGCCGAAGCACCGACGCCCGCAGTCACAGCACCGACGCCACCATCGACAAGCTCCGCCACCAACCCCGCCACTAACCGACAGGCAACGGCATCGCCCGCCCCTCAGCCCCATCCCCTCCTAAGTTGCGGTGAAATAGTTCCTGGATTTAGCCTTATTCGAGCTTTTCAGGAACTATTTCACCGCAACTTTCTGTAAGGGTGGTTTTTAGTGCCGCCGAGGGGCACTAATCAACCGTTTGCCGATATGTTTGGCTCTGACTCATGGCTCTGACCTGCCCCGTCAAGCTTTTGGTCAGTTCATGGCAAGGTCTGGCGGACCAAATATGGGATAGCGTAGTGTCATTCACTCCCCCTCGAGACCATGGGGTCGAAAATGAGTCATGATAAACGCTGTTCCAAACCGCAAATAGAGCTGTTCTTCCAGTTATTCGAGGCTCATCATGGCGGACACCTGTTTGTAGCTACCAAAAAATGGGATGAACGCCGTGCCTACGCGCTCATGCAAAAAGAGATGATTATTCGACTCTACAACCATGTCTACGCTGACCCCGCGTATTGGAATGACCTCGGCGTCGAAGATCGCATCTTTCAATTGGCATCCGCTATTGCGGTCGTTGAACCGGATGCCGTGTTTTGTGGAGCAACGGCGGCTCTGCTCTATGGCATCGGTTCTGCATATTCGCTTCTCGACAAGGTGCAAGTGCTGCTGCCGCGTTCCACCAGACGCGATATGTACGAATTCGTTGAATACCGACGCTGGCGGCCGGGCGACGTATGGCAGCTCGGCCCGTTTACGTTAACGGATCCATATCGCACGGTGGTCGACATCGCTCGAACGAGCGCTTTTCGATATGCACTAGGCTATGTCGACGGGTTGGCTCGTGAGTACGGTGTCGAGCGTGAAGAATTGCGTGCATATGCACAAGCGAACTGCCGCGGACTGCACGGCATTGCGCGCGCATTTGACGTTTTTGAACACATGGATGGCAGATCGGATAACGGCGGAGAATCCGAAGCACGGGCGGCAATGATTCTGGCGGGAGTTGCCGCTCCCGAACTTCAGGTTGAAATTACTCGACCGGGAAACGCCGGCTATTATTTGGCAGATTACGGCTGGCAGATGCCAAACGGCTCTTGGATGCTGGCTGAGCTGCATGGACTAGGCAAGTTTGAGGACGATGCCCAAAATGATCCGGAACATACTGCGGCAAAAACCTATCGAGCTGCCCTCATGCGCGATGCGAACCTGCGTGCCATGGGCCACAACGTCATCCATTTCAAGCTCTCAGACACCTACGATGTCAAAGCGTTCGGCTCAATGATGCGCGACTACGGTATACCAACCACAAAACCCTACGTAGACTCCTGACCGGCTGCCCTCATCTTCTCGGCAACAGAACCCATCATCGACCCAACCCGCTCGGCCTCAATAAGTTGCGGTGAAATAGTTCCTGGATAACAGCTTTTGCGGCTAATCCAGGAACTATTTCACCGCAACTTAGGTGGGGATGTGGGGTCCCCGGCATATATATGAAAACGGCCCTGGCACCAAATGGAGCCAAAGCCGTTAAAACTATCCTATGGAGCGGGCGACGGGAATCGAACCCGCGTCATCAGCTTGGAAGGCTGGGGTTCTACCATTGAACTACGCCCGCAAGATATGGTCGGGACGACAGGATTTGAACCTGCGACATCCTGCTCCCAAAGCAGGCGCGCTACCAAACTGCGCCACGTCCCGAAGGTGTTGAGCAGCTAAGGTCTAAACCTTGCGTGTCCCAAAGCGAAGGAAATTATAGGGGAGACTCCCCGCCTGTGCAAGCATTGATGCCTTAGCTCCTCGAATGTGCAACAAAACGACTATGGAGCAGGCCGATCACAAACGCCACCACGGCAACCGGCACCCACGCGGCTCCAATGTCCGTCAGCGGCAGCGCATCGAACGGTAGCCACGCGCCTGCAAAGAACGCATCGCGGACCGAGGTGATCACGCTCTGCACTGCGACGACGCCGCCGACCCAAACCCACACTTGCGGATGCACGTCGCAAAAACCGTGCACCAGGCCCATAAGTACCAGCACGATGGCAACGGGATACAGGGCATTGAGCATAGGCACCGAGAACATAAGGATCACGTCGAGACCCACGTTGGAGAGCACGCACGAAAACGCTGCGAACACAAAGGCGAGAATCGCGAAGGGGCGGCGCATGGCCTCCTCGGAAGCCTCCGCTCCCCCTTCGACCACATACGTCTCGCAGAAGTAGCGCGAGCAGCAGCTGATAAGGCCAATGCACACGTTCATACATGCAAGGAAAAAGATCGCAAAGACCACGACCGTGCCGACAAGGCCAAAGTGCATGGAGGCAGAGCGGGCAAGGATGGCGGCGCCATTGGTGGCATCGGGCATAACCGTGCCGAGCTGCGTGCCGGCAAGCGCCAGGCCGCAGTAGATGACGGCCATAAGCACGCCGGCGATCACACCGGAACGCGAAATCTCAAAGGCCACGCGCTTGTCATCGGTAACACCCAGCTCGTGGATGGTCTCGGCGATGATGATGCCAAAGGCAAGCGACGCGAGCAGGTCCATGGTCTGGTAGCCGGTCAAAAAGCCCTGGACCGCGGCACCGGCATCATAGGGAGCCTGAGGCGCGGCAGCCGGTCCCAGCGGCGAGATCACGGCAGCACCCACGACTAGCACGATGAGTGCAATGAGCGCGGGGCCCGTAATGCGGCCGAGCACGCGCGTGATGACACCCGGGCGCAGCGTGAGCACAAACGCGACGACGAAGAACCCGATGGCAAACACCAGACGTGCCGTGCCGAGCGAAACGCCCTCGGGTAGCAGCGGAACCAGCATTTCGAAGGCCGTAGAGCTTGTGCGAGGAATGGCCAGGCACGGACCGATGGCCAGATAGACCGCCGCAACGAAGAATTCGCCAAACTTGGGATGCACGCGGCCGGCAAGCTCGCGCGCCGTTCCGGCAAGCGCCACGGCGATAAAGCCCATGACGGGCAGGCCGATGGCAGCTATGAGAAAGCCGAGCATGGCAACCGGCGTGGCAGAGCCTGCCTGCAGCGCCAGCAGCGGCGGAATAATGAGGTTGCCGGCGCCAAAGAGCATCGAGAACAGGGCGATGCCGACGGTGACGACATGGTCGGAGCGCAGACCGCGCGGGGCGGATGAAGCCATGAGAGCACCTTTCGAATCGAAACAAAAACGGGACGGGCAAAAACACCCGTCCCGCAAGTATAAACGGTCTAGCAGCTTTAGCAGGCTAAATCGCGCAAAGCGTCGATCGCGGTGTCGACTTCCTCGTCCGTGTTGAAATACCCAAACGAGAAGCGAACGACACCCTGACGCTCGGTCCCCAGCGCACGGTGCATGAGCGGAGCGCAATGGGCGCCGGGGCGCGTCGCAATCCCCCACCCTTGCATGAGTGCATCCGAGATCTCGGCCGAATCGATATCGCCCACGTTGAGCGACACGATCGCAGAGCGCGTCGGCTGGTCAAAGGCACCATAGAGCTTAATCCCCGGAATCTCGCGCACACCGGCAAGGAAGCGATCCGCCAGTGCTCGCTCGTGTGCCGCAATCGCCTCGACTCCACCCTGGGCCTCGATAAAGTCGAGACCCGCGGAAAGTCCCGCGATGCCGTGACCGTTGAGCGTGCCCGCCTCCAGGCGCGTGGGCCACTCAAGCGGCTGCAGTGCATCGAAGCTGTGCACGCCCGTGCCGCCCATGGCCCAGGGCGCCACGTCGACACCCTCCGCCACGGCCAGACCGCCGGTGCCCTGCGGGCCCATCAGCCCCTTGTGGCCGGTAAAGCACACGACGTCGAGCCCCATGGCCTGCATATCGATATGCGCCGTGCCGGCAGACTGCGAGGCATCGACGATCACGAGCGCACCGGCCGCATGGGCCATGGCAGCTACGCGTGCAATGTCGACCGCGTTGCCGGTCACATTGGAGGCGTGCGTCACCACCACAGCACGCGTGCCCGGCGTGACCAGCTGCTCGAGCTCGTCGTAGTCGAGCACGCCGCTCGCATCGCAACCCGCATGCTCAACCGTCACACCCTGCTCTGCCGCCAGGCGGTTGAGCGGACGTAGCACCGAGTTGTGCTCAAGCACCGTCGAGACCACGCGGTCGCCGGGGCGCACCACCCCGTTGATGGCGGTGTTGAGCGCCGCCGTGGAGTTGGGCGTAAAACACACATGGTCCGCCCTCGGGCAACCAAAAAGGCGCGCAAGCTTGGCACGGCAGCCGTGAACGGTGCGGGCCGCGTCGAGCGCACCCGACGTTGCACCGCGTCCGGCATTGCCGAGCGAGCACATCGCCTGCACCACGGCATCGATGACCGTCTGCGGCTTGTGCATGGTCGTCGCCGCGTTATCCAGGTAGATCATCGCACGGCCTCCCACATATCAATCACGGTGAAGCCCTCGGTGGGGACGCCTGCCGCGGCGAGTTCGCCGCGCAGCAGCTCCTCATCGACAGGCAACGCTTTCCACGCCAGACCGCAGCCGGCAGCGACCTCCCCGGGAACGGGAATCGTTCGCCCGGGAAGGCCGCGCTCGATGCACAGGGACTCGCACCCCATGGCGGCCGCCGTGGTAGGAAACGTGATGACAAGCGCCGGGCGCTTCTCCCTCATGGCAACTCCAACCAATACGCTACGGGCGCACGACGCGCACGGCCTGCTCCATCTTCTCCACGATCACGTACATGTTGGTGACCTCGCCCACGGCAAGCTGGTCCTTAATGCCATAGTGGTCGAGGCAGGTGCCACAGGTAAGAATCTCGACGCCCTGCTCGGCCAGTCCCTTAAGGTCGTCGAGCACCGGAGAGCCCTCGACGGTGAGCTTGGCGCCGCCGTTGTAGAACAGCATAGTCGCGGGCAGCTCCTCCTGCTGCGTCACGGCAAAGATGAAAGCCTTCATGAGCTTGTGGCCCAGCTCGTCGTCGCCACGGCCCATGCAATCGGTGTAGACGGAAATGACGAGTTTGCCCTTGCCGGCGCTGGTATCGCAGAAGGCAGCGCCATCCTGCTCGGGATCGGCAACGGCAACGGCGCTAGAGGTCGCCACGGTCACGTGCCACTCGGCGTCAGAAACCTTCTCGACCGAGGCCGTGCAGCCCTTCTCCTGCGCCATCTTGGAGATGTTCTTGACGGCGGTCTCGTTGTCGACCGAGGTCACGACGGCGCCCTCGCCATCGAGCTGTTTCAGGGCTTTGAGCGTCTTGACGACGGGCAGCGGGCAGGCATCGCCCATGGCATTGACTTCAATCTTGGTAGACATAGCAAATTCCTTTCGAAAGAACCGTTCTAGAGAACGGCAAACAGTTACATAAACGTGCGGGCTAGCGAACAACGCGGACGGCAGGACCGCCCGGCTCCGCCTCGCACACGCGCCCGACAACGGCCGCGATGCGCCCCTCGGCATGCAGGCGACGCGCAAGCTCATCCGTATCGGCAGCAGGCGCCGCGATGAGCAAACCACCAGACGTCTGCGGATCGTATAGCGCATCCAGCATGCCAGGCTCCAGGCCCTCGTCGGCAGCCACGCGTGGGCCAAAGAAGTCCTGGTTACGGTAGGCGCCGGCGGGGATAATGCCAAGACGCGCCATGTCGAGCACCTGGTCAAAGAGCGGTACCGTTCCCGACGCAAGCTCGATCTGCACGCCCGAGCCCTCGGCCATCTCGCACGCGTGCCCGATCAGGCCAAAGCCCGTAATGTCGGTGCAGCCGTGAAGCTCAAGTCCCTCGGCCAGACGAATCGGGGCCTCGTTGAGGGCGCGCATCGAGTCAAACATGGCTGCGGCCTCGTCCTGCTCGATGAGCTCGCCCTTAATGGCCGTGGTGATGATGCCCGAGCCGATCGCCTTGGTCAGCAGCAGAACATCGCCTGCGCGTGCGCCGCTGTTGGCGAACATGCGGTCGAGCGCGACAAAACCGCTCACGGACAGCCCGTACTTGGGCTCGTCGTCGTTGATGGTGTGGCCGCCCGCGATGGAGCAACCCGCCTCGACGCACTTGTCGGCGCCGCCTGCCAGAATCTGACCGGCAACTTCAACGCCCAGACAACTGGGTATGCAGAGCAGGTTCATAGCATGGCTCGGCCGCCCGCCCATGGCGTAGATATCCGACAGCGAGTTGGCTGCGGCAATCTGGCCAAACAGAAACGGGTCGTCGACCATCGGCGGAAAGAAGTCGATGGACTGCACGAGGCCCAGGTTCTCCCCTACGCGGAAGACGCTCGCATCGTCAGAGGTATCGAACCCCACGAGCAAGTTGTCGTTATGCACATTGGGTAAATCGCCCAGGACCTGGGCGAGGGCTCCGGGGGCCAACTTAGCGGCTCAACCGCTCGCGGCCGTCATAGACGTGAGCTTAATCTGATCGTCAGCCATCGATACCTCCTCTCAAACACAAACAATGCATCCCAGTATACGCATGAACGCGCTTCCACGGCCGATACATCACCCTAGCGCCTGTGCGCGAATCGCCGCGCCGATCGCTCCGGCAAAGCGAGCCTGGGGCGAGGTGGTCACCGGCGACCCCAGTAGCTCGCCCAACCGTTCAACGACATAGGCGTTTTCGCACAGGCCGCCGGTCAGATAGTACGGGGCGCCCGCGGCCTGCCCGGCCATGGTCGCCACGCGCGAAACCACGCTGTCGATCACGCCACGCGCAATGTTCTCGCGCGGCTCACCGCGACCGATCAGGCTGATAACCTCGCTTTCGGCAAACACCGTGCACATGCTGCTAATCTTGGTGGGCTCGCCGGAACGCGCCAGGTCGGCCATCTGCTGCTGGGAAATGCCTAGGCGGTCGGCCATGATCTCCAGAAAGCGCCCCGTGCCGGCAGCGCACTTGTCGTTCATGGCAAATTTGACCACGCGGCCGCCTTTAAGCTGGATGACCTTGGTGTCCTGGCCGCCCACGTCAATCACCGTGCCGTGATCGCCAAACAGGCGCACGGCACCGGTGCCGTGGCAGGTAATCTCGGTCACGACCTTGTGCGCATAGGGCACGGCGACACGGCCGTAGCCGGTCGCGACCACACGCACATCGTCGCCCGTCACGTCATAGCCCGCCGCTGCCAGTGCCTCGCGCAGCCGCTCGGAAGCATCGACCGAGGAGAACCCGGTTGGCTGCACGCACGTCCACGCCACCGAACCCTCCCCATCGACCACAGCGGCCTTAGCCGCCGTAGACCCGATATCGATCCCGATCCCTATCATGGCTCTCTTCCAATCTAAACATCAAAGGTAGCGGCGCGTTCAGGCGCCTTAGCTCTAGGTTTCTCATGTGCCGGAGATTGCCCCGAAAGAGGAGCGCAGCGTACTTTGGGTACGCAAGCGACGGTTTGAGGAGCAAGATCCGGTGCCTGAGGAAGCTAGAGGGTTTCGATGAAGGCGGCGATGCGGGTCTCGATCTGGCCCATGTCGCCGTTGCTGTAGTCGGTCTCAATCTTCATGTACGGAATGCCCGCACCCTCGACGGCCTCCTGCATGCGCGCACTCTCAACGTTGAAGGTGTGGCACGCCTGGAGCACGCTCTCCACCACGCCATCGACGTGATACTTCTCGCACATGGCCAGCGTGTTTTCCATACGGCCGTCGTTGGGCGTCATGACCGAGCAGTTGATATCCAGGTAGCGGTCGGCAATGGCGCGCAGGATGTCGGGAGCCTCCGAATCGATCATCATGGCCGCCGTGCGCTCGCCCGAGCAGTCGTCCATGCACACGACCACGCCGCCGTTGGACTCGATGGTGCGGCCGATTTTGTTGATCACGCCGCCCACCGGGCAGCCGGTAATCAGAATGCGCTTGGCATCCGCCGCAACCGGGCGCTCGCCCGCGTCGTAGGCCTCGCGCAGCTTGGCGACCTTTTGCTCCAGCTGCTGCGTATAGGCCTCGATATCAAAGCTAAACGTACCGGCAAACATAGTGCTCATCAGGTCGACGCCGCTCATGGCCGCCGGCTGGTTGGCCTGCAGCGCAAACATCTCGAGCTGGGCAGCACGCAGGCGATTGCGACGACGGACGGCAACGCGCAGGTCGTCATCGGTGATCGTAATACCGTAGAAGTTCTCGAGCTCCTCCTTGAGCAGACGGCACTCCTCGTACCAGCCCTCGCGCTCGTAGGCGCGATCGCGACCCTGTGGCAGGTGCAGAATGTGCGTGCGCTTGAGCTCGTTAAGTAACTCGTACATCTTCTTCTTGCCGTCGCAGGTGGTCTCGCCGATGATCATGTCGCTAAAGTACGTAAACGGGCACTTTTGTGAATAGGCAAAACCGTACGTCGACTTGATGAGCGGACACAGATTTGCCGGCAGCACCTTCTCGGCCTCGGGAATTACCTCGTCGGATGTGCCGCACAAGGCCACACTTGCAGCGCCCGCGGCATCGATAATCTCGAGTGGCGTATAGCTGCACAAAAAGCCGACCAGGCGATTGCCGGCCTGTTTGTAATCCTTAACGCGAATAAACGCGGCCTTGCGTTGCTCGTTGAACTCCTCAAACGTGCGCGGCAACGGCTGCTCAATATATTCCGACATATAACTCCTTAACAAACCTTTTAACCAACCAAGGAGACGGCTTTCCCAGGTGCCCGAGGTTGCCGTGAAAGAGGAGTCGCCGCGTACTTTGGTACGCAAGCGACGGTTTGAACGGCAAGATCGGATGCCTGGGGAAGCCGCCGGGACGGATATAGCCCTAAATGGTTTCCAAGAAAGCCTCAATCCTGGTTTGCAGTTGGCCTGCATCCTCGCCGGCGTAGTCGGTGGTGATATGCATAAACGGAATACCGGCCTCCTAGGCGGCCTTCTCCACGGCAAACGACTCCATCTCGTAGAGCGTGCAGAACTGCAGGGCCACGTCGACGATGCCGTCGGCATGCAGGTCCTTGGCCATCTGAACGATGTCCTTCATACGCTGGTCGTTGGGCGTAAAGACAGCGCAGTTGATCTTAAAGTAGCGCTCGGCAATGGCATCGAGCATCTCGTCGACCGTCTCGCCGGACTCGTCGACCAGGTCCTTGTAGTAGCGCGAGCCCGTGCAGGACTCCTCGCCCACCACAACGCCGCCGGCCTTCTCGATGAGGTTGAACAGTTTCCAGTTGGGCACGGCCATGGGCGTACCGGTGTACAGGATGCGCTTGGCCCCCTTGGGCGCCACGCCCTCGCCGGCCTCGACGCGCTGCTCGCACTCAGCCGCCATATCGTTAATGGCTCCGGTCAGACGCGGCGTGTCATCCATAAAGGCGGCCTGAACGGTCAGCAGGCTGTCGAGACCGCTGATGGGCGCCGGATCGGCAGCGCGGGTCGCAGCCAGGCGCTGCAGGGCACGGCGTTTCTCGTTGACGGCATGGATGGCAGCCTTCAGACGCTCGGGCGTAATCGTGACGCCGCACTCTTCCTCGATCTTAGCAGCAAGCTTTTTGACCTCGGCTTTCCAGGTCACGAGCGTCGACTCGTCGTGTACGTTGGGAATATCCATGACGTACATGTTCTTTTGCGTGGCAAAGAACTCGTAGGCCTTCTTCTTGCCATCGCAGGTGTTCTCGCCGACTACCAAGTCGCTCGACTCAATGTAGGGGCAGACCTCGCCCAGCTTAAAGCCGGCAAAGCTCTTGATGAGCGGGCAGGTGTTGCGCGGCAGATGCTCCTCGACCTTGTCGGTCGCCCAGTCGGCACCCGAGCACAGGCCCACGGGGATACCGTCGCAGGCGAGCACAATCTCCTCGGGCACGTAGACGCAGAACGAACCGACGATCTTGGTGGCCTCGCCGGCCTCCTTCTTGTCGAGCATCTCCTTAATACGGCCGCTGTGGATGTTGGTGGCGACAAAATCCAGGTAGGACGTGGACTTGGGGCGATTGTTCTGCGTCAGGAACATATCGCCGTACATCTGGCCCACGGCGCCCAGCAGCATGTCGTGGTCGGCAAGATTCATGCCGAGGCTCTCCCACATCGGATGGAAATCGAATTCTTCAGCCATGGCGGTTCCCCTCTCGAACCAAAAATGAATAGCTACGGTATTGCTGCACGGTGGGTGGCGAAAACCCAGCCGTGCTCAAACCCGGGATTTTGGGGAACCTGCTTTGCAGCTGATTATTTAGTTGTGCGTCGTCTCTCCCGGAGCCGTGAACATACCTGCTCATATGCGGCTCCGAGCCATATACAGGGCGCGCGCGGCAACGCGGCGAATGTATGTCGTCTGCGGCATGTGCGCACCCTCCTTTACAAGTTAAGGTCAACTATATCAACGGTCGTCGACCATGCGAACACCGTTGACATTCGTACGACAGCGTCGTGTGCCGTCGTTTAATAAATAATTATCTGTGTTGATAAGAGTTTGTCATCCATCATTCGGCGAACGGCAAGACAAAGCCGCCGAGGCTTATATCCCTGACGGCATTACCCGGCACTATCGACAAACCAAATGGATCTTACTCGCATCGAAGTGCATGCGCAGCGTCTCGCCTGCTTGCGGCAGCTCGTCGACAGGCACGCCCACCTTGTTGACCTTCCACTGCAGACGTGTGGGCGCATCGACGCGCGGCACGTCCAGCAGCACCAGCCGCTCAAAGCGCGAATCGCTCACACGGGCCACGTGCAAATCGTAGCTGTTGCGGCCCCGCTCCGCGCGATTGTCAACATGGAAGTAGCTTGCGCGAATGCCCAGGTACGCCACATTATCGGGAACCTCGCGACCCACGTTAAAGGTCATGCCCCAGTCGAGGGCCTCAACTTCTTCGTCGCCGATCTTGCGCGCCCGGCTTGTGTTCTTGCAGCCCGTCAAGCGCAGCGCCGCCAGCGTCTGCGGGCGGCGGACCACGTCCTCGACGGAGCCGATCTCCTCCACATGCCCGTCGTGCATCACGCAGATGCGCTGGCACAGGCGGCACGCTTCGTCGATGTCGTGGCTCACGTAGAGCACGGTGCGGTTGCATACATCGAACAGGTCGAGCATGTTCTGTTCGAGGGCGCTCTTAAGATAGGAATCGAGTGCGCTCATGGGCTCGTCGAACATAAAGATGCCCGGATGCGCCGCCACCATGCGCGCAAGCGCCACACGTTGCTGCTGACCGCCCGAGAGTCGCGCGGGATAGCGGTCGGCAAAATCCGCCAGACCGAAAATGCCCAGATAGCGCTCGGCGAGCTTTTTTCGCGCGGCGGCGTCGCCCGCGTCCTTTACGCCGGCGCATACGTTATCGGCCACCGTCATGTTAGGAAACAGCTGATAGTTTTGGAACAACAGGGCGCATTTTCGCTCCTGGGGGGACAGGTTGATGCCCGCCGCCGAGTCAAAAAAGGTCACGCCGTTGACGACGATCTTGCCCTCGTCGGGCGTCTCCACGCCAGCGATGTAGCGCAGCGTACAGCTCTTGCCGCAACCCGAGGCGCCGAGCAGCGCCACACGCTCCTCGCCGGCCTCAAGCTGCATGTCGAGCATAAAACCGGGATAGCGCTTTTTAATATCCAGAACGAGCGACATGGCCTATCGACCTCCCTGCGAAGCGGCATCATCGCGCATGAGCTCGGCCAGCGCTTCGCGATCGATACGCAGGGCGTCGCCGCCCACCGGGTCGAGCGAATCGCCCTGTCCGGCGAGCTCTTTGGCCTGCTTGCGCTCCGAGCGGGAGAGACCGCGTTCGCGATACTTTTGCGAATGCGCCGTGTACATGTTGATGAATAGGATGACCAAGAAGCTGAACGCGATTACGACCACGACCCAAAAGAGGGCCACCGACGTATTGCCGCCCATCCATTCAAAGTAAATCGCAATCGGAATGGTCTGCGTAATGCCGGCATAGTTGCCCGCAAAGAACAGCGTGCAGCCAAACTCGCCCATCGCGCGGGCAAAGGCGAGCACCGTGCCGGCGGCAATCGAGGGCCAGCCAAGCGGCATCATAAGCTTGGTAAAGATGCGACGCTCGGACCAGCCCAGCGTGCGCGCCGCATCGAGCATCTGCGTGTCGAGGCTCTCGAAGGCGCCGAGTGCCGTACGATAGACGAGCGGGAACGACACCACCACGGCAGATATCACCGCTGCCGGCCACGTAAAGACGATCGAGACGCCGTGCGCGATAAGCCACTGGCCCACCCCGGTCGAGCGGCCAAACAGCATGAGGAGCAGAAAGCCGCAGACCGTGGGCGGCAGCACCATAGGAATCGTAAAGACCGAATCGAGCAGGCCCTTGATGCGGCTTGTTGTACCCATGGTCTTCCATGCGGCAAACAGGCCCAGCGCAAAGGAGGTCAGCAGGGCAAGGCCGCTCGTTTTAATGGACACCCAAAGCGGGCGATAGTCGATGTCGCCCAAAAAGGAGGCCAGAGAGGTCAAGGGCCCCTGCTCATCCCGCAACACGACAGACGATGCTTCTACCATTTGAGCGCTATCAAGCCAACGCGCGCCGCCCTTGGCATCAC
Organism: Collinsella sp.; assembly: GCA_018373675.1. Lineage (GTDB taxonomy): Bacteria > Actinomycetota > Coriobacteriia > Coriobacteriales > Coriobacteriaceae > Collinsella. Next base: position 69,619 of record JAHAGQ010000005.1, on the reverse strand, counting down.
CCGAGGCTGATGCAACCACCACATAGCGGTCCCCATCCGCACCGCGCTCGTCAAAGCCATAGGTATACCCACCGGCATCAAACGTTGTTTCCGCCGTGACATACCAAGGAAGATCCACGTCCCCCAGCTGAGCACCTCCCATGCAGTTTGCGCTGTCGAGCTTACAGACGAGGGCCTTGAGACCCGATACGCACTCGTTGTCCTGCGGATCCAATCCATACTTCTCGACCGCCTTGGGCGATATCCACACCACAACGCGATCGGCGGCAGGCGCCACTACAAGGTCCACGTTCTCGTCAACGGGAAACCGGTAGCCCTCAGGCTGGCCTTCCATAGCACGAGCGGTCCCCTTGGCCAGCCGCTCAAAACCCTCGATCCCATAGGAAAGCCCATGAGCGGTCGCAGCAACCTGGGCCCCGTCCTCAGTGTCCCCAGCAAACGCAAACCCCGGCACCCAGCAAAGCGCGAAGATCAAAGCACAGGCGACAAGCATGCGGAATCTATTAAGCACGAAAAGCTCCAAGCGAATACGAGGACGGAGTGAAACACAAAACGATGGAATTATCGCGCCAAGCCGCACTACGCGGAAAGCTCAAAGCCGTACTTAGCCCAAATCTTCTGGGCCTTCTTATTGGTCAGACAGAAGTCGATGAACGCCTTTGCTTCGTCGGCATGCTCGGAGCTCTCGGCAACGGCACCCGGGTACACGATGGGCTTGTGCGAATCCTCGGGGCACACGAAGGCCTCCTCGATGCCGTCGTAGCGGAAGATATCGGAGCTGTAGACAAAACCGGCTACGCAGTCGCCCGTAGAGACATAGGCGGCGGCGGTGCCCACCTTATCGGCCAGTGCGACCTTGTCGGCGATCTCGGGAGCATACTCGCCGTCGTCGCCCTCGGTACCGGTATAGAGCCCCACGGAAGCCAGCGCCTGGTTGGCGTACTTGCCGGCGGGGACGGTCTTGGCGTCGCCAATGGCGATCTTGCCGTCCAGATTCGCGACGTCGGCGATGGCCTCGACCTTGGTGTCGGAGCCCTCGGCGCGAATGATCACGAGGTCGTTGACGAACATGTCCTCACGCGTATCGACGTCGACGAGCTCGGCGGCTTCGGCGTCGTCCATGGTGCCCTTGGAGGCTGTGATGAGCACGTCGACAGCGGCACCGGCGCGCATCTGCTCGACAAGGTCGCCGGAGGCCTTAAACTGCGTGTCTGCAAACGTGGTGCCGGTCTGCTCTGTGTAGAGCTCCTGAACCTCGGGCAGAGCCTTCTCGAGCGAGTTGGCGGCAAAGACCTGCAGCTCGACAGCCTTCTTGGAAGATGCCTTAGCAGAACCGGCGTCGGATCCGGCCGGCTCGGACGTCTTGCTGCCCGAGCAGCCAGCAAGACCAAGGCCGGCAGCGGCGACAGCAGAAAGCGAGACGAATCCGCGACGAGAAACCATATCGAACATATTCAACCCTTTCGGACCTTGTGCCCGGGTACCCCACCGCGGGCTTTAATCTGCAATCAGATTATACTTTTGCGCGAATAATGTTAGTGAGAAATTATTCTCGCCTGAGAATATAGTTTCGAGTTACCGTACACCTCGGCGTCGATTCGGCGGAAAACAAAAGCGGAGCGACCGATAAGGTCGCCCCACCGCAGGTAAATAGCTTAGTTGGTATGTCCGCCGCCCGCTGTCATCTGAGCCGCGTGCTCCAGCTGGTCCGCTATGGCCTCCCAGCTTTCGCGGGCGGCCTTCGTGGAACCGGGAAAGTTTACGACAAGTGTATGACCTCGTTGCATGCAAATAGCACGCGAGAGCATAGCGCGGCGCGTCTTGGTCATCGAGTACGCACGAATTGCCTCTGCAATACCCGGCACATCGCGGTCGCAGACGGCACGCGTCGCCTCGGGCGTCACATCGCGCATCGAAAGCCCCGTGCCGCCGCAGGTGAGCACGACATTGGCGTGGCACTCATCGGCGGCTTCCACAATGGCATCACCAATCTCGCTGACGTCATCGCGCACGACCACATGTGAGGCGACCGTCCAGCCCTGCGCCTCGATAAGTTCCTCGAGTGCAGCTCCAGCCTCGTCCTGGGCAAGATCGCGCGTATCCGAGCACGTCACAATCGAAATCTTCAGCTCCATAGCATTCCTCCTACAACACCGTTCCCTCGGGCAGGTCGACACGCACGACATCCACGACGTCGCCTGCCTTGAGCTCACACGGCCCTTCGTCAATACGCAGCAGACAGTTGGCACGCTGCATCGTGCCGAGCAGCGCCGAATTCTGCGTCTTGGCCTCGGTCACCAGCAGCTCATCGGTCTCGGGGTCGCGCAAAACCGTGGCGCGATCGAAGAAGCGTCGGTCCTGGCGCTTTTTCACACCGTGGGTAAGAACCGCTCGCTGCACGGGGCGCGCCCCCTCGGCAAAACCACGCATCTTGCGAATCGCCGGGCGCGCGAGCATCTCAAAGCCCACATACGCCGCGGCCGGATTGCCTGAAAGCCCCAGGTAGGGCTTACCCCCGAGCAAGCCAAACGTGATGGCCTTGCCCGGACGCATCGAAATGCGGTCAAACAGCACCTCGCCCTCGCGCCGGACGAGCGCCGTCACGTAGTCGTAATCGCCCGCCGAGGCGCCACCGCTCGTAATGACAAAATCGCACTCCTGCACGGCGCGATGCACCAGTTCGGCAATCGCCTGCTCATCGTCGGGCGCAATGCCGTAGAACACGGGCTCGGCTCCTGCATCGAGCGCCTCGGCCATCAACGCCGAGGAGTTGGAGTCGCGAATCTGCCCGCGCGCCGGCACGTTACTCGGTGCGACCAGTTCCGTGCCCAGCGAGATGATGCCCACACGCGGGGCAGCGTGCACCTTCACGCTCGCGTATCCGGCGCTTGCCAGCAGACCCGCGCCCGCCGGAGCCACGACCTCGCCGGCGCGCATCACAGCATCGCCGGCATGGGCCTCCTCGGCGGCAGAGCGAACGTTCTCCCCTACCTTGGCCGGCGCCGAGAAGCGAACGTGCGAGCCCTCGTTACCGTCGCCGTCGAGCACGTCGACGATCTCGTATTTCACTACGGCGTCGGCACCCTCGGGCACCGGCGCGCCTGTCATAATGCGGACCGTCTCGCCCGGGCCAAGAGCACCCTCAAACACATGGCCCGCAGCCTCGTGTCCGATAACGTCGAGCGTCACCGGCGTCTCACCAGACGCCTGCGCCAAGTCCGCCGAGCGCACGGCATATCCGTCCATAGCGCTGTTGGCAAACGGCGAGATGTCGATATCGGCCACCGCGTCCTCGGCCAAGGGAAGACCGGCGGCCTGCCACACGGGAATCTCGACGAGATCGGTCGGAGCAACGTGCGACAGAACGATCGACTGCGCGTCCTCCAGCGGAATGAGTTTCTCTGCCATATGCACCTCTTAATGCCACGGCGCACAACAGGAGCGCCGATTCTTTATGCTTGTCTCAGTATAATCCCCCGACGCGCGACCGCGATTTGGCCTGTACCCGCAAATACACTTGTCGGTTGCAGGCCGCGAAACAGAATAGAAACCAACCCACCGGCTCGTAGCGTTTGCCGCGTTTTATAATGCTTGCGTTGCAACCTAAAAGAGGAACGTATGGCTCATAACGACAAACCCGAAAGCGCAAACGAAGCGCAGGATCATCCCCAGTCGCTCGACGATGGCGGCTTTTTCTCCCTGAACGACGTCATCATGGCAGGCAGGCATCAGCTCACCCGCTCCGAGCATCTCTTGGCTGCCGACACGCGCCGCAACGTCCGCAACCTACTCGCGAGCGCCAAGTTGCTCGTGCTCGTCGTCATCGTCTCGCTCGCCATGGGCGTTGCCGCTTGGGCGTTTTTGGCCTCGTTGAATATCGCGACCGACTATCGCGAGCACCATGCGTGGATTTACGCGCTGCTTCCCGTTGTGGGCGTTACCACCGCATGGGTGTACAAAAACCACGGTCTTGCCGCCAAGCGCGGCAACAACCTGGTCATCGACTCCGCTCTGGGCACCCGCCTCATCCACATGCGCATGGCCGTCCTCACCTTCGTCTGCTCCACGCTCACGCATCTCACGGGCGGGTCGGCCGGTCGCGAGGGAGCCGCGGTGCAGATTGGCGGCACCATCGCCAGCAACATCTCGAGCCTCGCCCACCTCAAAAAACATGACCACCACGACCTCATGCTCGTCGGCATCTCGTCGGCCTTTGGCGCCGTATTCGGTTCGCCCCTTGCCGGCGCGTTCTTTGGTATGGAGATGTGCTTTATCGGCAAAATCGACTACACCGCAGGCATCTACTGCCTCGTCGCCTCGTTTACCGGCTACTTTACATCACTTGCCCTGGGTACCGAGTACGAAGCGAATGTCATCGCCAGCGTTCCCAACATGACACCACGGACGGTTGTCATCGTTGTTATCAGCGCCATCATCTTCGGTTTGACGGCACGCCTCTTTGCCTGGTCGGTTCGAACCGTCAAGAGCCTGTACGGTCGCTTTATCACCAATTACCTTGTTCGCGCACTCATCGGCTCACTCGTGGTTTTGGCCGCCTATGCCCTCCTCGACGCCTGGAAGTATGCCGGCCTTGCCACCTGGCTCTCGGGCGCCGGGTTCGCCGGTACCACGACCCTTGCCGACGCAGCCACCAAGCTCGTGGTGACGGCGCTCACCCTGGGCGCCGGCTTCCAAGGAGGCGAGGTCACACCCCTGTTTGGCATCGGTGCGGCGCTCGGCGGTTGGATCGGTTGCCTCGTCGGAATCGACCCCAGCTTTCTGGCGGCGCTGGGCATGCTCGGCGTGTTCTGCGCCGGCCTTAACGTACCCATCACCACCTGCATGATGGCCATCGACCTGTTCCACGGCACGGCAGCCGGCTTCTTCGTGATCGTAGCGTTTATCAGCTATCTCGTCGGCGGCCACCGCGGCGTGTATCCCGCTCAGCGCATTATCTCGCCTAAACGCCGTTCGCTTATTGTGGACGAGGGCGGTACGGTGGCGGATGCTATCGAGCGCCACAACGACCTGATAGAGTAGACGTAAATATTCGCCGTGCAGCCACAATCGGGGCAACGTAACCCGAGCGCGACCGCACCGTCACACCATACGCCGGGAGTCGCCCCATGCACGCAACTGATTTTGGTCGCACGCTCATCATCGCCAACCCCGCCGCCCAGTCTGGTGCGGCGCGCGAAGTTGCCGAGCGCCTGCAGCGCTTTTTGGATATGACCGCGCGCGCACCCCAGTTTGACTTAGTGCTGACCGAGCGCATGGGGCATGCCAAGGAACTTGCCGCACGGGCCCAAGGCTACCGCACTGTTATCGCACTCGGCGGCGACGGCGTGATCCACGAGGTCGTCAATGGCTTGATGGCGCAAGAAGAGGCGGTCCGTCCCGCCCTTGCCGTCCTACCCGTGGGATCCGGCAACGATTTTGCCCAAACGCTCGGTATCGACGATTTCTCCGGCAAAGATTTTGGCGCGCTGCTCACCTGCGAGCTGCAGCGTCAGGACATCGGGCGCATTCGCTCATGGAGCCCTGCGAGCGGCAACGGCGAGGCGATCGTCGAGTATTACGACCAGACGCTCTCCGTCGGTATTGACGCCGCCATTGGCCTGGGCACCACCGAGCTGCGCAAAAAGACCGGCTTGACGGGCGCTCCGCTCTACACCCTCTCGGGACTTGAGCAGTTTGGTCTGCGCTACCGCAACTACCCCATGACGGTCAGCTTTGACGGTGCGCCCGCAGAACGCGTGCGGGCGATTATTATGGCCATCCAGCTGGGGCCCACGTACGGCTCGGGCTATCGCATCTGCCCCGAAGCCGACCCCTGCGACGGCATGCTCGACGTCTGCTACGCCTGCGGCCCCGTCCCCCGTGCGGTCGCCCTGCCTATGTTTCTTTCGGCCAAGGACGGCCATCATACCAAGCTGCCGCCGGTTCGCATGCGTCGTTGCCGTCATGCCGAGCTTACCTTTGAGGAGCCCGACTACCCCATTCAGGCCGACGGCGAGCCCATCGTCGCCTCGCGCATCGAGATGGACATCCTTCCCGCCGCCCTCGAGGTCTGGCGCCCAACCCGCTAGCTCCACCTAAGTTGCGGTGAAATAGGGACTGCTTATGCAGCTAAAGCCGCAAAACAGTCCCTATTTCACCGCAACTTATTGAGAAGATCATTCCTCCCCGCCTGGCTTGCGACGGTTGGCCTTTTTAATCGCGTTGAAATGCTTGTCATTGAGCCTGCGCTGGCGCAATCGCTGAGGCACCTTGGTCTTTACGCGTCGGCGCGGTGGACGCCCGCGACGCTCAAGCTCTGCCCTCAGCTTACGCAGACAGCAGCTGCGATTCTGAAACTGACTGCGGCTCTCACGCGCCGTCACGACAATCCCCGTGGGCCCATGCTTCATGCGCACCGCCGAGTCCGTCGTGTTCACGCCCTGTCCGCCCGGACCCGTCGCGCGAAACACTTGCACCTCGCAATCGCGTGCCAGCTCCTCGACCGACATCTCGGCATAGCGCGCATACTCGCGCCATCCCATCTTGTTCTCATCCATAACAACACCTCACCTCATACAAAAAAATGTGACAAAGGGACAGTCCCTTTGTCACATCGCATACCAATCGCTTGTGTTGCGCGCCTAGGCGAACGTGATCTCGCCGTTCTCGCAGTCCATTTCGGCGATACGAGCCAAGCTCTCAACGCGGAAACCGCGCTCGCGGAGCTTATCGCCGCCGCCCTGGAAGCCCTTCTCCACGGCAATGCCGATACCGGCAACCTCGGCGCCCGCAGCCTCGCAGATCTTGATAAGACCCTCGAGCGCGCAGCCGTTGGCCAAAAAGTCGTCGATAATCAGGACCTTGTCGCCCTCGGACAGGAAGCGCTTGCCGACGATGACCGGGTACTCCTTCTGCTTGGTAAAGGAATAGATGGTCGTGGCATACTGCTCGCCGTCGAGGTTGATGGACTGTGCCTTCTTGGCAAAGACCACCGGCACGCCGCCAAAATGCTGGGCTGCAATGCAGGCCATACCAATGCCCGAAGCCTCGATCGTCAGGATCTTGTTGATCTCGACACCCTCGAACAGACGGGCCCACTCGGCACCCATGTGGTCGAACAGCTCAACGTCGCACTGGTGGTTGAGGAAGGCATCAACCTTAAGGACGTTACCGGCCTTTACGATGCCGTCATGGCGAATACGATCCTCAAGCTCCTGCATGGCGCAACCCCTTCTCGCGGCAACGATACCGCGCGATTAATAAACGTTGTTCGATAGTCTACCACGGACCTACCCCCGCCCGCCCCACAAGCCGCATCGCACTATAAAGCTGCAAGACCAGTAGATAGGCCCGATTCGTGGCAGACAGCCTCCCAACACGCTAATGCCGGGTGCGCGTCCTCACCAAACGTACCAATGTGAGCGCAAAGCCCACGGTAGCAACGGCCATCAGCACGTAGAATACCAAACGGAAGCCAAAGAGGAACACGTCCGGACGACCCGCCACATAGCTCGTGACCGTCTTGCCCATCGCCGCGCTCGTCTGTCCATACAGGATGCGCGACGCCGCCGTAATACCCAGCGCTATGCCCGCATAGCGCGCCAAGCTGCTCAAGCTGCCCGCAAAGCCAAGCGCCTCACGCGGAGCCGAACCCATATACAGCGAATTATTGGGACTCTGGAAGATCGACGTGCCGCACGACATAAACGCGACGCAGCACACAATCATCAAGATGGAAGAGTGCTCGTCAAGCGTGCTCACCGCAAAGAGACCGCACACGTACACGCCCAGGCCAACGGCCGTGGGCGCTTCACAACCAACACGGTCGGACACCGAGCCCGAAAGCGGGCCCACAAAGGCATTCACGACCGGCATCGCCAAAAACAACAGGCCGGAGATATCGGAGCTAAAGCCGTGGGCATCCTGAAAGTAGAACGGCAGCACAAACTCGGAGGCACCGATACCCACGAACACGATAAGCATGCAAGCCAGGTTAATCGTGAAAGCCGAGCTCGCAAAGCAGCGACGCGCCGCCTCTGTCAACGGCATAGGGCGTTCGCCAGCCTCCGGCTTCACATGCGGCAGCGTATAGAGTCCCACGATAAACGAGATTACGCCAATGGGCAGATTGATAAGGAAGATGCTCTCCCAGGGAAAGCTCGCCACCAGCACGCCGCCGAGCACGGGGCCGCACATCATGCCAAGAGCCACAAAGGTCGCCAGAATGCCCATGGCACGGCCGCGCTCACGCGCCGGAAACGACTCGGTGATGATGCCCATATTGTTGGCCATCGCGGCGGCACAGCCAATGCCCTGCACGAAACGCGCCAAGATAAGCACCTCGAGCGAAGCCGAAAGCCCGCAAAGCAACGAGCCACCCGTAAAGACGATTACACCAAGCTGGAACACATTCACCTTGCCGCGCACATCGCCCAAGCGGCCAAACGGCAGCATGGCGACGCACGTCGCGAGCAGATACACCGAGCTCACGAGCTGAATGCGGTCGAGACCCACCCCCAGCTCCTTTTGCATCACTGGGAGCGCCACCGTCACGATGCTCGCATCCAGACACGCCATAAAGGTCATGACGAGCACGGTGAACAGAATCGCCCATTTATTCTTACCGTGGGTGTCGCCCTCTAGGGCAATGTGTTCGCGGCGCAGCTGCTCGGCAGTTTTCTCCATGTATATCCTTTCTATCGTGCAACGCAAAAACGGGACCCCAATCGCCTACAAACGGACACGATCGGGGTCCCGCCTACGGAATCGGAACTATGAGGACGTCGTCAGCCGAAAAGCCGTCCCACGCCTCGCACGCACGCTAGCCTAGCACTGCTCGAGCGCCTGCTCAAGGTCGGCAATCAGATCGGCCGTGTCCTCAAGGCCGCACGACAGGCGCACCATGTCAGCGGAGATGCCGCAGGCGATGAGCTCCTCGTCGTTCATCTGGCGATGGGTGGCGTTTGCCGGGTGCAGGCAGCAGGTGCGGGCATCGGCCACGTGCGTGGCAATCTGGGCGAGCTTAAGACTCTTCATAAAGGTCTCGGCCGCCGCACGACCACCGGTAAAGCCAAAGCTCACGACGCCGCAGGTACCGTTGGGCATGTACTTCTGAGCCATGTCGTAGTACTTGTCGCCCTCCAGGCCCGGATAGCTCACGAAGCGCACTTTGGGGTGGACCTGAAGGAACTTGGCGACCGCCAGACCGTTCTCGCAATGGCGCGGCATACGCACGTGCAGGCTCTCGAGCGAGCTGTTCAGGAAGAACGCCGCCTGCGGGTTCTGCATGGGGCCGAGGTCGCGCATGAGCTGCGCGGTAGCCTTGGTAATAAAGGCGCCCTCGCGGCCGAACTTCTCGGCATACGTCACGCCGTGGTAGCTCTCGTCGGGCGTGGTGAGACCCGGGAACTTGTCCGCATGGGCCATCCAGTCAAACTGACCGTGATCGACGATGACGCCGCCCAGGTAGGCCGCGTGACCATCCATGTACTTGGTGGTGGAATGCGTGACGATGTCGGCGCCCCACTCAAAGGGACGGCACATCACGGGCGTCGGGAAGGTGTTGTCGACCATCAGCGGCACGCCGTGGTCGTGCGCGGCCTTGGCAAAGCGCTCAATATCGAGCACGGCAAGCGCGGGGTTGGCGATGGTCTCGCCAAAGACGAGCTTGGTGTTGGGCTGGAAAGCGGCCTCCAGCTCCTCATCGGTGCAGTCGGGTGCGACGAACGTGCAGGTCAGGCCCATGCGGCCCATAGTATGGGCGAGCAGGTTGTAGGTACCGCCGTAGATGGCAGAGCTCGCGACCACGTGATCGCCGGCACCGGCTACGTTAAAGATCGCGAGGAAATTCGCCGCCATGCCCGAGCTCGTGAGCATCGCAGCGGTGCCGCCCTCCATCTCGCAGATCTTGGCGGCAACCAAATCGCACGTGGGGTTCTGCAGACGGCTGTAGAAATAGCCCGACTCCTCCAGGTCAAACAGCTTGCCCATGTGCTCGGACGTGTCGTACTTCCACGTGGTTGACTGGTAGATGGGCACCTGGCGCGGCTCGGCATCTCCCGGGTGATAGCCGCCCTGAACACATGTGGTACCGATAGTCTGCTCGCTCATATCTTGCTCCCTTGCCTGGGTTACGTTTTATTCGGTTCACGATACCGCTACCCTGCACCCCTCTCAACCCATCCCAAAGGTAGGTTATGGGACTAATTAATCAAGGGTTTTATCTCAAGCCTTGGGCATTTGCTCGATAGATAAAAATGAGGCATAGATGGAGCTCTCGATGATTACATGCACCGTCACGGGTACCATAGGCGGGTACACCGTAACCAAGGAGACAACGATGAAGCAAATCGATACGGCCCAGCTCGACATCAACGCCTGTCAGGCTCAGGCTGCCGAATACCACGCCCGCGGCTTTAACTGCGCCCAGGCCGTCGCCTGCACCCTCGCGCCTGCCGTCGGACTCGACCCCCAGATCGCCTTTGCCCTCACCGAGGGCTTTGGCGCCGGCATGGGCGGCATGACCGAAACCTGCGGCGCCATCTCGGGCGCCGTGGCCATCATGGGCTTTGTGATGAGCGACGGCATGGAAAACCCCAAGACCAAGGGCCAGACCTACAAGCTGTCGCGCGAGATCGCCAAGAGTTTTGGCGAGAAGAACACGACAACCGTCTGCGGCACGCTCAAGGGCATCGGATCGGACAAGGGTCCGCTCCGCAGCTGCCCCGGCTGCATCGATGATGCTGTCGAAATCGCCTGTGATGTGCTAAAGAAGCTCGCCGAGTAAACGGCAGCAACAGAAAACGACGGCCGGCGTGCTTGAGGTCCATCCAAAAGCACGCCGGCCGTCGCCGTTAGAACTCCGCAAACTCGGGAGCGCCGACCTCAATCTCCTCGCGCCCCGCCATAAGCTCGCGCATCTTGGCGCAAAATGGCTCCTGCTCCCCCGCCTTAAACACCAAGTGAAGTGTCACAGCATCCGCGTAATCGGTATCCGAAACCTTGGCACCTGAATCCTGCGCCAAACGGAGCACCTGCTCGTATTGCGGATAGGCCACATGCACGTCAACAGGCACAACACTCGTCATCTCAACGATCTGTCCGGCCTCCTGAGCCGCGGCCACCGCCGCCTGCGTCGCCGCAGTATAGGCACGCACCAAGCCACCCGGGCCCAGCAACGTTCCGCCAAAATAACGCGTCACCACGCAGCATACGTTTTTGAGACCAGCGCCACGCAACACCTCGAGTGTCGGCATGCCACTCGTGCGGCTCGGCTCGCCGTCATCGCTCTGGCGCTCGCGCCCATCGACCAAAATCCACGCGGGAACATTGTGTCGAGCGTCGTAATGACGTTTGCGAACCATCTCGATAAAGGCATTCGCCTCATCCTCGGCCTCAATATGGACCAGCTGGGCAATAAACCGGCTCTTGCGGTCCACAAACTCGCCCGAAGCCTCAATATTCGATTGCAGAGTAAAATAGCTGTCCAACAAAGCCCCTCAAACACAAGCAAAGCAACAAACAGCCTCAATAATACGGCAAAGACAGCACCGTTGCCCTCGCCAACAAGAGCGGAAACGCCAATGATGCCGTCACCAACAGCGAGAACCCGTCAGCGCGAGCAAGGTGCCTTGAAAGACGAGATTGCAACAGAAATGAGGCTGCCGATGACCAGGCAAAAACAGCGAGACGGCGTCAGCTGAGTCGATTTGGCCCGAAAGAGGAGGGAGCACGCCTTATGGCGGCGACCGACGAATGAGCGCCAAATCGGCCAGCTGACGCCGTCGCAGCGTCAACAAGAAAGCTGAGCGGGCCTATAAGCCGGGTTCTGTCGTGAACGGTCATTTATCTTGTCTGCACGTTACCGTGCAGCTCCACGCACGCTACCCGAACGCGGACCGGGCCGGCCCATAGCGTTCCTATTCGCGCTTGCTCCGGATGGGGCTTGCCAAGCCGCCGTGTTGCCACGACGCTGGTGGTCTCTTACACCACCGTTTCAGCTTTTCCCTTTACGCCTTGCGACGCAGGTGGGAGTCTTCTTTTCTGCGGCGCTTTCCGTCGGATCACTCCGCCCGGCCGTTAGCCGGCATCCCGCCCTCTGGAGCCCGGACTTTCCTCACGCGTACTGTAAGCAGCACATCGCGCGACCGTCTGGCCCACTCAGCAGTGCAAGAGTGTAGCACACCGTTGCCACAGGCAATGGCACAACGCAAGCGTTCGACACGATAAACCAAGAACCACGCTATGCAGTACAATAGTGTCGTCGATGGGCAACGTCGTCAGTCGAGACGCGACCGCGCTCCGCACCCCTCCGTCTACTCGGTGCGTTCCCGCCTCCTCCCCGAGGCGGGATGTCGGCATTTTTCATGCATCAACAACCTAATAGCCCGTGAACAGCCTAGGCGGCATTGCACACGCCCAACATCGCGCATCTCGGCAGGAAATGCAAAAAGGGACCCGTCCATTGCGGACGGATCCCTTAAAACAAGTGATCGTCAAACCGATTTACTCGGCGTCGGTCTCCTCGTCCTTCTTCTCGGAAGGCAGCGGGGTAACCTCGATCTCGACGCCCAGAGTCTCAGCAGCAGACTTCATGGACAGGGAGATACGACGACGGTCGAGGTCGATCTCCATGACCTTGACCTGAACCTTGTCGCCCACGTGGGTGACCTGAGAAGGCTGGTCGACGTGTTTGTTGGCCATCTCGGAGATGTGCACCAGGCCCTCGATGCCCTCGCCCAGGTCGACGAAAGCGCCGAACGGGACAAGCTTGGTCACAGTGCCCTCGACGATAGCGCCGACGGGGTACTTCTTGACCAGTGCGCGCCACGGATCCTCGGTGGTCTGCTTGAGACCCAGGGAGATGCGCTCGCGGTTGAGATCGACGTCGAGAACCTCGACCTCGACCTCCTGACCGACCTTGACAACCTCGGAAGGATGGTTGACGTGGTTCCAGGAGAGCTCGGAGATGTGGATGAGGCCGTCGATACCGCCGAGGTCGACGAAGGCGCCGAAGTCGACGATGGAGGAAACGGTGCCCTGGAGACGCATGCCAGACTTGAGCTTGGACAGGATCTCGGAGCGCTCGGCCTTACGGGACTCCTCGAGCACGACGCGACGGGAGAGGACGACGTTGTTGCGGTTGCGGTCCATCTCGATGACGCGGGCCTCGATGCGGGTGCCCATGTAGGAGGTGAGGTCCTTGACGCGACGGAGGTCGACGAGGGAAGCGGGCAGGAAGCCACGCAGGCCGATGTCGAGAATCAGGCCGCCCTTGACAACCTCGATAACCTCGCCCTCGACGTTCTCGCCGGAGTTGAACTTCTCCTCGATGCGGTTCCAAGCACGCTCGTACTCGGCACGCTTCTTGGACAGGACCAGACGACCGTCCTTGTCCTCCTTCTGGAGAACCAGAGCCTCGATGGGATCACCGAGTGCAACGATGTCTGCAGGGTTAGCGTCCTTGCGGATGGACAGCTCGCGGACCGGGATAACGCCCTCGGACTTGAATCCGATGTCAACGAGCACCTCGTCATGCTCGATCTTAACGACAGTGCCGTTAACGAGATCGCCCTCATCAAAGTCGGTAATCGTACCGTCGATGAGGTTGTTCATCTCCTCCTCATTGACATCGTCAAGAGAGAAAATGGACGAGTTCTGAATCTCACTCAAAGGTGGACCCCTTTCGAACTACGGGGCCCCGATTGCTAGGACCTACAGAAGGGTGCGACAAGCACACAACGTTTAGGAACACTCGGGAGCCGACAGATACTAATGTGACGCTTATGCAATCACGTTCGTATAGGTTACGGGGAAATGAGTTCGATTTCAAGCGTGAACTGCGATTTTTTACTCGTGTGGAGACTTTTTCGTAATCTTATGGACAGCCGCCTCCACAACTTGACGATAAGCAGTTTGCCCATACGCCTTTGAGGTAAAGTATCCGGAGCCAACAATTCTGGAACGATTTTTCGAGAAAGGTGCCCGCGTGCTCAAAGCAGTCGTTTTCGATATGGACGAAACGCTTCTTAGCATCAACCTCAACGCGTTCATCCTTCGCTATTTTAAGGATGTCTCGTCGATGCTCGCGGATATTGGTCGCCGCAGCCACGGTGGCACGATGGCGCGCCTCGGCACCATCTTGGTCGACCTCAACGCCAATCGCCGAAGCGGCACGGATAATCGCACCAATCTTGAGTTCTACCAAGAAGAGGTTGAGCGCCGGTGCGGCATTTGCCTCTCGGACCCACTCATCTACGAGGCGTTTACCTACTACGACCGCGAAGTTCTTCCGTACAAGAACGACGATGTCATCAACGCCCACGCCATGCCCGGCGCACATGCCGCGCTTCAGGCCGTACAGGATGCAGGACTGCGTTGCGCGCTCTTTACCAACCCCAGCTTTCCGCAGGGGGCCATCGAGTGCCGCATGAGTTGGGGCGACCTGGCCGACGCCCCCTTTGAGCTCGTCACGCACATGGGAAACACCACCCGCTGCAAGCCCGATGCCACCTACTATCTAGAGCAGCTTCAGGTGATGGGGCTCGAGCCGCACGAGGTCCTCATGGTGGGCAACGACCCCAAGCGCGACTTCCCCAGCCCCGCCTGCGGCATTCAGACTGCCTATGTGGGCCAAGGCAAGCCCAGCCGAGCCACCTGGCGCGGAACGATGGAAGACTTCGCCCACGACTTCAACGCCGTAGTAGAAGCCTTCTACGAACACCAAATAGCCGACGTACTGTCCTAACAAACTCGAGTCTTGCCGATCATGATGTTGAGGATCTCGACGTCGGTATCTTTCATGCCCACGCGGCCCACATAGCCCATGCTGGCGATCGTCTGCTCGACGGTATCCTGAATGAGGCCCTCACCGGCGCGGAAGCCGCGGCCCTGCATGGCCATATCGTGGCCCAGAATCGCAGCGTCAACGGCAGCGGAAATCTTGGCGGCACAGCTTGCCTTGGCGCCATCGCACACGATGCCGCCCACGTTACCGAGCGTGTTCGAAACCGTCGCGCCAATCTGCTCGCGCGTGCCACCACACAGCCAGGTAATCGCAGCACCGGCACCGCATGCGGCGCAAATAGCACCGCAAAACGCCGAGAGCGCACCAATATAGCTCTTGATATGCACGGCGATCAGATCAGACAGCATCACGGCGCGCACCAGGCGATCATGGTCGCAGCGCAAATACTCGGCATACTCCATAACGGGCAAGGCACAGGTAATGCCCTGATTGCCCGAGCCGCACACGATGGCGACCGGCAGCGCGCAGCCGTTCATGCGGGCGTCGGACCCGGCGGCTGCACGGGCACGGGCACGGCAGGCGACGTCATCGGCACGAGCGCCCAACAGCGTACGGCCAACCTCGGCGCCCCAAGCGTGCGCCAGGCCCTCGGCACTGATCGCACCGTTCAGCTCAATCTGACGCTCAACGGCAGCGCGGGCGTCCTCAATGTCACCGTCCTCGATAAAGTCGACGATGGACTCAATCGACATGGGCGTATCGGCGCCATCTGCCGCACGCTCGGCCACGACGCGCTCGGCGCAGGCGGCACACTCCCCCGCCGACTTGCCGCACACCGGAATACCGTCGAGCGTATGGCACGTAACATTGGTGTGGTGGTCGGTAATCTCGACGACCGCGGTATGGCCCCCAGCCGTCGCAGTCACCTTGATGTAGAGGTTGGGCACTCCCTCGACAAGCGACACATCGCAGTAGCCGGCGTCAGCGAGGAGCTCGGCCACGCGAGCGCGATCTTCATCGTTAACGCTCTCGAGAACCTCGAGCGCGCTCTTAGCGTCGCCGCCCACGGCACCCAGCACGGCCGCGGCCTCAATACCGTGCATACCGCCCGAGTTGGGCACGGTCACGCTCTTGACGTTCTTGATGATGTTGCCCGAGCAGGCAACATCCATATGATCGGGTTCGCAACCGAGCGTCTGGCTCGCCAGCGCCGCTGCATAGGCAACGGCAATGGGCTCGGTGCAGCCGAGCGCACAGACAAGCTCGCGGTTCAAAACATCGCAAAACGCGGTATCACGAAGGGAATCGGCAGGCATAGGTATCTCCTACTTGCATAACGGGCTGGACTCTCAAAAAAGTTAGCACTTTTATTTGATAACAATGCATCAAAAACCGCAACCATGGTTCCGACGGACGGCGCTTAAGCGCAATCTGACGGCATTCATTCATGAAAAGCTAGTCTTGTTGCATGCTAAAGCGTTTGACCAAAAAACGCCCGAGCGTTTACGCAAAAGTCGCGCTATCATGCAGTCGAACGCGGTAAAACCTTTAGCAATTCCGCCGCACGGACCAGAGAGGAACCACTCATGAAGATCGGTATCGGTAACGACCACGCCGCCGTTGAGCTCAAGAACATCATTTCCGAGCACCTGAAGGAGCGCGGCTGCGAGGTCGTGAACTATGGCACCGACACCTCCGAGAGCTTCGATTACCCCATCGCCGGCTACAAGGTGGGTAAGGCCGTGGCCAACGGCGACGTCGACCTGGGCATCCTGATCTGCGGCACCGGTGTCGGCATCAGTCTGGCCGCCAACAAGGTCGAGGGCGTACGCGCCGTCGTCTGCTCCGAGCCCTTCAGCGCCAAGCTCTCCCGCATGCACAACAACACCAACGTGCTCGCCTTTGGCGCCCGCGTCGTGGGCTCCGAGCTCGCCAAGATGATTGTCGACGAGTGGCTCGACGCCGAGTTTGAGGGCGGTCGTCACGAGCGTCGCGTTAACCTCCTCAACGAGATCGACCACACGCGCGGCCTCAAGGTCGTCGACGAGGCTTAAACTACTCAGTACCACAAGCTAACAGCAGGGGCCCGCTCGGAACACATGTCCGAGCGGGCCCCTTCATAGATTTTGGAATAAAAAGGGCGCCGCGGATGGAATTCCGCGGCGCCAAAGCCACACGCTAACAGCTTTAAGGAGTCAAAGCTGGTTTAGCCAAAGAAGCGCTTAATCTCGATTTCGGCGTTCTCCAGGCAGTCGGAGCCGTGGATCACGTTGGCGTTAACATCGACAGCGAAGTCGCCGCGAATGGTGCCGGGGGCAGCGTCAAGCGGGTTGGTGGCGCCCATGAGGGTGCGCATCTTGGAGACAGCGGAGAGACCGGAAACGACCATCTTGACGACCGGACCGCTCGTCATAAAGTCGCAGAGACCGCCAAAGAAGGGCTTGTCGGCCAGATGGGCGTAGTGCTCCTCGACGGCAGCGCGCTCGAGCGTGGTCATCTCCATGCGCTCGATGACAAGGCCGCTGCGCTCAATGCGAGCAACGATCTCGCCGATCTTACGGTCGCGCACGGCGTCGGGCTTAATCATGATGAAGGTCTTCTCGATAGCCATAAGGTAGCCTTTCAAGTAGGTTCGCGCGTGCCCAAGTCCCATTCCGGCACCCGCCTGGACTGCATCGTAACAGAGTTTTAGCTGCAGTTAAACAAAAAGCTGTTTATTGAAACGCTGCAATTTATTAAAGCGCTCCATATGTGTCACTTCTGTTTCGAAGCCCGATTAGAGTACCATCCGACCGCCCATCAACCGCACCGAACCGAGCGGACGGTCGGTTGCCACCCGTGAACGCACCCCCTTCACAACCTGCCCAAAGGTCCTACAGAAGTTCTCGACAAGCCCCTCCCTTCTCTATAACAAAACGGGCGCCCACCGTAGCGGGCACCCGTAAAGGCAAGATATGATGAACACACCAGACAGACGCATCCAATAAGCTAATTAACCCCGTGACCCATCTCGACGACCTTGGTCAGCGATCCAAACGCGCCCTCGTCGGCCACGAGCTGTGACTCGGCACGCTGCAGCTGCGCGGCAACGGCGGCAGGAGCGGTGCCGCCCTCGGTCGTGCGCGCGGCAACAATCGACGGGATGTCGAGCGCCTCGGTAATGTCGCGCTCAAAGAGCGGGCTTGCCTCCTGGAACACCTCAAACGGCAGGTCCTCAAGATTGCAGCCGCGCTTCTCGCACATCAGGACCAGATGGCCCACCACGGCGTGTGCCTCGCGGAACGGCAGGCCACGCTTAGCCAGGTAATCGGCAACATCGGTAGCGGCAAGGTGTCCCACGCCACACTCGCGCGCCATGGCATCCTCGTTGACGGTCCAGGTCGAAATCATTCCGGCCATAACGGACAGGCACTGCATGAGCGTGTGAGCGGTATCAAGAGCGCCCTCCTTGTCCTCCTGCAAATCCTTGTTATAAGCAAGGGGCAGGCCCTTCATGGTCACGAGTAGCTGCACCAGGTTGCCATAGACTCGGCCACTCTTGCCGCGGATAAGCTCGGCAAAGTCGGGGTTCTTCTTCTGCGGCATGATAGACGAGCCGGTGGAGTAGGAGTCTGAGAGCGTGATAAAGCCAAATTCGGAGCTCGACCACAGCACGATCTCCTCGGAAAGACGCGACAGGTGCATGGCCATGACGGAGCCGGCATAATGCAGATCGAGCAGGAAATCACGGTCGGAAACCGCATCGAGCGAGTTGGGAATCACACCCGCAAAGCCAAGTTCGGCAGCCGTCATCTGACGATCGAGCGGATAGCTCGTACCGGCAAGCGCGGCAGCGCCCAGCGGGCAGTTGTCGGCGGCATCAAAGGCGGCCTTCAAGCGTGTAAAGTCGCGCGCGAACATCCAGGAATACGCCAGCAGATGATGCGACAGCAGCACGGGCTGAGCATGCTGCATGTGCGTGTAGCCCGGCAGAATCACCTTGTCGTACTTCTTGGCCGCATCCACCAGCACATGGCGCAGCTCAAGATTGGCCTCCATGAGCTCCTTGGCCAGCGCCTTGACGCCCAGACGCGTATCAGTCGCCACCTGGTCGTTGCGCGAACGCCCGGTATGCAAGCGCTTACCGGCCTCGCCGATGCGGCGCGTCAACTCGCTCTCGACGGACATATGAATGTCCTCATCGTTGATATCGAAGGTGAAGTTGCCGGCATCGATATCCTGTTCGATTCCGGTCAGGCCCTCGGCAATCGCCTGCTCGTCCTCGGCACTGATGATGCCCTGGGCCGCCAGCATCTTGGCATGCGCCTTAGAGCCGGCGATATCCTGCTTATAGAGATGTTTATCGACCGGCAGCGACGCGCCAAACTCCTGCGTGACCTCGGCCACGCCCGCCTCAAAACGACCGCCCCAAAGAGCCATGGAACCGTCCCCTTTCTCCAAATACCAAAACAAGCGCCCTAAGCAATGCGCCATGTCGCTAAAGCGATTTTTCAACCGCTAGTTTTACACATTCCCCACCGTGCGCGGGGCCATGTAGCTAATTTGCAAAGAAGTGACGCACCAGGCACTTGGCGCCCAACGTCCCCCTCCGGATGTTGCCTTGCGAACCATCGATCCAGGCCTTCAGGCTCATAGGAACATCCTCGACCTTTGCAGCATCGAACTCGGGCGCGAGGGCAAGTAAGGCATGCGCGACAGCATTGAACATAATGGATACTCCTCATATATATAGGCGCAGAGCCGCCCAATTGATAGAAGGAGCCCCGCCGGACAACCCCGGCGGGGCTCGGAATCAGCCGCGGACGCGGCATCATATATGCGGGCGGAACGTAGGGGCCACCGATGTTAAGAAGTGTCAGCAAGCATAACGAAAGGTAGGGACCCCGTGCGCCCGTTTTGTATCACGCGGATGGGCCGCGCGGATACCAAGGGAAGGAGGCGCTAGGCCTGGGCGGCGACGGAGCTGGGACCCTGGACCTTTGCCCACGTCTTGAGCGACAGCGTATCGATCTCGATAAAGCCGGCGCTGGCCTTCTCGTCAAACGTGGTGTCGCGGTCGTAGGTAGCCAGACCGTAGTCGTAGAGGCTGAAGGGGCTCTTGCGGCCGACGACATGGCAGTTGCCCTTAAAGAACTTCAGACGGACGGTGCCGGTCACGAACTTCTGGGTGTCGGCCATAAAGGCGTCGAGCGCGTTTTTGAGTGGGCTGTACCACTGGCCGTTGTACACGGCGGTGGCCCAATCCTGCTCGAGCTTAATCTTGGCCTTGAGCAGGTCGCCCTCGACGCAAATGTCCTCAAGCGCCTTGTGGGCGGTGATGAGTGTCAGGGCGCCGGGAACCTCATAGCACTCGCGGCTCTTGAGGCCCACCAGACGATCCTCGACCAGGTCCAGGCGACCAAAGCCGTTGTCGCCGGAGATCTTGTTGAGGGCGATGACGATCTCGGAGAGCTTCATCTTCTTACCGTCGACGGCGACGGGCTTGCCGGCCTCAAACTCAATCTCGGTATACGTCGGGGTGTCGGGCGTGTCCTCAGGATTCTTGGTCATAACCCAAGCGTCATCGAGCGGCTCGTTCCAGGGATCCTCCAGGTGACCGCACTCGATGGCGCGACCCCACAGGTTGTCGTCGATGGAGTAGGGGTTGTCGTTGGCACCCTCGGGAACCGGTACGTTGTGAGCATGGGCGTAGGCGACCTCGTCGGGACGGCACTTCAGGTCCCACTCGCGAACCGGGGCGATAACCTTGAGCTCGGGGTCGAGGGCCTTGACGGCAGCCTCGAAGCGGACCTGGTCGTTACCCTTGCCGGTGCAGCCGTGGGCGACGTAGGTCGCGCCAAACTCGTGGGCGACCTCAACAAGCTTCTTGGCAAGCAGCGGGCGAGACAGGGCGGAAAGCAGCGGATACTTGTTCTCGTACATGGAGTTTGCGGCGATGGCCTTGGTCAGGAACTCATCGGAGAACTCGTCGCGCAGGTCGAGCACCTGACAATCCAGAACGCCCAGGTCGAGGGCCTTCTGCTTCTTGGCATCCAGGCCGGTCTCCTCCTGGCCCACATTGCCGCAGACGCAAACGACATCGAGATTCTTCTCGTCCTGGAGCCACTTGACACATACGGATGTATCAAGACCACCAGAATATGCGAGAACGACTTTTTCCTTGCTCATGGCTGTTTCCTTTCGCCCTTGGTAGCTAGTTAGAACATCGGTCAGTTGCAAGTCATTTCGAGGTCAAAAACCGTGCAATATCAGGTTAAATAGCAAAAATCAGCACATACATGCCCTAGAAACATGCAGCAATGTCGTGCTAAAACCCAACGACCTCAAAATGACTCTGTTGAGGCAATTCGCCCCATGCGGACAGAGACGATTGTTATCGTCGTCGGGAAATTGCGCGCTGGCGTCGGATGGCATTGTCTGCAGTAGTGATGATCTTTACGAACTGCATCTGCCTCTCCTTTCACCTATCGCCGGGCGCAATTCTAATATCGTAAACGGTACCTTTTCCTCGGTAAGCGGCTCATTCGCCGTCTCCGTTTTCGATATTCGCTATATTACGATAAAGTGCTCGCTGCGCAAGCGACAAATTCAAATTTCTGAAAAGTTTTTTCATTAGTTTGTGAATTGCAGTGCAAATACGCACCATTCCTGCGAAAATACGCTCGATTACATAGCAGAGGGTCATTACGCCCGAAACAATCTGGAAACGGAAAGGCGCATTTATGCAGACTTATGAATCAGACGCTAACATCGGCAACATTAAACTCATCGCCGTCGACATGGACAAGACGCTGCTCACCGACGAGCGCGTGTTGCCGCAGGGTCTTGATGAGCGCCTGGACAAGCTCGCCGACGCCGGCATCGTATTCTGCCCCGCCAGTGGACGCCCTGCCCCCAAACTCGAGGAGATGTTCGAGGGCATCAAGAACCGCCTCGCCTTTTGTCCCGACAACGGAGCGTGCGTGATCTATCGCGGAAGCTATATCTATAAGAGTAATATCGACGTGGAGCTGTACCAGCAGGTCTTGAGCCGCGCCTCGGAGGATCCGCGCGCTGTCCCCGTCCTGTGCTGCTTCGACGAGTTCTACGTGCTTGCCCGCGACCATCAATACCACGACGAGATCAGCGTCTACTACAACACAATCAACTACGTCGACAGCTTTGAAGGCATTGATATCGAGTCCAACAAGATCTCGATCTTCTTCCCCGGCTACGACGCCGAGCCCGCGTTTCGCGAGACCTATAGCCCCGAGTTCTCGGACAAGCTCTACGTCACCAACGCCGGGCGCGAGTGGATCGACTTTATGAACCTGGGCGTCGACAAGGGCGCCGGCGTCGCGCACCTGTGCGAGCACCTGGGCATCGATATTGCCGACGCCGCTGCCGTGGGCGATACCTACAACGACATCCCCATGCTCGAGCGCGTCGGTCACAGCTTTATCGTGGACAATGCCGAGGAGCACATGAACGCACACGCTAAATGGCGCATTCCGAGCAACAACGACGGGGGCGTACTGACGCTCATCGACGCCATCTTGGCGGCTCGCTAACGCGCTCGTCGGACCTGGCCGGGTGGCATGGGTTAACTTTTCGCTCGGTCAGGTCCTGCGCAAGACGAAAGCCACATTAAGTGGCTTTCTTTGCGTGCGGAATCTACGAAAAGTTAACCCATGCCACCCGGCCAGGTCCTGCGGCGACTTGCTTGCCGCCTGGATGGCGTCTTGGCGCCTAGATACTTTGGCTGAATTTAATTGGACGAAGGACGCTCCTTGTTGATGAGGGGCGTCCTTCTGTTTTTGGTTACTTTGGAACTGTGGTTGCTTCCCTATTTGGCGTCGGCCCAGGTTATGCCGGTGCTGGCTTCGGCGATCAACGGTACGCGGAGGTCTACTACGTGCTCCATGACGTCGCGGACCATGGCGGTGAGGCGCTCGACTTCGTCGACGGGGCACTCAAAGTCCAGTTCGTCGTGTACCTGCAGAATCATGTGGGCGGCAAAGCCCTCTTCTTCCAGACGGCGGCTTACGCGGGCCATCGCGATCTTGATAATGTCTGCTGCGGTTCCCTGCATGGGGTGGTTCATGGCCGTGCGCTCGCCAAAGCCGCGGAGTTGCGGATTTTTGGCCTTGAGCTCCGGAATATGACGCCGGCGACCGTACATGGTCTCGGCGTAGCCCGTCTGCTTGGCACGCGCCACCACGTTGTCGAGGAACGTGCGCACGCCCGGGTAGGCCTCGTAGTAGCGATCGATCATGTCGCGCGCCTCGGCCATCGAGATGTGCAGCGACTGCGACAGACCGTAGGCCTGCTGACCGTACACGATGCCAAAGTTCACGGCCTTGGCGCGGCTGCGCAGGTCGGGCGTTACCTCGGACACCGGCACGCCAAACACGCGCGCGGCCGTCTCGGCATGGAAGTCCTCGCCCTCGTTGAAGGCGCGCACCAGGTGCTCGTCGCCCGAAAGATGCGCCAGCAGACGCAGCTCGATCTGCGAGTAGTCCACCGCCAAAAAGACGCTGCCCTCGCCTGCCGAAAACGCCGTCTTGACGGTACGACCCAGCTCAGAGCGCGTCGGAATGTTCTGCAGGTTCGGATCACTCGAGGACAGACGTCCCGTTGCGGTAATGGTTTGGTTATACGTGGTGTGCACGCGGCCGTCGCCTCGACGCAACGGTCCCAACGTGTCCAGATAGGTTGACTTGATCTTGGACTTCTCACGCCAGTCCAAAATCAGGCGCACGATCTCGTGGTCGCGGGCAAGATCGCTCAACACCTTGGCATTGGTCGAATAGTAACCGCGCTTGGTCTTTTTGAGACCCTTGGTCGGAAGGCCCATCACATCAAAGAGCACATGCGAAAGCTGCATGGGGCTGCCAATATTAAAGGTCTCGTCACCGGCAAGGTTGCGAATGCTTCGCTCAACTTCGGTGATCTGGGTCGCCAGGCCCTCGGACAGGCTGCGCAGTCGATCGGGATCCACGAGCATGCCCGCGCGCTCCATCTTGGCGAGCACCGGCACAAGCGGCATCTCGATGCCGTCGAACACGTTGGCGGCGTTCTCACGGGCCATGCGATCGCGCAGCGGCGCGACCAGCGTCAGCGTCAAGGCAGCCGTGCGAGCGGCGGGCGCAGGAGCGTCCTCGCCGGCACCCTCTGCGCCGCGTGCCGCGGGCAGCGACATCTGCAGATAGGTATCAGCCAGATACGCCTCATCAAACTCGGAGCGGTCGGAATCCAGCAGGTAGGCGGCAAGCACGGTATCGAAGATACGCGTGGAATCGGCAGCGAGCGGATCCATGAGCTCGGGCTCAGAGGAATCGATGGGCGAAAGCTCGTGCAACAGCGCCTTCATATCCGGGCTCGTCACGCGGCCTTCCATAAACAGGCGCGCGAGCACACCAGCGATCACGCCGTGGGCAAAATTGAAGCCCTCGACAGCGGCAGGCGCGCCGCCATCGGCTTCCTCGAGCGCAAAGAGCCCCTTGGACGTCGCCAGCCACAGCGTACGCGTCAGGCCAAAGAGCGCACCCTCCTCCTTGTCATCGTCCACCACGGCGGCAACCCACTCGCCCGCATCAATCGCGCGGGCGACCTCGGACGCCACGGCAGCAAGTGCCTCCGCATCGCCTGCGGCGGCACGCAAAACGGAGGGAATCTCAAGCGTGCTGGCAGCGGGCACGACCCCGCCCTCGCCGCCAATCAGCGCCAGGAAGCGGTTCTGCATGGCCGTAATGCCGAGCGTGCCGAGCGCCGCGGAGACCTCGTCGGCAGAAAACGCCGGGAAGGACGTCGCCTCAAAGTCGAGCTCGACAGGCGCATCGGTGCGAATGGTTGCGACCTTGCGGCTCAGCAGCGCATCGTCGATATGTGCACGCAGGTTCTCGCCCATCTTGCCCTTGACCTCGTCGGCATGCGCGATGACTTCGTCCAGGCTACCGTACTGCGCGATGAGCGCACTCGCCTTTTTGGGGCCGATGCCCGGTACGCCGGGAATGTTGTCCGACGTATCGCCCTTCAGACCGTAAAAATCGGGTACGAGGGCCGGCGTAATGCCGTGATACAGGTCGTCCACGCTCTCGGGTGTCATGATCGCCACGTCGGACAGGCCCTTGCGAGTCGAGACCACGTTGACGTGCTCGGTCACGAGCTGATACATGTCGCGGTCGCCGGTCACCAGCAACATGTCGCAGCCGGCCTCCTCACCCAGGCGCGCCATGGTTCCCAGGATATCGTCACCTTCCCAGCCCTCAGACTGCAGAATCGGCACGTTGAGCGCGGTAAGCAGCTCCTTGATCATTGGAAACTGTGCGTGCAGATCGGGGTCCATGGGCGGACGCTGTGCCTTATACTGCGGCAGCATCTCCATGCGCACGCGCGGCTTGCCCTTATCAAACGCCACGACCACGCCGTCGGGGTTAAAGGCATCGATCATCTTGAGAAACATGTTCAGAAAGCCAAAGATCGCGTTGGTGGGGCGACCGTCCGGCGCGTTCATGGTCGGCGGCACGGCGTGGAAGGCACGGTGCATGAGCGAGTTGCCGTCGATAACGGCAAAGGTGCGGCGCTTATCAGACATATTGAATACCTCGCTTTGGGCTGGGCACGGTTTGCTCACCCCAGTTTACACGCTCCCCGCCCCGCGGCCACCGCACATCAAGCTCCGCCGCCATCTCACGCCCGTGCGTGATACGATGGCTCACGGTACATCAACCAGCACGATCGATCCGAAAGGAGCCTGCGTCATGGAGCGTCCCTGCGCATGGAAAAAGTACACGCCACAGCAAATCGAGGAGCTCGAGGAGCTTTGCCGCGGCTATAAGCAGTTTTTGAGCGAGAACAAGACCGAGCGCCTGTGCGTCAAGACCGGCATCAAGATGGCCGAGGAGGCGGGCTACGTCAATCTGGAGACCGTGATCGCCGAGGGCCGCGCGCTCAAGGCCGGCGACAAGGTGTACGCCGCCAATCACGGCAAGGACCTCATGCTCGTCAACCTGGGCACCGCCCCGCTCGAGCAGGGCTTTAACATCCTGGGCGCCCACGTGGACTCGCCGCGCCTGGACCTTAAACAGAACCCCGCCTTCGAAGCCGGCGACATGGCCTACCTCGACACGCACTACTACGGTGGCGTCAAGAGCTACCACTGGGTGGCCTCCCCGCTTGCACTCGTGGGCGTCATCTGCAAAAAGGACGGCACCACCGTCGACATCAACATCGGCGACAAGGCCGACGATCCGGTCTTTACCATCTCCGACTTGCTGATCCACCTCTCGAGCGAGCAGATGGCCAAGCCCGCCAAGGACGCCGTCGACGCCGAGATCCTCGACGTGATCGTAGGCGGCCGTCCCGTCAAGTTCGATGAGGACGACAAGGACGCCCCCAAGGAGCCCGTCAAGCAGATGTTCTTGGACATCCTCAAGGAGCAGTTCGACGTCGAGGAGGAGGACTTCCTCTCCGCCGAGATCGAGGTCGTGCCCGCCGGTCCCGCCCGTGACATGGGCCTGGACCGCTCCATGATTCTGGGCTATGGCCACGACGATCGCGTCTGCGCTTACCCCTCTATGCTTGCCCAGATCGACGTCGCAAACGTGGAGCGCACGAGCATCACGCTCATCGTCGACAAGGAGGAGATCGGCTCCGTGGGTGCCACCGGCATGACGAGCCGCTTCTTCGAGAACACCGTCGCCGAGATCATGACGCTCGCCGGCGAGGATAGCCCACTGGTTCTGCGCCGTGCACTCGCCCACAGCCGTATGCTCTCCTCTGACGTGTCCGCCGGCTTCGACCCGGGCTACGCCGGCAAGTTCGAGACCAAGAACGCAGCCTTTATGGGTCGCGGCCTGTGCTTTAACAAGTACACGGGCAGCCGCGGCAAGGGCGGCTCCAACGACGCCGACGCCGAGTACGTGGCCCTCGTCCGCGACATCATGGACGAGGCCGGCGTGGACTTCCAGACCTGCGAGCTCGGCCGCGTCAATGCAGGCGGCGGCGGCACCATCGCCTACATCATGGCCAAGTACGGTATGAACGTCATCGACTCCGGCGTTGCCGTCCTGTCCATGCACGCCCTGTGGGAGGTCGCCAACAAGGCCGACATCTACGAGGCCTACCGCGGCTACAAGGCCTTCCTCGAGCGCGCCTAACCAGCCCTTTATAACTTGCGGTGAAATACGGACTAAACTGGCCCATACACGGCCAAAACAGACCGTATTCCACCGCAACTTCTTTTTTGGCAGAGGAGAGTCTATGCTGCAGGTCATCATTTCGCCCGCCAAGCAAATGCGCGCGGCCCAAGATGCTTTTGAAGTCCTGGGCATTCCACCCTTTGTGCGCGAGACAGCTCGCCTCCACCGCGCACTGCTAGATATCGAGCGGAATGAAGGCAGCGGCGGCCTGCAGGCCCTTTGGAACGTGAGCGACAGGCTGCTTACAACGTGCCTGGATACGCTTCACGAATTTATGCCCGTCCTGAGCGATGCCGACCTCGCCGACCCCGATATCGCGCGTCGAATCTCCCCCGCCGTCATGTCCTACCACGGCATCCAATACCAAAGCATGGCGCCCGAGGTCATGGATGCCGCACAGCTCGACTGGCTGCAAAACCATCTCTGGATCCTCTCGGGCCTTTACGGATGCGTACGCCCCTTTCATGCCGTTGAACCGTATCGGCTGGAGATGGGCGCGAAGCTTGTCGTCGACGGCGCCCGAGACCTCTACGCGTTTTGGGGCGACAAGCTCGCACGGGCTATCGCTCCGGCAGACTCCAACGCTACGATCGTCAACCTTGCCAGCGTGGAATACGCCAAAGCCGTTCTGACCCGCCTCGCCACCGACGCCACGGTCGTCACGTGTCTCTTTGGCGAGGGCGTCCGCAACGGCAAGCCCATCCAGCGCTCGACCGCCAGCAAAAAGGCGCGCGGCTCCATGGTGCGCTGGATGGCAGCAAACGGACTCGAGGACGCCGACCGTCTCACCGAGCTCAACATCGGCTATCGCCACGCCCCCGAACTCTCATACCCAGGCACCC
Source organism: Collinsella sp. (assembly GCA_018373675.1). Taxonomy (GTDB): domain Bacteria; phylum Actinomycetota; class Coriobacteriia; order Coriobacteriales; family Coriobacteriaceae; genus Collinsella. Next base: position 41,849 of record JAHAGQ010000005.1, on the reverse strand, counting down.
TCGTGTTCATCAACGAACAGATGCTCTAGAGCCGGCACCCAACACTGACCCGCTCAGCCTTCTCTATATAACTTGCGGTGGAATAGTTCCTATTTGAGCCTTTTATCGCACAATCGGGAACTATTCCACCGCAACTTTTATGAATTGGCTGGCTAGGCTCGACACCTATTCTGCTAGACCGTCGGCCTTTGCAATCCCGTTTGTCGAACCGTCCTGATAGACAATCTTGACGTGCTCAACCTCGGACACCGCAACACCCGATGGAGGCTCCAGACGCCATTCCGTCAGGGCGATATCCATGGTCGTGGGCACATCTCCTTGATCTTTGAGCTTCACCGTCAGCGTTTTGAGCGCCGCGTCAAACGTCACGCGTTCGATTTCTTCGCCTGGAATGGACCCACCACTCAGCTGCAACTGCACAAACTCATCGCGCGGGTACCAATAATCGCCCGGAATGGCGAGCGTATTGGCATTACCGCCAGTACTCCTCACCGTCATAATCGGTAGGCTATCATCGGCCTCAAACTCCCAGGCAGCGCTGCCGCGACCGCCAAACGTCCAGATACAAAAGGCAATCACCAGCACGGCAAGCACCGCAAAACCAATCGCGACAAGGCCATGGTGCGCGCGGCTTTCCTCGGCCGATACATCCCATTGCGTCTCTCGATATAGATGCTTGTCTTCCATGTTCGCCTCCCCACAGGCACGCTCGTTGGCCCAATCGTACCCATTCAGGCTATACTTGAGCCCATGACATAACGGGGAGCTTGCAGGACAAGACGGCAGGCTGAGATTGGGCACGCCCGCCCTGACCCGCAAACCTGATATGGGTAATGCCAACGAAGGGAGCCGTGCCAATGAGCACACAGACCGAGCCCAAGCTCGTCACGCAAATCGACTTCGCCCGCGCCGGGCAGATCACACCGCAGATGAAGGAAGTCGCCGAGCGCGAGCATCGCGACCCCGAGTACATCCGCGAGCGCGTGGCCGACGGCCGCATCGCCATTCCCGCCAACATCGTGCACATCAAAAAGGGCATGCGCGCCTTTGGTGTCGGCGAGGGCCTGTCCACCAAGGTCAACGTCAACCTGGGCATCTCGGGCGATAAGGCCGATGCCGCCGAGGAGTGGAAGAAGGTCAAGATCGCCGAGGACTTTGGCGCCGACGCCATCATGGACCTTTCCAACTCGGGCAAGACGCGCCAGTTCCGCCAGCAGCTCATCGACGAGACGCCGCTCATGGTGGGCACCGTCCCCATGTACGACGCCATCGGCTACATGGAAAAGCCGCTGGTCAAGCTTACCAAGGACGACCTGTTCGAGGTCGTGCGCGCGCACGCCGAGGACGGCGTGGACTTTATGACCATCCACTGCGGCATCAACAAGTCGGTCACCAAGACCTTTAAGGAGACCGGCCGCCTGATGAACATCGTCAGCCGCGGCGGCTCGCTGCTGTTTGGCTGGATGGAGGTCACCGGCAACGAGAACCCGTTCTATGAGTTCTACGATGAGCTGCTCGAGATTTGCCACGAGTACGACGTGACGATTTCGCTCGGCGACTCCTGCCGCCCGGGCTGCCTCTACGACTCCAACGATGCCACCGAGACCGCCGAGATGATCGAGCTGGGCAAGCTGTGCAAGCGCGCATGGGCCGCGGGCGTCCAGGTTATGGTCGAGGGACCGGGCCACATGGCGCTCGACGAGATCGCCGCCAATATGAAGCTGCAGAAGCGCCTGTGCCACAACGCCCCGTTCTATGTGCTGGGGCCGCTGGTGACCGATATCGGTGTGGGCTACGACCACATCACCGCCGCCATCGGTGGCGCCATCTCCGCGAGCTCCGGCGCCGACTTCCTGTGCTACGTGACGCCGGCAGAGCACCTATGCCTGCCTAACGCCCAGGATGTGCTCGACGGCCTCATGGCCACTAAGATCGCCGCACATGCCGCCGATATCGCCAAGAAGGTGCCGCACGCCCGCGACATGGACGACAAGATGGGCCAGGCACGCCGCAAGCTCGACTGGGATGCCATGTGGAAGTGTGCTCTCGACCCAGTTACGGGCAAAAAGCGCTACGAGGAGTCCCCTGCCGCCACCGAGGGCACCTGCACCATGTGCGGCAAGATGTGCGCCGTCCGCACCGTCAACAAGGTGTTCGAGGGCACGACGATCGATCTTGGCATGGAGGACTAACTCGTCACCGGAGACACAAACGGCCACAAGGTGTTCGTCAATTGTTGACATGTGAACATTTTCTTACATTTACGTAAAGATTGCACCGCCCGCCCGGGATCGGCATACAGCTGGCCCGGGCAACTTTATAATGCAGGCAGAAGACCCATTTGAATCCGACCGAACAAGGGAGCGAACATGGATCGCAGTAAGGTACCCGCCGTTCTATCCATCGCAGGATCAGATTCCAGCGGTGGTGCCGGCATTCAGGCCGACATCAAGACCATCACGGCGCACCGCCTGTATGCCGAGACGGCCATCACGGCCATAACCGCACAAAACACGCTCGGTGTCACCGTTGTGCAAAACATCTCCCCGGATATTGTCGCGGCGCAAATCGATGCCGTTTTTGACGATATCCGCCCCAGTGCCGTCAAGATCGGCATGGTTTCCTCTGTCGAGATTATCGAGGTTATCGCCGACCGCTTGAGCGCCTGGGACGCACAAAATATCGTCGTCGACCCCGTCATGGTCGCCACCTCGGGCGCTCGCCTGATCGCAGAGGACGCCGCCGAAGCGCTTACACGCCGCCTGTTCCCACTGGCGACCGTCATCACGCCCAATATTCCCGAGGCCATGGCGCTGCTCGATTACGAGGTCGATTCCGAGCGCACGCAACAAAATGCCGCCATGCTCCTCACCCGCCGCTTTGGCTGCGCGTCCCTCGTTAAGGGCGGGCATTTTGTCAACGAGGCCAACGATGTGCTAGCAGAGCCCGCGCCGCTCGATGACGAGGGCAACCATCTGGGCGATCCGCTCACCACGTGGTTCCGCCACAAGCGTATCGAGACCGACAACACGCACGGCACCGGCTGCACGCTCTCGTCAGCCATCGCCTGCGCGCTGGCCCAGGGTATGGATCTTGCCGATGCCGTCAACGCCGGCAAGGCCTACCTAACGGGCGCTCTCGCCGCCGGCTTTGACATGGGCAAAGGCTCCGGCCCCGTTAACCATATGTGGCAGTATTAAGATTCGCAGCCCAAAACCACCGCAAAGGGGACAGGCACCTTTGCGGTGGTCCCCACAAACATCTCGATCTGTAACAGTAACTCGGCAAAATCGACCCTAGATGTTACAGATCGAGACAAACGACCGATATCGACCTAAATAATCTCAATCTGTAACATCTAGCCCGTTTTCGACCTTACAACTGTTACAGATCAAGACAAACAAACGAATCAAGCCACCGCAAAGGTACCTTTGCGGTGGCTTGGGGTCGCGCTATTCACCGAGCATCTCCTGGAGCTTGGCTGCCACAGCGTGGCCCAAGCTCTCGTGACTTTCGGGCATCATGTGCAGATAATCGATATCGCCCGGCTCGGCAAACTCGGCGGCATTCAAAAAGTCGCAGCCAAACTGCTCGGCCACGTGCGCATAGTATTCGGCAAAATGCTCCGAAGCCTCGACGGAGTGTTCGTCAAAGTCGGTCATGTACACATCGGCGATCTGCGGCTTAATCTTGATAGGAGCCATCAGCAGAATGCGCGGACAAGGCGCGGCGTCGGTCCACGGAAACGCGCGGACGGCGCGAATCAGCGCCATGGCACCGCGGGCAATATCAGAAGCTGTCACGTTAAAGACCGTCTTACAGTCGTTGGTGCCCAGCATGATCACGATCGCATCCAGCGGCTTATGGGCCTCGAGCAGCATCGGAAGCGCGCGAATGCCGTTGAGGTTAGTGTCCAGATGACACATATCGTCGCGCACCGTCGTGCGGCCGTTGAGCCCCTCCTCAATCACATGCCAGCCCTCGCCCAGGTCACGCTGCGCCACGCCGCACCAGCGCACATCCTGCGCATAGCGCACCGCGGTGCCATCGCGCATACCAGCCGGATCATAGCCATAGGTATTGCTGTCACCAAAGCACAGAACGTTTTTCATCGTAAGCCCCTCCTTTAGTAAAAAGCCGACGGGAGTAGCCCTCCCGCCGGCTCGACCTATCTGTCGGCACGTACCGATTACAGGTACTTGCGCCAATCGTCATCGTCCTCATCGTCCTCGGCGGCAGCCTGGGCCTGCTCGGCGGCGCGAGCAGCCGCAGCGCGTGCGGCAACCTGGGCATAGGACTCCTCGTTACGCTCGGGGAAGCTTGCCAGCACGTGCTCGAACTTGGCGAAGTCCTCATCCCAGCGCGTAGAAGGCACGGCAAAGAACACCTGCTTGACCTTAAAGTCGCCCGATGCGAGCTCCTCGCGGAAGAGCTCTGCCACGGCCTCGGCGTCAAAGCCGTTGTTGTCGCAGCCCCAAGCACCCAGTACGAGCTTCTCGCGACCCAGCTCGTCGCAGATGGCAAGCACAAAGCGGATGCGATCGCGCAGAGCGTCAAGCAAGGCATCGTCGCTCACGCGATACTCCTGGCGAGCACGCTTGGCGTTGGGCGCGGCGGCCACGATTACGTCGGCATAGGCGTGCACATGGTTGCGGTCGAAGCGCACCGCGGGCACCACCAGCGCACGGTTGCGGTACAGCTCGCAGTTGATGTTGCGGCGACGGTTCTCACCGTACCACTTACGCTGCTTGTCGAGTACGTTGTACAGGTACGAATCTGCGCAGAGCGTCGCCTCCTGGCCCAGGTAGCCCTGGATATAGCCGCCGCCCGGATTGGTAAACGAGGCAAAGGCAAACACGGCCATATCGCAGAACTGCGCATAGCCGCGGCCGTTATCGAGGATTGCCTGCGTGGCGGAAGCATCAAGCACAGTGACCTCGGGCAGGGCCGGAGCAGGCTCCTCGGCGGGCTCGGACTCAGCCTCGTCGGCCGACTCGGCGGACTCGAGCGCCACCTCGGGCTCGACCGCGGTCTCCACCTCGGCAGCGTCAGCCTCCACAGCCTCGGCGGCCTGCTCCTCAGCAGCCGCCTCCTTCTGGGCCTTGGCCTTCATCGCCGCGACAAAGCCGGCAGGCATACCGTCGAATTCGCGCACGCCGGCAAGCGAACGCTCGATGTCCTTGGCGCAGGCCTCGGACACAGCCGCCACATGGCGCTCGGCGGCCTTGGCACGCGCCTCGCGCTTGGGATTGGGCTGACCCGCTCGGTTAGACCTGCGGTTACGGTTCCTGTTGTCGACATCTGCCATACGTGGCCACCTTTCCTGTCGCTGCCGCTATCGGCTTTTCCCATCCATGATACCCCGCCGCGTACAAAAAAGACGGCCCCGAAGGACCGCCTTTCGCATCGATTTGCACGCACGGCAAGCACCGCCGCAATTCGCCACTAGTCGCGACGACCGAGAATGTTCAGGATGCGCAGGAACACGTTGATAATGTCCACGAACAGGTTGGACGCCATGAGCACGGCGTTGGGCAGCGTGGGCGGCACCGTCGTGGCAACATAGGTGTCGTAGCCAATAAACCCGGCGAACACCACGATCACGATCAGGTCGGTGATGGACTGCGAAACGCCCATGAACATCAGCACGATCTCGACCAGAATCGTGGCAAGCAGGATGCCAAAGCCGATGCCATATACGCGTTGGAAAAACTTGGGGAACGTCACGCCCAAGGCGCCAAAGACAAAGGTGATTGCAGCGGTGGCGATAAAAGCGGTGTTGATGGTGGGCAGGTCATAGTTGGCAAGGCCAAACGACGCGGTCAGGCCAAAGGTGCTCGCAAAGATCACGTAACCCGCGAGCGACAGGCCCACGGACTGTTTGCTGGCAGCAGCAGACATCATGACGATGCCGACAATAGTCAGGATAAACGAGCCAAAGACCAGTGGCAGGGCGGCGCCGCTCATCATCATGCGGGCAAACGCCATGGTGCTCGTAAAGTAAGCACCGGCGCCCATGGCGCAAAAGCCCAAGAAAATGAGAGCAGACATGGCGAGATTGTACGCGCGCGGCGACATCTCCTTGGCGCGACTTGCGCCGGTCTCGATGGGGCCGTTCTGATAGCCCTGGATATCGTTCATACTTCGTCCTTTCAAAAAGCGCACGACAGCGCCGTAGGTGACAAGATTCCTGCCATTGTACCCGAATGCCGCACGTCCTTACCTACGGCGCTCGCCCTCAAGCGTACGATCAAAGGCCCAGACCCACCAACGCATCACGTGCGCCTGCGAGCCGTCCGCCCGCTCGCGCGTCTGGTCCTCCAGATACAACTCGGTCGCGTGCCCACCAAAACGCACCTTATATGTTGCCGTACGGATGCCGTGGACCATCAGGCCAAACCCAGTGGTCGAGATAATTTCGTCGATCGTAAAACAACGGCCGTCGACCCAGCAGACGGTGACCGGCACGACCTGTCCGCCCGCGAGGATGCGAGCCACGACGTCCACATACTGCTTGTGCACGCGCCGAGTTTTGCCGTCTGTCTGTCGATATTCCATGCCCCCTATTATCGAACGCGTGTTTGCATGTTGTAAAGCGAACAGACTGTGGTTTTGGGGTGTTGGGGCGCGCACACGTGTCCTCATGGCGTGTTAGCAAAAAGAATACCCGCGGTCAACAGGGCTTATATTCAATTTTAGTGCCAAAAAATTCACTTCTCCCATCAGAACTCGGTAAAGAAACCAGCAGGAGGTGATACGATTTATCATGTTTTTGTAACGTGTCTGCAAACTTCGAGAAAGCCCATATATGGACGTAACGTTCTCAACCTTCCTCGGCCAAATTGTGTCGAACCCAGTCCTTGCCGTCACCGTGATTCTCGCGCTCGGCGCCATCTTCGTCAACGGATGGACCGACGCGCCCAACGCCATCGCGACCTGCGTCACCACGCGTTGCATGCCCGCCCGCGCCGCCATTCTCATGAGCGCCGCATTCAACTTCTTGGGCGTGCTCATCATGACGCACTTTAACGCGAGCGTCGCCAACACCATCTCACATATCGTCGACTTTGGCGGAAACAGCACCATGGCGCTTGCGTGCCTCTGCGCTGCTCTGTTCTCCATCGTCGTCTACGGTGCCACGGCATCGCGTTTTGGTATCCCCACCTCGCAAAGCCACAGCCTTATCGCCGGCCTGACCGGTGCCGCTATCGCCCTCGGCGGCGCGAACAGCGTCAACGTCCACGAGTGGATGAAGGTCATCTACGGCCTGGCGCTCTCCATCGGTCTGGGCTTTGTCATGGGCTGGATCCTGTGCAAACTCGTCTCGATTCTGTTTGCCGCCGCCAACAGGCGACGTGCCAACGTCTTCTTTAAATACGCTCAAATCGCGAGCGCTGCGGCCATGAGCTTTATGCACGGCGCGCAGGATGGACAGAAGTTCATCGGCGTGCTCTTTTTAGGTGTCGCCTTCGCCAACGGCCAGACGAGCGTCGGCGATGCCGGCATCCCCATCTGGATCATGCTGCTGTGCTCGGCCACCATGGGTGTCGGCACCAGCGTGGGCGGCGAGCGCATCATCAAGTCCGTCGGCCAGAGCATGGTCAAGCTGGAGAAGTATCAGGGCTTCTCCGCCGACCTCGCAGGCGCCGCAAACCTGCTGCTTGCCACCCTTACCGGTATCCCTGTGTCCTCCACCCACATCAAGACCTGCGCCATCATGGGCGTCGGCGCCGTCAAGCGCCTTTCGGCCATCAACTTCGGCGTGGTCAAGGACATGATGTTCACCTGGTTCTTCACCTTCCCTGCCTGCGGACTCATCAGCTTTGTCATGGCCAAGCTGTTCATGATGTTCATCTAGTCAAACCGAGCGTCCATCTGGACCGCAATACTTCGCCCACCCGTCTTCGCCTCGAAAGGACCCACCCATGGCAAAGAAACCCGATTCGTTCTACTTTGACAACTACGTCGCTTGCGCCGATCTTGCCGTACAGGCTGCCGAGCTGCTCACCAAGATTTTTGAGAACTTCGATCCCGCGAAGATTCACGATATGCTCGACAAGATGCACGCGATTGAGCACGCGGCCGACAAGAAGCACCATGAGCTTGAAGACGCCCTGCTCACGGCCTTTATCACCCCGCTTGAGCGCGAGGACCTGGACCTGATGAGCTGCTCGCTCGACACCGTGCTCGACCGTATCGAGGGCGTCGTGCAGCGCGTCTACTTCACCAACATCCAGAGCATCCATCCCGATGCCATCGTGATCGCCCACAAGGTGACCGACGCCTGTCGCGCCATGAAGGACCTGATGGTCGAGCTGCCCAACTACCGCAAGTCCAAGACCCTGCGCGAACTCGTCATCCAGATCAACACGATCGAGTCCGAGGCCGACGAGCTCTACATCAACGCTATGCGCAACCTGCACGTCAACGGCAAGGATCCGCTCGAGGTCATCGCCTGGCGTGACGTCTACGCCTTCCTGGAGTACTGTGCTGACTGCTGTGAGAATGTGGCCGATGTCGTGGATTCGATTGTCATGAAGAACAGTTAATTGGGGGTACGTGTCCCACCGGTCGCGGGCCCGACCACTAATACCTTTTTCACTCCGGCTGCAAGCAGAGTCGTTCAAAAGGTATTAGTGGTCGGGCCCGCTCCCTTACGTACCACCATTGGGAACTTTGGCTGAGGGGTTGAGCGTGGTGGGGCCTTTGCTGTGATGACCCTTGATTGCTCGGGGTTTTACTTTGGTATTCGATGAGCGATTGGCTGATTGCTGCTTTGGATACTGTTTGGGTTACTTTGGGTTTGTTTGATTTTAAATTGTTGGAGGGCTTGTATGTCGTATATGGATCTGGCTCGGGGTCGATATTCTTGTCGTGAGTTTGAGGATCGTTCTGTTGAGCAAGCTGTGGTGGATGCCATTGTTGAGGCTGGGCGGATTGCTCCTTCTGCTTGTAATAATCATCCTTCTCGTGTGATGGTGCTGGATACGCCTGAGCTTCTGGAGAAGGCTGCTGCTTGTCAGCCTCGGTTTGCTCGTGATGGATCTATCTTTGGCGCTCCGCTCATCTTCCTTATTTGTAGCGTTACCGAAGACGCTTGGGTGCGCCCGTATGACCAGATGAATTCCAGTGAAATCGATACGTCCATAGTGTGCGATCAGATGATGATGGAGGCCACCGAGCAGGGCCTGGGAACGTGTTGGGTATGCCATTTTAAGCCCGAGGTGGCACAGGAGCAGTTCAACCTGCCCGAGGGCGTCTATCCCTATCACATGCTCGTCTGCGGATATCCTGCCGACCACATCGCCGATTCCGAGCATCGCGAGGCCCGTACCATTCCCCTCTCCGACTTCCTCCTCAAGTAGATTTTGGGACATGCCCTAAAACCTATCCTTGACCGCTCACCGGTTCGCCGAGTTCTGCGCCACTATGTGCAGGGCTCGGTTTTTTATGTTGCGCGCCACGGTACAGTCATAAAAAAGGACCCGCAAGCTGCGGGTCCTTTCTAGGCACTAAATTGTAGGCCGAATGTTAGTCCAGGTCGTCGGCAGAGAAGTTGTCGATCGGGGCGAAGGGATCGGCCACGGGGACAACCGGGTCAGCGACGGGCAGCGGCTCGGCGGGAACAGTCACCGCAGGAGAAGCGGCAGAACCGACCGGCGTGGAGGCCATGAGGTCGGCCGGGAAGGAGTTCTGGGCATCGTCCATGAAGTGCTGGATGAGCTTGAGATACTCGGCCTTGAACTCCTCACGAGAAGCCTTGAGACGATCGATCTCCTCGAGCTCAGCCTGCTTTTCGGTCAGAGCCTGGCGGATAACCTCGCGGGCCTTGGCGTCGGCCTCGTTGCGGATACGGTCGGCGTTCTCGTTGGCATCGTTGACGATGCCCTCGGCGGTCTGCTGGGCAGCAATCAGGGCAGCGGAAATCTGGCGCTCCTGAGCGGAGAAGTCGGGTGCAGGAGCGGCGACGGGCGCGGCAGGGACGGCCTGAGCGGCAGCATCCTGAGCCTGAACGAGCTGGGCCTGCGTATCGGCGAGCTGCTGCTCGGTGGCAGTCAGACGACCCTTAAGATCGACGATCTTGGCGAGCATGGCGTCGACCTCGGAGGACAGGGTCTCCAGGAAGACGTCGACCTCGGCGGGATCGTAGCCGCGCTTGGCCTCAGAGAAGGTCTGAGCCTGAATGTCAGCAGGGGTAATAGCCATAACAAGTTCTCCTTTATCTTCGCCTTGGCGCCGTGCGCCCGACGTGAGTTACTAAGCCAGTTTTATATGAGTATACCTATAAGAAGTTGCAGAACCAGCTTCTGCACCAACTGCAACGCAATAATCGCAACGACCGGTGAAAAATCGACGCCGCCCATGGGCGGAATAAACCGGCGGAACAAATTGAGCCACGGGCCGCACACGCTATCGAGGACGGCGGCGATATCCTGTAGCAATCCGCCCTGTTTCATAGGGATCCACGTCATAAGGCAGTAGACCACGATGAGCGTGGAGTAGAAGTTGAACAGCGTATTGACCAACTGGACAATGGTGTAGATGTTGATGAGAATCTCCTCGTCTTGTCTTTACTTAAGGTAGCCGTCGGCACGGAGCTTTTTGAGGTCCGAATCCTTGACCTCGCAACCGGCGGGCAGCACCATAAACACGCGATCGCCCACCTCTTTGACGGTGGCACCCAAGCCGCAGGCAAAGCCGTAAGAGAAGTCCAGGACGCGCTTGGCGACCTCAGTACGAACGCCCACAAAAATCAGCGCGACAGGCTGCTTGGTGCGCACGCGGCGCACGACGGTCTCCACGTCGTCATAGCTCTCGGGGCGCAGGACATAAGCCGGCAGCTGCGGCGTAGCGTTGATGATGTTGCTCGCATACGCCGAGGCATCGCTCGGTGAGGGAGCAGGCGCGGGGGCAGCAGCGCGGGCACGCGTGCTCTCGGCGTAGCTCGACGGCGTGTCGTAGGCACCGGGACGATAACCGCCCGCAACCGTCTCCTGCGAGCGCGATGGCGGGTTGTAGGTCGTAGCATGGCGAGAATCGTCGCCGACCAGCTGACCGGAGCGCGTGTACACGGCCACCGACTCGGCCTCGCCGCGGCGCGTCTGACCCAACAGGCCGTTGCTCGGCTCATCCTGGGTGTAGAAGCCCTCGCCCGAGGCACCGCTGTAACCGTTGTTCTGGTAGCCGTCGTCATAGCCATCATCGTAGCCGTAGTCGTCGTCCTGACCATAACCCTGGTCGTAACCCTGCTGGCCGCCCAGGTGCATCTTATTTTTAATCTCGTCAAGGAAGCCCATGGTTGTGTCCTCTCGCGGTTTAGTGCAGGCGCTCTGATAATCAGTGCGCACTTCAGAGCCTTATTTTACTGCAAACTCCGGGCTAAATACTACCCTGCCCAGGCGAACGAGCGTAGAGCCTTCCTCAAGGGCAGGCTCAAAGTCCTCGCTCATGCCGCAGGAAAGTTCGGGCAGGCTCAGGTCGGAGTGCGTCGCCTCAAGCTCATCCCTTAGCTCGCGAAGTCCGGCAAAAGTGCGGCGCGCCACATCCTTATTCCCCCGGGGTGCCATAGTCATAAGGCCCTGCACACAAATTCCCTCAAGCTCTGCAAGCTCACTTGCGGCAGCGCGAACCTCGTCGGGCGAAAAGCCGCCCTTGGACTCCTCGCCGCTCACATTAACCTCGAGCAGCACGCGCTGGGGGCCGGAGAGCTCGCCCGCCTCAATCTTGCGGACCGCACGGCTCGAGATGGCCTGAGCCAAATGCAGCGAGCTTACCGAATGAATCAGCTCGGCCGAGCCCAGAACCGCATTGATCTTGTTGGTCTGCAGGTTGCCGATCATATCGAAGCGCACCTCGGGTAGCTCCGGATGCTCTACGAGGCCCGCAAGCTTGCGAACGAGCTCCTGCGGGCGGTTCTCGGCAAAATGGCGATACCCCGTCTGAATAGCGGCAACGGTCTCATCAACGCCAACAGTCTTGGAGACGGCAATCAGGCGCGCGGCATCGTGGGGACGGCCCGCGCGATCGAGCGCCGCATAAAAACGTTCGAGAATCTGCTCGCGGCGAGCGCGTATCAAGTCCAAATAGTTATCCATTGCCAATCGCCTCCGCAGACAGCCAAACAAGTAGTCCCATGCTAACGCAAGAGCGCGGCCTCGCATGTGCAAGGCCGCGCTCACTTAGGTATTTACAATCTTTCGACGAACGGGGCCGCCCTACTCCTCGTCGTCCTCGGCGTCGTCCTCGTCCTCGAGGTGCTCGAGCAGGTAGCGGAGACCCTCGCTCACCTCGTTAGCGGGCACTTTGGCAACATAGTGTGCATCGACGGCAGGCCTCATGATGACACCCTCGCCCGAAGGCACGCGCATGCTCTCAAGCTCATCCTCGTCCGTACGGGCGATATCGCCGGCAGTCATACGCTGTCCGGTCAAAAGGAAGGTCAGACGGCAGGCGGCATCGATCGAAATCGAGGCGATACGATCGAGGTAGCGCGAGACCATGATGGCGCGGCGCAGGTCGTCATAGTTGCTGTCGTCGTCCATAAAATCGCCCGTGTCCATGCGGTTAAAGGTGCGGAAGAACTTCTCGTACGCCGCATGCACCGGCTCGTCCTCGCCGGCCAGGTTGCAGATGATGGACATGTCGTTGGTGACGAGCGCAGAAAGTGACGAACCCAGCACCTGGTAAACAGCCTCGGCCTCGGCCTCGACCGTAGCGACGAGTTCCTGGGGCAGCGAGATGTCGGCCTTGACCATGTGATGCGTGGCGCGGCAGATCTGGCGAACCTTATCGGTCATGCGCTGCAGGTTAAAGTCGACGTAGATGATCGTCTGCAGCAAGCGGAAGTCGGAGGCGACCGGCGACTGCGTAGCGATCAGGTTGTAGCACACGGCCTCCAAGTTGGCGCAGCGCGCATCGATCGAGAGCGTGCGCTTCTTGGTCTTGGTGGCGAGCTTGCGATCGTCGGTCACATAGGCCTTCACGGCGTCGTGAAGCGCCAGATCTACAGCCTCGTAGATGCTCAGCATCTCGTGACGGGCTTCGATGAGCTGACGGGAAAACAGTTTGCGCATGGTTCACTCCAATCAGTTGGGTGCGGTCATGCCGCCCGCACAGTGAATACGCACCGGACCAAGTCCGATCGGCTTGGGACTAGTCGCACCGATCAGCCAAAGCGGCCGGTGATATAGTCTTCCGTCCGTGAATCCACCGGGCTGGTGAAGATCGCGTCGGTTTGACCATACTCGATGAGCGTGGCGGGCTCGCCGGCAACTTCCTGCAAGAAAAATGCGGTGTAGTCGCTAATGCGAGCGGCCTGCTGCATAGAATGCGTGACGATGATGATCGTCATCTCGGGCGCCAGCTCGGCCATCAGATCCTCGACCTTAGAGACGGAAGTGGGGTCGATGGCGGAGCAGGGCTCGTCCATCAGGAGGACATCGGGTTGCACCGCAAGCACGCGCGCGATGCACAGACGCTGCTGCTGACCGCCCGAGAGCGCCAAACCATCCTTGTTGAGCTGATTGGATACCTCTTTCCAGAGGTTGGCGCGCTTGAGCGATTCTTCCACGATGTCATCGAGGTCGCTTTTGCTAGTCACGCCCTGCAGACGAGGGCCAAAGGCGACATTCTCGTAGATGGATTTGGGAAACGGGTTGGGCTGCTGAAAGATCATGCCCACGCGACGACGGAGATCGACCGGATCGACACCCTCGGCATAGATATCGTTGCCGTCGAGCGTCATGGTGCCCTCGACGCGCGTGCCCTCAATCAGGTCATTCATGCGGTTGATGCAGCGCAAAAACGTCGACTTGCCGCAGCCCGAAGGGCCAATGAAGGAGGTGATGGCGTTTTTGGCGATGTTGAGGTCAAGCCCCGTCAGCGCATGAAAGTCACCGTACCAAAAGTTGAAATCCTTGGCCGTAATGGCCGCTTGCTCCAACGCGGGAGCGGACTGATAAACGGACATGGGACTCCTTAACTAGCGACGCTTGCGCGACAGGAAGCGCGCAAACAGGTTGAAGGCCAAAATGATCACCATCAGCAAGAGCGCGGTGCCGTAGGCTGCGTTCATGTTGATGCCGTCGTTGGCAAGCAGGTACAGGTGAACGGTCATGGGACGACCGGAATCGAGCGGCGAAATAGGTAGATTGATGGCCTGGCCCATGGTGTAGAGCACCACGGCGGTCTCGCCGATGGCACGGCCGATGGCAAGGACGATGCCCGTGGCAATGCGGCCAAAGGCCGAAGGAAGCACGATCTTGGAGACGACCTGCCACTTGGTAGCGCCCAGGCCGTACGCGCCCCAACGGATATAGCGCGGAACGGCGCGAATGGCTTCTTCGGTGGTGCGCATGACGATGGGAAGCATCAAGAGCGCGAGCGCCAGAGCGGCCGAGACCATCGAAAGGCCCAGGCCCATAGCCTCGACAAACAAGGCGTAGCCAAACAGGCCCATAACGATGGAGGGCACCGAGGCCAAAGCGTCAGCAGCGTAGCGAATGAGCTCGACGACCTTGCCCTGCTTGGCGTACTCGGCCAGATAGACGGCTGCCAGCACAGCGATCGGCGTGCAGATAAGCATGGCGAGCGCCGTCACGTAGACGGTCGAGACGATCGTGGGCCAAATTCCGCCCTCGGCGTTGACGCCCTGGGGCCAACCGAAGATAAAGTCGAGCGAGATGTGTGGCAGGCCGTTGATGACCACGTAGGCGATGATAGCGACCAGCACCAGCGTGGTGATGTAGGCAGCGGCACGAAACACGCCAAGCATGATCTTGTTGGACAGGTCCTTGTTGATGCGGCCCTTCTTGCCGTGGGAAAGGGCACGCTTGATGCGCTCGCGCGACGAGGTCGTATCGACCGTCGTGTCAACGGAATCGGACATAGCCTACCCCCTCTTCTTCTTGGAAATCAGACGAACGATACCCACCAGCGTGGCGGAGATGATAAACAGGACCACACCCATGCCGAACAGCGCCGAGCGGTGCAGACCCGAGGAATAGCTCATGTCGAGCGCAATCTGGCTCGTGAGCGTCGAGATGGGGCTCGCAATGCTGTCGGGAATAACCGGGGCGTTACCTACGACCATGAGCACGGCCATGGTCTCGCCGATGGCACGGCCCATACCCAGCACGATGGCATCAACGATACCCAGCTTCGCGGCAGGTAGCACGACCTTATAGATGGTCTGCCACTTTGTGGCGCCCATGGCATACGATGCCTCGCGAATGCCCATGGGAATGGAATTGAGAGCATCGATGGTGAGCGTGGTGATGGTAGGGACGATCATGATGGCGAGCACAAACCACGCCGTCAGCGCACCAAAACCAAGGCCGCCGGTCAGTTGTGCGATAAACGGGCGGATGATGATCATGCCAAAGAAGCCGTAGATGATGGAGGGTATGCCCGCCAGCAGGTCAACGGCGGGGCTGATGAGCTTGCGCACGCGCTTGCTGGCAATCTCGACCAGGTAAACGGCCGTACCCACGCCCAGCGGCACGCCCATGGCGAGCGCACCGACGGTCACCAGACCCGAGCCAGCAAGCAGCGACAAGATGCCGTAGTGGCCCTCGGAAGGCGCCCACGTAAAGCTAAAGAAGTCAGCCAGACCGATGTCAGTAAAGACGGGCAGCGCCGAGTACGTGGTAAAGACAAAAATCAGGATGACGGTAACGACCGCCAAGAACGCGCAGGCAAAGAAGATCCACTGCAGCGCCTTCTCCTTGATATAGGTATTGCGCGATACGAGCGCCAGCTCGCGCTTCTTGGGCGTCTGAACATTCTGCTCAGTCTGGGAGTTTTCCTGTGCTTCCATGCTACTCACTCCCCTTCTCGTCGTTGGTGACGGGAATAAAGCCCGCCTCGCGAATCTGCTTGTCCATCTTTTCGGACGTCACATAGTCGATGTAATCCTGCGCCTGCTGCGAAGGCACACCCTTCACAAAGAAGTAAAGGTCGCGCGAGATGGGATAGCCGCCACTCGCGACCGTCTTCTCGGACGCCTCAACATGATTGACCGAGACGGCCTTGACCGAGGTCTTGGCGTTGAGGCTATCGACGAAGCCCAGCGAAATGTAGCCGATGGCCCCACGCGAACGAGATACCACGTCGCGCACCTGGCCCGTACCCGAAAGAACGGCCGAGCGGCGATCGAACGGCGTGCCATCCATCACGATGGTACGGAAGGCCTCGCGCGTACCGGACGCCTCGTCTCGGTTGATGACCTGAATCCTCAGGTCCTCGCCACCGACCTCTTTCCAATTGGTAATCTTGCCGGCGTAGATATCGCGGAGCTGCTCGGTCGAGAGGTTATCGACGGGGTTGTCGTCGTTCACGATGACCGCAATACCGTCGTGGGCAATGACAATGGGAGTCAGGCCCAGATCCTGTTCGTCGGCATTGAGTCCACGGGAGGAGCTGGCGATATCGGCCGTGCCGGCGCTGACGGCCTCGATCCCAGCGGAAGAACCCAAACCGGAAACGAGCACGTCGATGCCGGTCTCCTCCTTAAAGCCCTCGGCCGCAATCTCGGCGATAGGAAGGCAGGTCGTGGAGCCGGCCACGGTAATGGAAGAGCTAGAAGATCCCGAAGAACAGGCGCACAGCGTAAGCGTAAGCACAGCGGCGCTCAGGACCGATACGATCTTTCTCATAGCATCACGCCGATCGCAGCATGGCGCCCACAGGTGCCGTCCTCGTTACGGTAGGAATAAAAGCGGTCGTTCTGACGCACGGTCGAAAGCTGGGTATCCACGATATTATCCGCGTCGACACCGACATCTACCAGCGCCTCGCGAATGGCAGCGGAAAGATCGAGCATGCGAGAGGTATTCGCATCGATGCAAGAGAACTCGGCGGCAAAGCGATCCATGAGTTCCTGGGATACCTCATATTCGTCACCCAAGATATGGGGGCCGATATAGGCGGAAACGTCGCTCGCATCGCAACCGGCAGCATCGCAAAGCGCCTGGCACGCCTTGGCGGAAATACGTGCAATCGTGCCCTTCCAACCGGAGTGCACCACGGCAAATCCGCCGGGGGCCACCAGCACCACGGGAACGCAGTCGGCAAAGCAGAGCAGCACGGGTACGTTATGCGCCGTACAGACGATGGCATCGCAGCCCTCGGCAATCTGCTCGCGGACGTCCTCAAGGTCATCGGCGCCGTTCGAGGTCACCGCAACGATATGGTCACCATGGACCTGATTGGGAACGAGCAAGTTGTGCTCGCACTCGGCGGCACCCATAGCCTCGAGCACGCGACGACGATTTTCTTGAACAGCAAAGGGGTCATCGCCAACATGCGAGCCCAAATTGAGTGAGGAGTACGCATCTTCGGAAACACCACCGGCGCGCTCGGTGAAGGCAAAGCGAACATCGGATGTCGCGCCTTCCACCAACGTAACTCCATCATGGTCGACACGCGAAACGTTGTCCGCACGTGCTGCCATACTAAAGCCTCCTAATAACACAAGTACCGCGGCATCGCCGCTACAGCCCGCGTTTATACGGCTGTCATACTTCTCTAAAAGGATACCTGCTGCACTGGAGGCAATCGTAAAGGGAACGTAAAGAGATTGGAGGTTCTAGTTTACAAAGTCGAAATAAAAAGGGCGCGTCCATACGGACACGCCCCCGTGAGCAACAATGCAAAGAACGACTCAGAAGCTACCGCGCTTCAGGAAGTCGGGAAGCTCGAACTGATCGTTGCCGAAGTTAGGAAGCTCGGTGCCACCGACGTTGCGGGTCGGAGCGGCCTGAGCCGGGCTGGTGGCCGGAGCGGTGCGCTGCGGCTCAGCGGAGGCAGCGGCCTTGCTCTGAGACTGCTGAGCAGCAAAGAGCTCGTCCTGACGGTTGACGTTGGAGTCGGAGAAGCCCGTAGCGATGACGGTGATACGCACCTGATCGCCCAGGGACTCGTCGACAACGGTACCGAAGATGATGTTGGCCTCGGGGTCGACGGCGTTGGCGACAACGTCGGCGGCGTCGCTGATCTCCTGGATGCCCAGGTCCTTGGAACCGGCGATGGAGAGCAGCACGCGTGTGGCACCATCGATGGAGCTCTCGAGCAGCGGGCTGGAGATGGCCTGCTGGGCAGCGTCGACGGCACGGGTATCCCCAGAAGAGGTACCGATACCCATCATGGCGGTACCGGCCTGCTTCATGATGGTCTTAACATCGGCGAAGTCCAGGTTGATGATACCGGGGACGGTGATGAGGTCGGTGATGCCCTGGGTGCCCTGGGAAAGGACGCCATCGGCAATCGCGAAGGCCTCGAGCATGGTAGTCTTCTTCTCGGCGATGTCGAGCAGCTTATCGTTGGGGATGACGATCATGGTATCGACGCAATCGGAGAGGGTCTTAATGCCCTCCTCGGCGCTCTTCTTGCGCTTGCGGCCCTCGAAGGTGAAGGGCTTGGTCACGACGGCGACGGTCAGTGCGCCGACCTCGTTCATCGCGATATCGGCAACGATGGGAGCAGCGCCGGTACCGGTGCCACCGCCCTCGCCGCAGGTGATGAACACCATGTCGGCGCCAGCGAGCGCCTCGGCAATGTCGTCGCGGGACTCATCGGCAGCCTTGCGGCCAACCTCGGGGTTGGCGCCGGCGCCCAGGCCGCGGGTAAGGTCGGTGCCGATGTGCACCTTGATATCGGCATCAGAGATCGCGAGTGCCTGAGCATCGGTGTTGATGGCAACAAACTCGACGCCGCGGATGCCCTCTTCGATCATTCGATTGACCGCGTTGGTACCGCCGCCGCCGACGCCGACCACCTTAATGACGGCAAGGTAGTTGTTGATCTCTGTCTCGTGCATGTCGGTCCTCCGAACAAAGGTTATAGCCATAGCATGGGTCGACCCCTGCGCACATTAACCTTCAGGTTGAAAGTAAATGCAAAGGTAAACCGTATTATGGTTGCACATTATGAACGTATCAGTCAAATAATTGACCGTGAAAACCAAACAAACCAGATAAACGGCGTGGTATGGCCACTCAACAAAGCATCAACCAGCGCTATGAGGTCGGAGCATTCCTAAATGTGTAGTTGCCCGGAGAGCGCACATTGATATACGTTACGCCCTCTACCTGCGAAAGCAACTTGGTGACTACGCGTTCCTTCTTGGCGATATCGTCCGAATCGCCCAGCGACACCTCAATGCCGTTATTGAGGTTTGCCGAGATGGCTTCGACCGAAGGCGTGGAAATATCCTTGACTTGTCCCAAGAACTCGCTCGAAAAACCACGCACATAATCCAGGCCGGCCTTAACGGCCTTGGAGCTCACCGCCTGGCCGGAAACTGGAGCGACATCCGCCGAGACATCAGTCAGCAACACCGCGCCATAGTGCTTAGCGAGCGCCAGTGCGGCATCGATGCCGGTCAGGGTATTTGAGCCCTGCCCTGTCGTGATGACGTTGCCCTGGTCGTCCACTTCGACCGACGTCGACAGCGGGGCGATCCAGGTGTCATCATCCCCGATGGCCCAGGCTAGGTCATCGGAGCTGATATAGGCAATTGCGATGACCTTGCGCTCCATAGGCGTAATGATGAGCGTATGCGGGAACTGACGCTGAACATCCACGCCCGAGACCCACGGGTTCTGCTTGAGGTCCTCGGTAATCTGGTCGGGATCGACGTTAAAAAGCGACGTTCCCTCGGGCAAATCGATCAGCTGGATAGCATCGTGCTTCGTCACATGCTCGCTGCCTTGAATCTGAATATCAGTGGCGGTAAACAATCCAGAGTTAATCACCACGATGGCAACGACGACGAGCACGGCCAAGACGGCCAGAACGCCGCCCACGATTTTGCCTTTGCCTGTAACGACAGAAGCGGCGTCTGATGTTTTATTTGCCATCGCCCCAAGTGAAGACAACGGGTTGACGCCTTTTTTACCCGAAGGCTTCTTGGCGGTAGCCGGCACCGATGTCAGCGAGCGCGGTTTCGATGCGCCCAGCGTGCGACCCGGACGCAGCGTTTTAGTTCCCGTCGGTGGCTTAGGAGTTGCCATGGGACGGGCAGGCTTGGCGCCCATAACAGGCTTTGACGTCACCGAGGGACGCGAGGACTTTTTTGCGGCCGGACGATTACCGAGCTGCGAGCCGACGACCGGACGACTGGTCTGTCGAGCATGCCCGACAGACTTAGAGTGCGCGACGGTATTGCGTTGAGGTTTGGCAGGCGCGCCGGAACGCCCTCCGGCGCGGCGGAAGGTGGGTTTCGATGCTCTAGAAGCCGAGGAATTTAACTTCCGGTCTGAGCTCGATGCCATACGCCTCCCTCACCTTTCCGTGCACATGTCTGATAACCGCGGCAACGTCATCGGCCGAGGCAGTTCCGTTATTAACGATAAAATTAGCGTGAACGGGCGAAACTTCCGCGCCGCCAATCGAAAAACCCTTTAATCCACAATCCTCGATAAGCTTGCCCACGCTCGCATCGGGCGGGTTGCGAAAGACCGACCCGCAGGATGCGCGACCCATGGGCTGTGTACGCTTGCGCCTCGTCAGGTACCGCTCCATGCGCTCGCGAATGTCGGCCTTGGGCGCCAGTTTAAGCTTGAGCACGCACTCGAGGATGATCTCATTGCGGGGAAGGCTACATTCGCGGTAGCCCCAAGTGATCTCGGACCCCGCATAATGTTTGATACCGGATGCCGGGTCAAACGTTACGACATCCTCAACCAGCGAGCCAATCCACTCGGTCCGTGTGCCGGCATTCATAGATATCGCACCGCCAACCGAACCAGGGATGCCAACGGCAAACTCAAGGCCCGAGAGGCTACGCGACAGGGCATCGTTGACCAGGCGCGCAAACATCACGCCCGCACCGACCGTCAGCGTACAACCGTCATCGGCAACAACCGTGCGCTGAAACTCACGTCCGAGCGAAATGACGGCGCCGCGATAACCGCCATCGGCAACCAGCAGATTGGAGCCCTTGCCGATGATGACCCACGGCACCTGCTCGCGATCGAGCACCGCCACGGCGCGGCGGAGGGCATGATAGCTATGGCACGTCACAAAGAGGTCGGCCTTGCCGCCGATACGATAGCTCGTATGACGCGCAAGGCGCTCGTCCTCGATCACATCCGTGTCGATCATGCCCGAGAGCGCCATGACGGCGTTAAACAGACCCATTAGACTTAAGCGTCTTTCTTGGCAGTCAGATACTCAATGAACTCGGGACCGACGGTCGTAACGTCACCGGCACCCATAGTGAGCAGCAGGTCGCCCTCGCCCACCATCTGCTCGAGCTCCTGATTGAGCTCAAGACGGCTGGAGCAGTACACGACCTCCTTGCCAGGATGCTTGGCGCGCACGGTATCGGCGAGCATCTTAGAGGTGACACCCGGAATGGGCATCTCGCCAGCCGAGAACACATCAATCAGCAGCAGTTTATCGGCATTGGCAAATGCATCGGCAAAGTCGTCGCACAGGGCCTGCAGGCGCGAATAGCGGTGCGGCTGGAACACGACGTCGACGTGCTTGTAGCCCAGCGACGAAGCAGCAGCAAGCGTCGCCTTGATCTCGGTGGGGTGATGGCCGTAATCATCGACCACGGTGATGCCATCGATATCGCCCACGTGGGTAAAGCGACGGCGGACGCCCTCAAAGCTCGAGAGCGCCTTGGCGGCGGCGTCGATGTCAAGGCCCAGGACATGGGCGACGGTGAGCACCGCCGTGGCGTTGAGCATGTTGTGGCGACCGGGATTGCTCTTGATCTCCACAGCGTGCTCAGTGCCGTCCTCAAAGCGAACGATAAAATCGCTCTGGATGCCCTTGACATCCGGGTGCATGCAGACGATGTCGTTGCTCTCGGCAAAGCCGTAGGAAAGCACGTGACGACCCGTCGACTTGGCGAGCTCGACCAGATGCGGGTCCTCACCGCAGACGATGACGGTGCCGTCCTCGCCCACCAGGCTCATGAATTTGGCGAAAGTTGCCTCGATCTCCTCGATACCCGAGTAGTGATCGAGGTGGTCGGCCTCGACGTTGGTCACGATGACCACGTTGGGGTTCAGGAACAGGAAGGAGCTGTCGGACTCGTCGGCCTCAGCGACAAAGTAGTCGCCCGAGCCGTTCTTGCCGTTCGTGTCATAGCCCTCGACGATGCCACCGATCAAGAAGCTCGGATCCAGACCCATGCGGTCGAGCATGGTGGCGCACATCGAAGACGTGGTGGTCTTGCCATGCGTGCCGGCAACAGCGACGGTGGTGTAGCCGTGGCCCAAAGCAGAGAGCATCTTGGCACGGGGCCACACGGGAATACCAAGCTCGCGAGCGCGCACGAGTTCAGGGTTGGACTCCGGAATAGCGGTGGAGACAACAACCACGTCGGGCTTGACCTCGTCGATCGTGGCGGCCTCATGGCCCACATGCACCTTCACACCAGCGCGGGTAAGCTGGCGGATATAACGTGACGTCTTAAGGTCGGAGCCGGTAACGGCATAACCGCGCTCGTGAAGAACGAGGGCGATGCCGCTCATGCCGGCGCCGCCGATACCGATAAAGTGGGCGCTCTTAAACTCGGGCGCGGAGGTTGCAGTCTGGGAATCAGCCATGTGCTCGTGTACTCCTTGCGTAAACACTGCCTGTAACCCGTTAACTGTACCGCACCTACCGCATCAGCGCGAGGGCGACCGACGATATCCCGTCTAACTAACGCAAACCCTCTACCGCATCCGCCAGAAGAGCGGCGGCCCTATCCTGAGCCAGACCACGCGCCGCCTGACGCATGGCGTCGCGCGCCGCCGCGTCATCGACCAGGTGCAGCAGTTCATCGGCAAAGGCAGAACCGTCGATATCGGCATCGGCGCAGAGCACGCCGGCCCCAGCGTCGACCAGATAACGGGCATTGGTGGTTTGGTGGTCGGCCGTCGCATGCGGGTACGGCACGAGCACCGAAGGCACGGCGAGTGCAGCGATCTCGGCCACGCTCGATGCGCCCGAACGCGAGAGCACCAAATCGGCAGCAGCCAGCATATCGCCCATGTTGTCGATGTAAGGCTGGACGCGGTAACGCTTCGCCTCCTCGGGCGTCAGCGCCAAAGCGCGCTCGGTCTCCTCAAAGCCGTCGGCACCCGTCGAATGCAACACATAGAGGTTCTTGCGCGAAAGCAGCTCGTTTTTGAGCGAAGCCACACGCTCGTTGAGGTGCTGGGCGCCAAGTGAACCGCCAAAGACGAGCAGCAGCGTAGCGTCCTCGGGAACGCCAAGTGCCTTGCGGCCGCGAGCGCGATCGCCCTCGATCACCGAGCGACGTACGGGGTTGCCGGTCATGAGCACGTGGTCAGGGTCACCTTCGCGCTCAAAGACCGAACGCGCTGCCGGCACCGAGATGCACACGCGGGCGGCGTGGGAGTTCATCATCTTGTTGGCCAGGCCCGGAACAGAGTTCTGCTCATGCAGCAGATACGGAACGCCCGCGCCCTTGCACCACCCCAGCAGCGGAACCTCGACATAGGCACCAAAACCAATGGCGGCATCGGGCTTGCCGACCTTTGAGAAATGACTGGCGAGCGCACGCTTGGCTTTGTTGACACGCCACAGCGAGGTCAGCGCCGTCCAAGGACGGGAGCGGTCGAAGCCCGTGACCGTAATGGGCACAAAATCAAACCCAGCCTCGGGGACCAGACGACCCTCGAGCTTGCGCGACTGGCCCACGAACACAACGTGGTGGCCACGGTCACGCAGCTCTTCGGCCAAGGCGAGCGCGGGGTTGATGTGCCCGGCCGTGCCGCCGGCTGCAATAGCAACGGTCATTTTATCGGTCATGGTAGTCCCTTCGCACACGCGGTCCCTGGTCGTCGGTACGCAGACGCGCCGACGGGTCCGAGTTCAAATCGATTCGATTATATCCGCCGCCCGCGTTGCGAGGGCTGGGGCGCTGAGGACGACCTTGCGGCGCCGTTCGCTGACGCGGGCGGGCTGCCGGCTCGGTCGCAGAGCCATCCAGGACGGTAAAACCGTTACGCGAAGATCGCTCGCCGCGCACGTGGGGCACGCCGGCGGTACTCTCATCCATAACGGCAAAGCTCTCGCGGCGGCGGTCATACTCATCGCGGCGGGCGCTCTCGTACGAAACGCGCAGGATCAACCCGGCAAGCATGAGCGACACAATAATCGACGAACCGCCGTAGCTAATAAACGGCAACGGTTTGCCCGTCATGGGAAACACGTTGAGGATGCCCAGCGCGTTAATCAAAAACTGCACTGCGAGAATGACCGCGGAGCCAGACGCCATAAGCGCGCCCCGGCGATCGGTCGCCTGCTCGGCAATGCGAAACGCCGAGTAGATCAGCATCGCAAACACCAAGAAGAACAGCACGGTTCCGACAAAACCGACTTCCTCGCCAATGATGGCCAGGATGTAGTCATTGTGCGCCTCGGGCAGATACGAGTACTTCATGGTTGAGTTGCCGATGCCACGGCCGAACAGACCGCCCGAGGCAAAGGCCATAATGGCAAGCGTGGCCTGATAGCCGTCACCATACTCGTCGGCCCAAGGGTTCAAGGCAACCTGAATACGCACCATACGGTACGGCTCTGCGACAAGCGCAATCACGATCACGAGAATGCCGAAGATTAGCACGCCGATGATAAATCTGGGGTCGAGACCCGCAAACAACGCCATGCACATGAGGGTCAACAGGATGATCAGGACAGTACCGAAATCGGGCTGGATAAAGATCAGAAAGAGCGAAATGCCCAGGTAGATGCCCATCTTGCGAAGGAATTCGTTGATGTTGCCACCGGGCGAAAAGAAGCGATCAAGCATGATGGCCGAATACGCAATGGCAAATGGCTTTAAAAACTCGGAAGGCTGGAACTGAATACCGGCGATGTTAAGCCAGCGCGTGGCGCCACGGCTGCCGCTGCCCACCAAGAACACCAGAAACAGTAGCCCTATCATGCCTATGAGGAAGATCCTGAGCACATCCTCCCCAAACCAGCTGTCCGGCAAAACGCGCACGATGGCAATCAGCGCCAGAACACCGACCACGGCAAACGCGGCCTGTCGACCCAGAAAAAACGTCGCCGAGCCATTCTCGTGCAGCGCCTCGACCGAAGACGCCGAGTACACCATCAGCAGGCCAAAGCATACCAAGGTAAACAAGCAGGCCATGAATATCAAACGGGGGCGCATGATACGGGCGGGAACGCCGGCAATATAGCGTTCGCTAAACGACTGCCCGCCGCGACCGGAACGCGGTGTGCTGCGCCGCGAGGAAGCACGGTCCGAGTCGGGCCTCCTCATACCTTGTCGGGGGCTCTCCTCTCTCACCGGCAACCCCTATTCCATTTGCGATTTCGCCGCAGCGGCAAGCTGGGCCACATAGTCCTTAAACACGCGGCCGCGCTCCTCATAGCCCGAGAACTCATCGAACGAAGAGCAGGCAGGAGAAAGTAAGATCACGTCGCCACGGCTCGACAGCGAACGGGCGACGTCCACGGCATCGCGCAGGTCATCCGCCTGGGCGATATCCACATCGCCGTCGACATCGGCCTCGTCCATAGCGGCGGTGAAACGCTCGCGCGCATCGCCAAAGCAGACGACCGAGCGTACGTTATCCATAACAACGCGCGCGAAGTCCGTGAGCGGCGTGCCCTTATCGTGGCCGCCGAGCAGCAAGATCACGTCGTCATCGGGAAATGCCGTCAGTGCCTTCTCGACCGCATCGGTGTTGGTCGCCTTGGAATCGTTGACGTAGCGCACGCCGTCAATCTCGCCACACGGCTCCACGCGGTGCTCGAGCGGCTGGAACGAGGCAAGACCGCGGCAGACACCATCGACATCGGCACCGACCGCCAAGGCAGCCGTGGCGGCGCACAGGGCATTGATAACATTGTGATGGCCCGAGATCTTGAGCTCGGATGTAGCGATGAGCGGGGTCTCGACGCCCTTCAGGCGCACGACCATCTTGCCGTCGCGCACAAAGGCGGCATCCTCGCCCTCAGGCTCGTCAAAGGCAACCTTGCAGATGCGACGACCCGGCGTGTAGATGTACTCATCGAACTCGTGAATGCCGGCGTCTTCGACGTCGACAACCGCCAGATCGTCATCGACCATATTGTCAAACAGTTTGATCTTGGCAAGCGCGTAGTTCTTATGGCTCTTATGCCAGCCCAAGTGGTCGGGAGTGATGTTGAGCAGCACCGCCACGCGGGGGTGGAGCTCGGTTGTCGTAGCAATCTGATAGCTCGAGAGCTCAGCCACAAACCACTCGTTGTGGGCTCGGCCGTCAATCTCGTTGACCGGCGGCTCGCCGATGTTGCCGACAGCAACGCTGGCCTCGCCGGCAGCCTTAAGCAGATAATCAGCCAGCGACGTGGTGGTCGTCTTGCCGTTGGTGCCCGTGATGGCAATCCAGTTATCGGGCGACAGGCGATAGGCAAACTCGGGCTCACCCATAATCTGGGCGGCATGCTCGCGCCCGGCCTTAAAGAAGCCCGAGAACTCCGAGATGCCCGGGCACGTCACGCATACGTCATAGGCGCCCTCGACCTGTTCGGTCCCATAGACAAACGACGCACCAGCAGCCTCGAGCGCACGCGTGGCGTCATTGGGTTCAGAGGTGCCACCGCCATACACGGTAACGGCACTTACGCGCTCGGGATGTGCCAGCGCCCAGCGGGCGACATCGAGACCGGATTTGCCCTGACCCAAAACGAGCAGGCTAAAGACATCAGCAAGAGGCATGAAAGACCACTATCCCAACTGGAAGAACAGGGCAAGGCCAACGGCACCAAAGGCAGCAGCGATAATCCAAAAACGGATGACGACCTTGGTCTCGGCCCAGCCCTTCTTTTCGAAATGATGATGGATGGGCGCCATAAGGAAGACGCGCTTGTGCGTAAAGTGGAAGTAGACAACCTGAATCATGACCGACAGGGTCTCAACGATAAACAGGCCGCCGATGATAAGGGAGACGACCTCGGTGTTGGTCATGATGGACGTGCAGGCAAACGCGGCGCCTAGGGCAAGCGAGCCGGTATCGCCCATAAAGATGCTCGCCGGATAGCAGTTGAACCACAGAAAGCCCAAGCAGGCACCGGCACACGCGGTGCAGAAGATGGACAGGTTCACGTCTCCGTGCAAAAACGCCATGGCAGCCATGGCGAGCATGGCAATCATGGAGGTGCCGCCAGCAAGACCGTCAAGGCCATCGGTCAGGTTCACGGCATTAGAAAGACCGGCGATCATCAGCCAGCAAAAGACAATGTAGAGCCACGGGAACGAAAGGCCGCAGATGGTGGTCGAAAGCACGCCAAGGTCAATCGTCAGGCCGCCGGGAAAACGAATCTCGGGGGCGACGCCGCACCAGTTAACGGCAAGTACCGTAAAGGTGACACAGATAATGGTTAGGCCGATCATCTTGGCATGAGGCGTCAGACCGAGCGAGCGCCCATGCGTAACGGAGGTCAGGTCGTCGATCAGGCCCAGCACGCCTGTCGCCAGCGTGGCGAGCAGCACGAGCACGAGCTCGGTGGTGAGCTTGCCCATCAGCAGGCAGGTCAGCGAAATCGCGACGAGAATGACAACGCCACCCATGGTGGGCGTTCCCTGCTTAACCAAATGACGCTTGGGGCCGTCGGCACGAACCTGCTGGCCGATACCCTCGACCTTAAGTAGCTTGATCCACCACGGCATGAGCAGCAGCGCAATGGCAGCGGCGATGCCAAGCCCCAAAAAAGCCTGATACGTTGGATACGAGGGATTGCCGAACATGGGCTAGCACACACCTTCCACAAAGCGGTCGAGCTCAACAAAGCGGGAACCCTTGACCAGTACAACATCATGTTTTTCAAGCGCGCCGCCCATGCGGTCGAGCACCTGCTGATAATCGGAGAACACCTGGATGCGGTCCTCGTCCATGCCCATCATGCGCGCGGCATCGGCCATAAGCTGGGCCAGCTCACCACCCACGCACGCCAGCATGTCGAGCTTCTTGGCGGCGGCATAGGCGCCCACGAGCTCATGCATGCGAGGAGCCTCATCGCCCATCTCGCCCATCTCGCCCAGGATCGCCATGCGAGACCCCGTGCACGAAAGCGAGCACAGCAGATCGAGACCAGCAGCCATGGATTCGGCGCTGGCGTTATAGGAATCGTCGATGACGCGGGCACCGCTCTTGGCGCGCTTGACCTCCTGGCGGTGCCCGGTGATCGTGAGGCCCCTAAAGGCAGCATCGATCTGCTCGGGCGTCACGCCCAGGCGATAGGCAACTGCGGCGGCCTTAACGGCATTTGGGACGGACTGCACGCCGGGGATGGCAAGCATGGTATCGGTCGTCTCACCCTGGCCAAAATCGAGCGTAAAGACCGGACGGCCCTCGTCATCAACACGAATGTCGCGGGCACGGACCTCATCATCGTCCGAGACGCCGGCCAGCATCACATCGATACCAGCAGGCTGGGCGAACGTATCGCGAATGAACGGCGTAAAGTCGTCCTCACCGCCCAAAACCAGCAGCGGCAAGAAGTCGCCGGCGGCGCACATACCCTGGACAATCTCGGCCTTAGCGCGGGCGATGTTCTCGCGGCTGCCCAAAATGCCGATGTGAGAGGTACCAATCTTGCTCACGATGGCAAGGTTGGGATTGGCGGACTGGGACAGGCGCTCAATCTCGTGGAAATGGTTCATGCCCATCTCGAGCACCAGGACCTCGGTATCGGCCGGAGCGGAAAGCACCGTGAGCGGCATGCCGATCAGGTTATTGAAATTGCCCTTGGTGGCCCAGACACGATAGCGCTTGGCGAGCACGGCGGCGAGCACGTCCTTGGTCGTCGTCTTGCCGATGGAACCGGTAATACCAACGACCAGGCAGCCAAGCTCCAGGCGATACGTGTGCGCCAAACGCAGCAGAAACTCCTCGGGATCATCGGTCAGCAGGATGGCGCACCCCTTGTCCTGCGCCAGCGAGACCAGCTCGGCCTCGGGCTCACGCGTCATCACGACGGCGCCGGCACCCGACTGGACGGCACGGGAAGCAAAATCATTGCCGTCGACGTTTTCACCGGGAAAGGCGACGAAAATCGTCCCTTCCTCGACCTGGCGCGAGTCGATAACGCACCCGCGGCATACCCGATCGGCTTCTCCCGTCACGGTTCGGGCCCCTGTTGCGGCCGCGAGGTTGTTGACGGCGATCTCTATCATTGCAGCTCCCCTGTAAACCTAATAATGCTATCGGCGTATTGTATCCCAGCGCCGCACATGCGTGGTGCAGGGCATGTGAACACCCTCATATGGGACAACAAACAACGCCCCAAAGATTGTAACCCCCTACTTCGTGTGCGGGATACCCAGCACGTCGAGCGCGTTGGCCATAATGGACTGGAACGGCACCGCAGCGGCATCTGAACCGCTCGGCGTTCCGTCGAGCGTGATATAGCACAGCACTTTGGGCGATTGTGCCGGTGCAAAGCCCATAAAGGACGACATGTAGTTCTCCTTGAGGTAGCCGCCGTTCTCGTCGGCACGTTCGGCCGTACCGGTCTTACCCGCCACGTCATAGCCGTCAACCGCGCCGCCAACGCCCGTACCCTCGGACACGACCGTCTGCATGCACGATGTCACCTGGGATGCGGCATCCTCAGAAATCGCGCGCTCGCCTTCGCCCCAGTCCTTCTCGTCGCCCTTGCTGGACTTATAGAAGTGCGGTGTCATCATCACGCCGCCGTTGGCGATGCCGCCCACGGCACGTGCGATCTCAATTGGCGAGACGGACAGTGCCTGTCCAAAGCTCATCGAGCCCAGCGTGGCGCCGTCATACTGGTCACGCTCCTTGACGATACCCAGGCTCTCGCCCGGAAAATCGACACCCGAGCTGTGACCGATGCCCCACTTGTCCACATAGGCGGCAAAGTCGTCGGCAGCGATCTTGCGCCCCACTAGGACAAAGCCCACATTGGACGAACGGCGCATCATCTCGCGCACATCCATGGTCATGGCATAGTCGCGCTTGTCGGCATCGGTGACGGTATCGTCGCCCACCTTGATGCTCGCCGGCACCTCAAACGACGTACTCGATCGCACGACACCCAAGTCGAAGCCGGCGCCCGCCACGAGCGTCTTAAAGACCGAGCCGGGCTCGTAGGCGTCAGTGACCAGGCGCAGGTTCATATCCTCGGTCTTGGCGTTCTCCAGATCGGTCTGGTCGTAAGTCGGGTACGAGCAGGCTGCCAAGATCTCGCCTGTCGTAGGATCGGTGACCAGCGCCGAGCCGTTCTTGGCCTTTGTCTTCTCGACAGCCTCTGCCAGGGCATCCTCGGCCGCACGCTGGATATTGACGTCGAGCGTCGTCACGATATCAACGCCGTCGACCGCAGCCACCTTTTTATAGGCACCGCCCGCGATATAGCTGCCGTCCCTCGCGCGCTCGCGTACGAGAGAACCGTTCGTGCCGGTCAGAAGCTTGTTGTATTGCTTTTCGAGACCCGTCAAGCCGTCGTTGTCTACATTCACTACACCCAGCACCTGCGATGCCAGATTGCCGTATGGATATACACGCTTCATGGCCTGCTCAAAAAGCACGCCGGGCAGGTTCTTCTTCTCCAGCGCCGCAACATCGTCTTCGTCCACCTGGCGCTTGATATACACCCAGGTTCCATCGGACTCGACGAGCTTGCGGCAGGTCTTTTTATCGATTCCAGTTGCCTTGACCAGCGCCGACACCGTCTTGTCAACATCCTCGACAAGCTGCGGGTTCACGGCGATGTTGCGACATTCGACCGACGACGTCAGCACGTTGCCGTTACGGTCGTAGATGGTACCGCGCTTGGCATACAGCGTCTGCGCAAGCAAGCGACGTGCATCGGCGCGGTCGCGCAACTTATCGGCTTCCACGATTTGATAGTCAGCAAGGCGAAGGACGCCCAAACCCAAGCCAAACCCGATAAAGCCCATGACGGCCTTGCGGCGGGGCAGCGGCGTGCCCGTGAGCCATTCGGTCGAAGAGCTCTTGCGCGGTCTGGTGTTATGCATTTGAGGGCCGCTCGAGCCACGGAGACGCGACGCAGGGTCGTTGCCATAGGACGGCCTCGCGTTGTAAGATGGCCGACCCGTTCCTTGATAACCAGAACGTCCCCGCGATGAGGGACGTCCAGAACCGCGACCCCCGTCGGAGCCGCGGCGATAGTCATTTGTCATACTCAGCTACCGTCTTGTTACTGAGCGGTCGCGGTCGAGCTAGCGCCCGCGGCTGCATCCTGCGAAAAATCAAGTGTAACGCTCTCGCTGGGCTCCACCATGCCATAAGCACCCGCAAGGTCGCGAATGCGCGTGTCGGCACCATAGACCGAATGCATGACCTCCAGGTCGGAGCTCTCATCGGTCGCCTTCTCGAGCGTGTTGGTAAGCGCGGCGTTGCTGTTGAGCACCTGGGCCGTAACGCCGGCGAGCGCCACACGGGCGACACCGATCGTCATGAAGATGGCCGCAATGATGCAAAACGTTTTAAGAACGCTCATGAAAACCGGGCTTACCGCCTGGTTTGCCTGACGGCCCGCGCCCGTGTAGACATCAAAGCGCGGCGTGCGCTGCTCGCGGGGAGCAGCGGGAGCCTGCGGTGCCTCACGATAGGCGGGCATGGCGTTCATATCATAGGCGAGTGCTGCGTTTGAGGTGTTGTAGCCCATGATATGCCGCCTCCCATCCCGAGTACGTTGGTAGTGTGTTTAAGCTTCGTTTGTGGTACGAGCGGGAGGTCCAATATCGCGCGGTCGCGTCTACAGACGCTGTGCCACGCGGATCTTGGCTGATCTCGCCCGAGGGTTGCGCGCAACCTCATCGGGTTGGGCAACCAGGGGTTTGCGGGTGATGACCTTGAGTATCGGCACGTTGCCGCACACGCACACCGGAATCTCCGGCGGACACGTGCACCCCTGGCTCATCTCCTTAAAGTGGTTCTTTACGATACGGTCCTCGAGCGAGTGATACGAGATGACGCAGATGCGTCCGCCCGGGTTGAGCCACCTTGTGGCGGCGTCAAGCCCTCGCTCGAGCACATCGAGTTCGTGATTGACCTCGATGCGAATGGCCTGGAAACTTTTCTTGGCCGGGTGTCCGCCATGCCGACGGGCGGCAGCGGGGATACCAGCCTTGATGATCTCGACAAACTGACCAGTGGTTTCGATCGGTTCATGCTCGCGGCGGCGCACGATCTCACGTGCGATCTGCGAGGCGAACTTCTCTTCGCCATAGACGCGTAGAATCCGGGCGAGGTCGTGTTCGTTATAGGTGTTGATGACCTCAGCTGCGTTTAAGGTGTTGTTACCCGGATCCATCCGCATGTCCAATGGTGCGTCCTCGTTGTACGAAAAGCCCCTGCCAGGGATATCGAGTTGCGGCGACGAAACGCCCAAGTCGAACAGGAAGCCATCGACCCCGGGCACCTCGGCCGAGCAAAGCAGCTCGTCCAAGTCGCCGAAGTTGCCCTTCAGCAGCTGGTGCGGTACGCCGGGAACCTCGCGGTCCAGACGGGCGCCAGCGGCCTCGAGGGCCATGTCGTCCTGATCGACGCCGAGCAAAAGGCCGGTCTCCCCCACCTGCGCGGCCATCTTTACCGAATGGCCGGCACCGCCAAGGGTGCAGTCGCAGACGACGGAGCCGCTCTTTAGCTGCAGCGACTCAAGCACTTCGCCGAGCATGACAGGTTCATGCCGATATTCTTGTGTCAAGATCCCACGCTCCATCCGTTACTCGTGCCTTGCCCTTACGAGAAGAAGAGGTCCAGCAGGGCCTCGTCATCATCGTCCTCATCGGCCGTAGCGCGGTCCCAAACCTCAAGGTGGTCGTAGTTGCCCACAACCGTGACCTCGCGGTCGAGGTTCGCCTGCTTGCGGAGAGACTCAGAAAGACCGATACGACCTGCGCTGTCCACATCCATCGACGTGGTGCGCTTGTTGATCGCCCTCATGAGCTTCTGGTCGTTGATGTCACGCGGGTTAAAACCCTCGTGGCCCTCACGACCCGCGAAGAGTCCTTCGACCCACTTATCGAAGGCCTCGGCAGAGAACACGTACAGAGCATCGACATCCAGGGCTTTGAACACGCGAACGTGCTCTCCAAGCTCCTCACGAAGGGGTGCAGGCAGGGATAGACGACCTTTTGCATCGAGATTGCGCTCGTATGCACCCGTCATTCCCATGTGCGCCCTCCCCTCGGTTACTCAGATGGCACGTACGCGGGGAACCACCCCGCCTGTCGACGTCATCAATAATATGGGGAACCGCCCCATTTTTCAACACCTTTCCCCACCCCTTCCCCCACCCCACCCCACCACTCCACCCCCAATATGTTGTAAAACACCCCCGAGCATATGTTCGAAAACACAATATGTTGTGTTTACAGCAAAGGCGGGATGCCACCTGTAGAACCACGCCCGCGAACCTCAACCTTCAAGTTGACCTTGAGGCGATTTATACGTCCCTTTACACGTCGTTCACATCGCCCCCAAACTCCCCCACCCACGGCACACACGGCCCACCACCGCGTCGGTGTCTGGCGAAAAATGGGGTGGGCCCCAGATTGCCCATGCGCGCAAAAGTGCGTCTCGGCAATCTGGGGCCCGTCCCCTTTAATATTTATAAATATGCAGGTCAGCGAGGTGCTAGCGATGTGCCAACGGATGCGCCGCCAGATAGACCTCGGTCAGTTGCGTGCGGTCGACATGCGTGTAGACCTGCGTGGTCGAAATATCGGCATGGCCCAAAATCTCCTGCAGCACACGCAGGTCGGCACCGCCCGCGAGCATGTGGGTGGCAAAGGAGTGGCGCAGGGTGTGGGGATGGAGCCCAACCAGCCCCACCTGGCGCCCATACCGCTCGCATATCGCATGCACGGCCTGGCGCGACAGGCGACGTCCGTTCTTATTTAAAAAGACCGCCGAGGTCTCCGTCCCGTGAGCATGGGCGGCCAGGAGAGTGCGCCCGTCACCTATATAGCGTGTCAGGGCACGCGCCGCGCTTCCCACCAACGGGGCCAGACGCTCCTTGGAGCCCTTACCGCGCACCAGGACAAACCCGTCATCGATATGGATATCGCCCACATCGAGCCCAACCAGCTCACTCACGCGCAAGCCGCAACCGTAAAGCACTTCCAAGATGGCACGATCGCGCAGTCCCATCTCGCCCTCGGGAAAGTCTTGATCGAGCAGTGCCAAGACATCTTCCACCGAAAGGTATTCCGGCAGGCGATCTGCCTTTTTGGGTAGGCGCAACGCCGCCGTCGGGTTTTGGGCCACGGCCCCATCGCGCACCAAAAAGGCATGCAGGCCCTTCACGGCAGCAAGCGCACGCTCCACCGAGGCGTCGGAATAGCCTCCGTCGCGGCGATCGGCAACAAAGCCCTCCACGGCCTGACGGCTCACATCTTCAAAAGACGCAATGCCAGCCCGCTCCAGATAGGCGCAGTACGTCGTCAGGTCACGACGGTAGGCCGCAATCGTATTGCGCGCCAAGCCCCGCTCGACCGCGAGGTAATCGAGATACTCCCCCGCCGCCACAGCGAGCGACGAGGGAGTAGCTTCGGTATGTTCCTGGTTCGCCGGCACCCTTAGTCCGTAGCGAGGTTCATGGGCGTCACCTGCAGACGGTCGACACCCTCGTGCTGGCCGATCGAAGCGCGTACGAACTCGCGGAACAGCGGCTGCGGGTTGGTCGGACGGCTCTTGAACTCGGGATGAGCCTGGGTGGCCACATACCACGGATGCACGTCGCGCGGCAGCTCGACCATCTCGACCAGACGCTCGTCGGGCGAAAGACCCGAGATAACCAGACCGGCGTCCTCGAGCTGGTCACGGAAGGCGTTGTTGAACTCAAAACGGTGACGGTGACGCTCGTAGACGAGCTCCTCGCCGTATGCCTCGCGCGCGAGGGTATCGGCGGCGAGCTTGCACGGATAGGCGCCCAGGCGCATGGTGCCGCCCTTCTCGGTCACGTCCTCCTGCGAGCTCATCAGGTCGATGACACTATACGGGCCGTCCGGATCGAACTCGGAAGAGCTGGCGCCGGCAAGGCCGACCACGTTGCGGGCAAATTCGCACACGGCCACCTGCATACCCAGGCAAATGCCCAGATACGGAATCTTGTGCTCGCGGGCAAACTCGGCCGCGAGGATCTTGCCCTCCAGGGCGCGCTTGCCAAAGCCGCCAGGGACCAAGATGCCCGAGGCGTCACCCAGGACCTCGGAGACGTTCTGCTCATCGAGGCTCTCGCCATCGATCAGCTGCACATCAACGTGGCGATCGTAGAACACGCCCGCGTGG
Organism: Collinsella sp.; assembly: GCA_018373675.1. GTDB lineage: Bacteria > Actinomycetota > Coriobacteriia > Coriobacteriales > Coriobacteriaceae > Collinsella. The sequence continues at coordinate 6,579 of JAHAGQ010000005.1, read as the reverse complement.
TGCAGGGCCTCGATAACCGACAGGTAGGCATCGGGCAGCTGCGTATACTTGCCCACGACGGCGATCTTCACCTTGTCGGCGTGCTGGTTGGCATGGTTCTGCTTGCGCAGGAACTCGTTCCACTGACTCATGTCGCGCTCACGCGGGTCCAGACCCAGACGCTCGCAAATGCGCAGGTCAAAGTCCTGCTCGGCAAGCAACTGCGGAACATCGTAGATGCTCGCGCAGTCCTCGTTGGTAAAGACACAGTCGGTGTCGACGTCGCAGAAGCTTGCAATCTTGCCGCGGATGGCATCGTCGATATGGTGGTCGGAGCGCAGAACGATAATATCGGGCTGGATACCAAAGCTGCGGAGCTCCTTAACGGAGTGCTGCGTCGGCTTGGTCTTGACCTCGTGGGCGGCGGCGATATAGGGAACGAGCGACACGTGGATGTAGCAGACGTTCTCGGGGCCGGCCTCCTTGCGATACTGGCGAATGGCCTCGACAAACGGCTGCGACTCGATGTCGCCGATGGTGCCGCCCAACTCAGTGATGACCACGTCGGAGCCGGTCTGCTCCTCAATACGACGGAACTTATCCTTAATGGCGTTCGTGACGTGCGGAATCACCTGTACGGTGCCGCCCAAAAAGTCACCGCGACGTTCACGGGCGATCAGGCTCTTATAGATGGCACCAGTCGTAAAGTTGGAATCGCGGGTCAGGTTCTCGTCAATAAAGCGCTCGTAGTGGCCCAGGTCCAGATCGGACTCGTAACCGTCCTCGGTCACAAAGACCTCACCATGCTGGAACGGGCTCATGGTGCCGGGGTCGACGTTCAGATACGGGTCGGCCTTTTGCATCGTTACCTTGTAGCCGCGCGACTTGAGCAGACGGCCCAGCGAGGCCGCGGTAATACCCTTGCCCAGAGATGAAACCACGCCGCCGGTCACGAACACATGCTTGGTCATATTGAGTTACCTGCGCTTCCCGTAGAAGTTGTCCATACACATCTTACGGGTCTTCATTGTAATACTCGCGACGCGCGCCGCACGCAATTATTCTTACGCGCAATCGCATTTCTCCATCTCGAAACAAAACGCCGTCCGGTTGCCCAGGCGGCGTCGTTTCCACTATGAATGCGCGCTGTTATCGATCGGCGATTTCGTCCTTGATCAAGTCCTGCACGAGCATACCGGCACGGATGCCCTCTAGATACCATTCGCCACGCTCCGTGAGACAAATACCATTTGCGAGCTGGCCGCCGTCGTCGCTGTAGCGCGAGACGACCTCAATGATGTCTTTGGATTCCAAGCGTTCAATTGCCGCGCGGGCGCGATACGGAGACACCCCTACACGCTCGGCAAGCGTCTTGCGCGAAAAGCCATAAAATCCGCCGTTGTCTTCGGACTGCCGTGCGATCTCCATCAGCACCTGCACCTCGACGCGCTTCATATCGTTGACACTCGCACGACCCTTGCCAGCCATGGCAGCCTCCTCAAACCGAGCACGGGCATCACCTGCACCGTGCGCGACCGGCACACCCCATGATGGCCGGCAACATCCATCATGCGGCATCCCCGCAAAAGGATGAAACAATTAGGGTTATTGTATACCGCCCAAATTGCTTATAGGCAGGTAAGCGGGCTATTTTTAGGTTAAACGGTAGCTTTGTTGATAAAAGGGGCACACCGAATGCATACCCGATGCGCCCCTTTCAGACCAATTTATCCAGGCTTAGCGGTGGAAGAAACCACGGCGCTCGAACTTGGGCTCGCAGCACACGTTGATGCCCAGCTTGCGCAACACCGTCTCGTCCGTCGGCGAGATGATCACGCTAAAGAAGGCATCGCAGCCGCGCAGCTGCTCCAGGCCCGAAAGGACGCGGGCCGCCGTCTCGCTCGTTGCCGAGGTGATCGAGAGCGCCATAAGCGTCTCGTCGGTGTGCAGGCGCGGGTTCTTGCTACCCAGGAAATGCGTCTTGAGCTTGCTGATAGGCTCAATCGCCTCATCACTAATGACCTCGAGCTCAAGGTCAACGCCCGAGACATGCTTAAGTGCATTCATGATGAGCGAGCTCGCGGCGCCCAGGCGCGTGGAAGTCTTGCCGGTCACCACGGAGCCATCGGGCATGACCATGGCGCCTACGGGGCCACCCGTCAGCTGCTCCCTGGTAAGGGCGGCCGAGCGTGCCGGCGAGTAATTCTTGTCGATACCAGCCTTCTTCATAATGATCTTGAGACGGTCGACTTGCTCATCGCCCACGCCGGTACGGCGCACATTTTCAACCGCGGTAAAGTAGCGGCGGACGATCTCCATCTTGGAAGCGTCGCGGCAGGCATCGTCATCGGTGATGGCAAAGCCGACCATATTGACGCCCATGTCCGTGGGGCTCTGGTAGGGGCTCTTGCCCAGGATCTTTTCCATCAGGGCACGGACCACCGGGAAGGCCTCGACGTCGCGGTTGTAGTTGACCGTAGTCTTGTTATAGGCCTCCAAGTGGAAGGAGTCGATGATATTCGCATCGTCAAGGTCGGCCGTGGCGGCCTCATAGGCGATGTTGACCGGATGCGTGAGGGGAAGGTTCCAGACCGGGAAAGTCTCGAACTTGGCGTAGCCGGCGGCGGTGCCGTGCTTGTGCTCGTGATAGAGCTGAGACAGGCAGGTGGCGAGCTTACCTGAACCAGGACCCGGCGCGGTGACCACGACGAGCGGACGAGTGGTCTCGACAAACTCGTTCTTGCCATAGCCGTCGTCGGACACGATCAGGTCGACGTCGTGGGGATAGCCCTCGATGGGATAGTGCAGCTTGGCAGGAATGCCGAGCGCGTTCAAGCGATTGCGGAAGACGTCAGCGGCGGGCTGGCCGGCGTACTGGGTGATAACCACGGCCGCGACAGCAAAACCGTTGCCGCGGAACAGGTCGACCAGGCGCAAGACGTCCTCGTCATAGGTAATGCCCAGGTCGCCACGGGCCTTATTCTTCTCGATGTGGTTCGCGTTGATCGCGATGATGACCTCAACGTCATCGGCAATGCTCTTGAGCATGCGGAACTTGCTGTCCGGTTCAAAACCCGGCAGCACGCGACTCGCGTGATAGTCGTCAAACAGCTTGCCGCCAAACTCCAAATACAGCTTGCCGCCAAACTGCGAGATGCGCTCCTTAATATGAGCGGCCTGCAGCTCGATATATTTCGCGTTGTCGAAACCCTGGCGCATGTATGGCTCCCGTCCCGTTTCCATTTAATGTTCTAGGCGATTATAACGGAGCCCGCCCTCCCCGATACCCAGACCATCAACAGGCACCAACCAAACACGCCCACCGCAACCACCGGGGACCCGGGGTAGCTAATTTGGAGCAGGGAACAAGTCACTCCGCACCAACAATGGAAACGTCACAGGCAGAGCCAAAGCCAGCAAACGTGCACCGGAGCGAGCAAGCTGCCTCCTGCCTGCAACAATGGCAGCGCCGCAGGTTGACCATAAGTCAGCGAGCGCCGTCCAGGACGTACAAGTTGGCATGAAAAAGGCAAGGCATAGACCTTCTGGTCATGCCTTGCCTTTTGAATGACAAATTGTCGTTCTGGGCGGCGCGCAGCGTCGACTGGTTGCGCGGTTCGTAGAACCGCGCAACATGAGAGCGCCCCCTCCCGCGCACGGAACGGGAGGGGGCTAAAGGTAGGAGTCTACCGGTGGGATTACCCCACCGGACAGACGATGACCAGGTGATCCTTTACAGGATCGTCAAGGTTTCCGTGGGGTACCCGTTGGGTACTTAGAGCAGCACGCAGGCGACGGTCAGGATGACGGCGCAGACGACGGAGAGAGCGACGATGAGCTTAAGGGCAAACTTGAGCCAGGTCGTCCACTCGATTTTGGCCAGGGCGAGACCGCCCATGATGGCACCGGAGGTCGGGGTGAACAGGTTCACGACACCGATAGCAGCGGAGAAGATCATGACCATGACCTCGGGCGAGAAGCCGAGCTTAACAGCCAGCGGTCCCATGATGGGCATGGAGACGGTAGCCATACCAGAGGTCGAGGGGATCAGGAAGGACAGGCCGAAGTAGACCAGGAAGCTCATGGGAGCGAAGATCACGCCGGACAGGCCAGCCAGAGCATTGGCGGCAGCGTCGAGGACGTAGACGTCGAGGCCGGTGTTAGCCATGAGGACGGAGATACCACGGGCGAGGGCGATGACGAGAACAACGGACATCATGTCGGCAGCGCCGGTGATGAAGGTGTTGACGATCTGCTTCTCGGACAGGCCACCGATGATACCGATCAGGACGGCCATGAGGAAGAACCAGGTGGAAGCCTCGTCGAAGTACCACTGACCAATGGGCAGGCCGGTGATCAGGGCAGACCAGCCCTGGACGACGGCGTTACCGTCGGCGTCGTAGACAGCGCCAGCGTCGAAGAAGTTGGCGACGCCCTCGTTGAGGTCGGCCAGCGGGATGAAGCCGACGATCATGACGACGAAGGTGAAGGCGAAGGCGATCAGAACACCCTTCTGACGACCGGTGAGCTTGACCTCCTTGTGGACCTCGGAAGCAGCCTTGCCGTGAGCCTCTTCGGCGTCCTTGAGCTCCTGCATCGACAGGATGGTGGAACCCTTGTCAGCCTTGACCTTCTTGGCATAGTTCATCACGAAGAAGATGGACATAGCGGTAGTGACAATCCACAGGACGGCACCGAGGCCGATGATGATGGACTGGTTGACCTCAATGCCAACGCCGGTCAGAGCGTCGACGGCAGCGCCGACGGCGAACGGGTTAACCGTGGAGCCCAGGCAGCCGCAGCCAGCGCCGAGCAGGACGGTAGCGGCACCGACCATGGGGTCGAAGCCAGCGGCCATCATGGTAGCGGCGAGCAGGGCGTAGAAGGGAACGGTCTCCTCGCACATACCATAGGTGGTACCACCGAGGGAGAAGATGAGCATCAGCACGGGAATGAGCATAATCTCGTTGCCCTTCAGCTTCTGCACCAGAACGGCGATGCCGTTGTCCAGGGCGCCGGTCTCGGTCATCATGCCTAGGAAGCCGCCCAGGATCATAACGAAGAGACAGACGGGCAGAGCGTCAGCGAAGCCCAGGATCGGGGCGGTGCAGAAATCGCTCAGGCGGGCTGCGGTAACCGCGCCGCCGGACGTGCCGGAGACGATAACGGTAATCACTGCAACAATTGCCAGCAGAGCTAGAAGAATGGTGAACGATGAAGGCATACCGCGCTTTTTCTTAGCGGTCTCAGTCATGGTTCTCATCCCCCCTTCATAAATCATTTAACTTTCTCGCGCGAAGCGGATCTTCCGTGCCGTGCCCACCGCCCGACGCGAGATATTTACCAGACAAAGCCGCTCGGGGTGTGCAGCAAGACACCCCGAGCGAGATGCTAGATGCTCTTACTTGAGCGTAGCGTACATAACAGCCTTGATGGTGTGCATGCGGTTCTCGGCCTCGTCGAAGACCTTGGAAGCGGGGCTCTCGAAGACCTCGTCGGTGACCTCCTGCTCGGTGATGCCGAACTGCTCGCACTTCTCGGCGCCAATCGTGGTGTTGGTGTCGTGGAAGCTGGGCAGGCAGTGCAGGAAGATGGCACCCGGGTTGGCCATAGCCATGACCTCGGAGGTAACGCGATACGGGGTGAGCTGAGCGATGCGCTCGGCCCAGACCTCGTCGGGCTCGCCCATGGAGACCCACACGTCGGTGTAGATAACGTCGGCACCGGTGACGCCGTCCTTGACGTCGGTGGTCAGCTTGATGGTGCAGCCGTTGGCCTCGGCGATGGGCTTGCAGGCCTCGATGACGTCGTCGGCGGGCATGCACTCCTCGGGGCCGCAGGCCACGAAGTTCATGCCGAGCTTGGAGCAGACAACCATGAGGGAGCGAGCAACGTTGTTCTTGCAGTCACCCATGAAGACGAGGGTCTTGCCCTTGATGTCGTAGTTGAAGTTCTCCTGGACGGTCAGGATGTCGGCGAGCATCTGGGTGGGGTGCCACTCAGTGGTCAGGCCGTTCCACACGGGCACGCCGGACTTAGCAGCGAGCTCCTCGACGTCGTCCTGGGCAAAGCCACGGAACTCGATGCCGTCATACATGCGGCCGAGAACGCGGGCGGTGTCCTCAATGGACTCCTTCTTGCCCATCTGCGACGAACCGGGATCGAGGTAGGTGACGCCCATGCCCAGATCCATGCCGCCGACCTCGAAGGCGCAGCGGGTACGAGTGGAGGTCTTCTGGAAGAGCAGAACGATGTTCTTGCCCTCGAGATAGCGGTGCGGAACGCCAGCGCGCTTCATGTCCTTGAAGTTCTTGGAAAGCTTGAGCAAGTACTCGATCTCCTCGGTGGAGAGGTCGAGGAGCTTGAGGAAGCTACGGCCGGAGAGGTTAACACCCATGGTTCGTTTCCTTTCGAAAAAATGAATTACGTAAGTATTAGTGTTGCCCGTTTGACGGGCGAAACCGGTGCGGTTGTAGGGGGACCGCACCGGAAACAGAAAGACTTAGAGGTCCTCGCGCCAGAAGGGCATGCTCATGCAGCGCGGGCCGCCGCGGCCGCGGGAGAGCTCGGCGGAGGGCACGACGAGAAGGTCCAGGCCCT
>JAHAGQ010000035.1 GCA_018373675.1 Collinsella sp. | reverse complement strand
GGGCATGCCGCGGGCGAGCATCTCCTCGCGCCGCCGCAGGAGCCGCTCGGACCCCTTCCTCCCGTGCATCCTTATCTCGAGGGGCACGCCCGTGTCCCTTGGCATGAGCTTCGGCTGGTACCGTGCCGCGGCGTAGCACCATGACCCTCAACGGCCAGCTTCCTCACGAGCGCGTTGCCCGCACCGCTGATCCCGCCGAGGCGCACGGAGTCCGCGCTCGACCTCTGACTCGGCGCGAGGCCGAAATAGGCCGTGACCTGCCTTCCGGAACGGAACCTCGTGAAGTCGCCGACCTCGGCCGAGAAGGCCGCGGCCAGCGCGAAGGCGCAGCCCTTGATCGACTGGAGGGCGGCCACCTCCGCGGCGATCGGGCTGGCATCCACGGCGGCCCTGTACTCGGAGAGCAGGTCCGCCCGGGCCTCCGCCGCGGCCTCGACCTCGTTCCTCAGGGCGGCGAGCGTCCGAACCCCGCCATCGTCCTCCGGCCTGGCCTTGTCGAGCCACCTCAGGAAGTCGTAGGTCCAGTACTTCCTCGGGTTGCCGGCGGGCGTGGTGCCGCCGTAGACGAACCCCCGCCTTGCGAGGAAGGCGAGCAGCCGCTGCTTGGCGGTCGCCAGGCGCGCGGTCGCCCCGTCGTAGGCGCCGGCGAGGTCCCTGATGCCTTCGACCTCGGGGGAGGGGACCCATGCGGGGGAGATGTCGTGGGCGAGTATCGCCTTGGCCATCCTGGCGGCGTCGTTCCTGTCGTTCTTGGAGGCCGAGTCGGCGGCCGACCTGGGGATCTTCGAGACCGCGGCGACGACGCACTCGACGCCGAGCCCGGCGAGCTCCCTTTGCGGGGCGAAGCCGAGGTAGCCGCTCTCGTAGGCCGCGAGCGACGGCCCGGGGAACCCATCCATCCACCCGGCGATCTCGCCCCAGGGGTTGCCGGGGAACCTCCTCGTCACGGCCTCGCCGGTGTCCGCGTCGAGGGCGCAGACGGTGGTCGACCTCAGGTGTACGTCCATTCCGAAGGCGGTAGAATACTTTGGCATGGGAGCCTCCCAACCTCGTTGCGGCGCGGCTGCGCCTATGGCACTTCAACATCATTGTCGCAGCCCCGACCCGCGGTCACGAGCGGGGGCTCCTATCTTTTTAGTGCCCTCGGATTGGGTCATAGTGTCTGTCGGTGCCATAGCATCGGCGTTGCTGTGGCTGTCGGAAATGATCCGTTGTCGCAAGGGGCAGGTTTCCTTTGCACCAGTTTCTGTCGAGTCGGTGCTCTTTGCGGGTTGCCCGTATAATGGTTTGCGTATGAACCGCAACCAAGGAGTTCCAGTTTATGGACCAGAGCCTTTTTAAATTCGACCTGATCGCCGAGGACCCGACGACGCATGCGCGTGCCGGCGTGCTGCACACCCCGCACGGCGACATCGAGACACCGATCTTCATGCCCGTGGGCACCAAGGCAAACGTCAAGGGCATTCCTACCGAGACCGTCAAACAGCTCGGCGCCCAGATCGTGCTTGCCAATACCTATCACCTGTCCATGCGTCCCGGCGAGGACACCATCGCCGAGCTGGGCGGCCTGCACAAGTTTATGAACTGGCACGGCCCTATCCTCACCGACTCGGGCGGTTTCCAGGTCTTCAGTCACAACGATGCCGTCAAGCTCACTGACGAGGGCGTGCGCTTTATCGTCAACGATTACGACGGCCGCCACGTGTTCTGGACACCCGAGGACAACATGGAGATCGCCATGAAGCTCGGCTCCGACATCTGCATGCAGCTGGACCAGTGCCCGGGCTATCCCGCCACGCGCGCCTACGTTGAGCGCGCCGTTGAGCTGTCGAGCATGTGGGCCGAGCGCTGCTATAAGGCGCATACCCGCGACGACCAGGCACTCTTTGGCATCGTTCAGGGCGGCATGCACCTGGACCTGCGCTTGCGCTCGCTGCGCCATCTGGAGGAGTGCGGCGACTTCCCCGGTTACGGCATCGGCGGCTACTCGGTGGGCGAGGACCACGAGACCATGTTCGAGACCCTGGCACCGCTCGTAAGCGAGTACATGCCCAAGCACAAGCCGCGCTACCTGATGGGCGTCGGCAACCCCACCACCCTCGTGCGCGGTGTGGGTGTGGGCATCGACATGTTCGACTGCGTGCTACCGACGCGCACCGGCCGTATGGGCACGGCGTTTTCGAGTGAGGGTCGCCTCAACTTCCGCAACGCGCGCTTTGCGCACGACGACGGCCCCATCGATCCCACCTGCACCTGCCCGGTGTGCACGGGCGGTTACAGCCGCGCACTCATTCGCCACATGGTCACGCAGAAGGAGATGCTCGGCGGCATTCTGCTGTCGATGCACAACATCTACTACCTGCTCAACCTTATGCAGCGTGCCCGTCAGGCCATTATCGAGGGCCGTTACGGCGCATTCGTGAGCGATTGGATGAATAGTCCTGCCGCGGTGGATTACTAAGGGCGACAGGCGCGCTTACAGAGCGTGGGCAACGGCAAAGGCTGAGCGGCAGCCGCTCGTCACATTCGCTGACGTCGGCTGCGCGACCGCTGACCGATGCCTTGCAAGCGCATAACGCATCGTGGGTACCATACCGAATAGTTGATGTTCGGGCGGGTGTTTGACGCATGGCGTCGACCCCGCCCGCTTTTCTTTTTCTCGATAGGAGTACCCATGATTAAGAATGAGAACGTCGAGGGCGAGCCCGCCTACGACGAGACGTACCGCCGCGGCCCCGTGGTTATGCGCGGCCCCATGATTCCTAAGGACAACACCTACGCCAACCTGCTGGCGCCCGAAGATTCAACCGACTGGTTGCATGCCGATCCGTGGCGCGTCCTTCGTATTCAGGCAGAATTCGTCGATGGCTTTGGCGCGCTTGCCGAGCTTGGTCCTGCGGTGACCATCTTCGGCAGCGCCCGCACGCCCAAGACCGATCCGCTCTACAAGGCGGCGCGCACAGTCGGCCGTAAGATTGCCCAGCGCGGCGTGGCGGTTATCACCGGCGGTGGTCCTGGTGTCATGGAAGCGGCTAATAAGGGGGCGGCGAGCGTCAACGGCAAGTCAGTTGGTTTGGGCATTGAGCTGCCGCACGAGCAGGGGCTCAACAAATACGTGAACCTTGGTATGGACTTCCGTTACTTCTTTGTGCGCAAGACCATGTTCGTCAAATACAGCTCGGGCGCTATTGTTTTTCCCGGCGGGTTTGGCACACTCGACGAGATGTTCGAGGTGCTCACGCTGGTGCAAACGCACAAGGTCAAGCGCATGCCGCTTGTGCTGGTGGGCACCGAGTACTGGCAGGGCCTGTTCGACTGGCTTAACGGCCCGGTAATGAGCGCCAGTATGATTAGCCCGCTCGACCCGGATCTGGTACACATTACCGACGACCTCAACGAGGCCGTTGACATTGCGCTCAGCGGGTTGATGTAGAGCAATCGTGTCTACCGCGACATGAATATGCATGGCAATCTGATGCTATCTAACGTCAGGTTGCCATTTATATTGGGTATACTGATGCAAAAGACGAGGGCAAGGAGGTCGCGTATGTCTACTGCAACGGTTAAGCCTACGACGGTTCGCCTCGAAGAGGGGCTCAAGGAGCAGGCGACTGAGTTCTTGGATTCGGTCGGCCTCAGCCTCAATTCCTATCTCAATCTTGCCGTTCGGCAGCTGGTAAATCAGCGAAAGATTCCTTTTGAGATTGTAGGAAGGGCGGAGATGCCCAACGAGGCGACGAGGCGTGCCATGGTGATCGCCGAGGCTCATGAGTTGGGGATTTTGCCGGACGATAGCCCGTCATTCAATAACGCTGATGAGCTTATGTCATTCCTCGATGAGGAATAGCGATGTTCGAGATTAAAGTCGAGGCTCAATTTAAGGCGGACTACAAACGAACGATGCGCATGCATCCGCAGCTAAAAAGTGAGTTTAAAGCGGCGGTTGCAGAGCTTGTGGCTCATGGGTCACTTCCGGCGGAGTATGGCGCCCACGAGCTCTCAAACCCGGGCGGAAACTACAACGGCCACATCGATTTCCACCTATCCGATGGCTTGGTCGATGTGGTCGTTCTTTATCTTCCCCATAAGACTAACCCAGTGATTAGGCTGGTGAGAATGGGCTCGCATGAGGAACTGTTTCAGGGTCCGCTGGGCTGATCGCCGATTTCCAAGTTGCGGTGGAATAGGGACTGATTTGCGGTCGATTGGCCAAAAACAGTCCCTATTTCACCGCAACTGATAGGCGCGCCCCGTTCGCTGCTGCGGCCCCCGGTTCTCCTCATTGCTGGATTTCGCTCAAAAACTCAGCGGCGACTTCGTTGCTTTTGAAACGGATGCTGCGGTCTTCTTTCTTGGGGAATGCCAGCAGCGGGATAGTCCCGTACCAGACAGTTTCCTCGTCAATCACGGCCGTGCACAGCCGCCCTTTGGCCTTGACGGAATAGTCGACGTTCATCTCGGCAAAAATCGCTTTCGCGTCATCGCGCGGAGGTGAGGCAACATAAACCTCAAGGGTAATCCCACGGGCGGCTGCGCCTGCGAGTGTGGTGGTGAGTTTCGTGAGGCATGCGGCGGATGCGTAGGATGCGGCTATGAAGGCACTCTTTGTGGCACCGGTGATGTCTTTAATTAATGCCTCAATAGCGTTTGCCGGCTCTATGAGAATGTTGTAATTGGGTTGCTCGCTGTCCTCTGCTGAATAAATTTCGTACCCCAACTTGGCGTACGTCTTGAGTCTTTTCTGGTACATGCGGGCGAGCATGGGTATCGACAGGTCAATGTAGTCGAATATCTCAACCTGTTGCTTGCCCTCGTGGCTTCTATGCAGTCTGCCCACCTGCTGCGTTACGCTGCCGTCCCAAGATATCGGCGTGGCAATGAAAAGGGTGTCAAGGTAGGACAGATCGAAGCCCTCGCTCAGAAGGCTTTCGGTGGCGACGATGATTCGATGTTCATGCTCAAAGCCGGGAAGACTGTTCAGTATCGCTTTTCTTTCTTTGGCGCCGATTTCTCCGGTTAAGAGTATGGGCTCGTGTCTGCGATCATTAAGCAACCTGAACAGTTCCTCAGCATGCTTTTTCCTTTTGGATAGTATGAGCGGATGTCGACCGTTTGACGCTGCTTCGAGGGCGTCATCGACAATCAATTCGTTTCTTGCCGCATGTGCACACAGCATATCGAGAATCTGATTGAAGCTTGCATCCGGCTCGTAGGCGGATAGCCGAATGCCGGTAAATCTCGGTCGAACGATGCGCTGGATGCCCTGCTGAATTGCCTGCGTTTTTGGATCGATGACATAGCGAAGCGGGCCGCAGAGCATCGAGAGCGCCCGCGTGAGTCCGTCGGAGCGCTCGGGTGTCGCGGAGAGGCCATATATATATTTGGCTGGAGCGGACTTGAGGACGAGCTCGAGCTGTGGCGCGGCAGCATGGTGGCATTCGTCGCAGATAATGAGGCCGTAATTACGAACAAGGTTCTTAACTATCGGCTCCCCGGTTTGGGAGTCTTTGCCAGATAGCGACTGAAAGGAAGCGACGTCGATAAGGCCGCTGACGGCGGTTTTGCCCCCTCCGATTTGTCCAATAAGGGGAGGTTGCTTTTTGCTGATTCGTCCTTTTGGCGTTCGGACCGGCTCTCTGGTGTCCGTAATGTCGAGAAATCGTTCGAGCTGCGATTTCCATTGGGCTATGAGCGCGGTCTTTGGAACAATGACGAGCGCCGGAAGACCAACGGCGGCAATAAGATAAGCTCCGATGACGGTTTTACCGAAGCCCGTTGGCGCAGACATGATTCCGTCTTCGTATTCAAGCATCTGGTCGGCGGCAATTTGCTGTTCGGGATGAAGGGTCCCTTTGAATGCCATCTCAATTGGATTGCCTGTGCTACGTTCGTCTGAATAATGGGCAGTAACGTGGGCTTCTTGAATCAGCTGCTCAAGTTGGGCTTTGCAGCCTCTGGGAATCGCGACGCGGCCATCTCTAAGTTCGCTGAGGTCTATGAGTCGCGGTTTGCCGAATACTGATTGATGCATAGATTGCGCACGGAAGAACTCCGGGTTGGCAAATGTCGCAAGCCTGCGGATTTCCATTTGAGCTGCCGGGCTCAGAGACTTTTCGGGGATGTAGAGCATATCGGCTTGTGTGACGAGCAGGTTCGAGGGGAAGTCTCGTGGCGTGAGCGGGAGCCGCTTTCGTGGCTTTTGGACATTGCGCCTGGTTTTGTTTGTCGCTGCAGCTGTTGCTATTCCAAGCGGTTTGTTTTTGGTGTCCTCGATCAGACGATCCACCGTCGCACGCGAGATTAGTTGGATTTGCGAAAGGTAAAGCCATTGGTCGGGAAAGGGCTCGAATCGTTCGTCAACAAATTCGCTGTTTCCTTCCCGCTGCGCTTTTCCCTGAAAGGGCAGCGCAATGAGATTTCCAAAGCCGCCTTCAGGAATGGTGGACTGCGCGGGTATCATTCGGTCAAAGGCTTCGAAGGTGATTGTCTTGTTGAGTGCCGCTGCTTCGGCGATAAGGCAGCTACCGAAATCTCGCGCTGTCTTTGCGTTTATAGGTTCTAGGAAGAAAAACCAGATATGCGCGCCGTTGCCTGACCTTGATCGCTCGACCGCAGCGTTAATTCCATGGTTTTTTACGACAAGCCTGATAGCGTTTGTCGCTTCTTTCCAATCGGCTTTGTCAAAATCAATGACAAGGACATTTGTGTTGCAGTCTTTGTCGAGAACATATTGACCTATGACGTCCCGGAGCCTGTCGTCGCTGCCTTTGAAATGGGCGATAATGGCGGCATCGTTCAGCTCAAGGAATGTGCGGCTGCGACATTCAGCGCATTTAATTCTGTGATGGTTTGCTTTGGGGCAAATGCCTGGCTTCCACTCATTTGCGCAGGCGGGTGTATAGCCGATGCCCCCGTCTTTTCTGCGATACCCGTGAGCGTGCACATCTTTGCGGCCGGTAAAAAGATTGCGAAAGAGCTCGAGTTTGTCGCGCGCTGGGCTCGCGCTGGTAACGATGCCCTCGGTCTGTGCACGTTCGCCGAAAGATTTGCCGGCTTTGTCCCATTCTTCGAGTGTTGCGTAACGGATGTCTGGACCGTTGCTACAGATTACGATCTGCTTACGCGGATCTGAAGCGTGGACAACCGTTTTATTGAGTTTGAATAAGGCGTTCCCGAAAAGGGCGTATTGATGCACGGCGTTGCTCATTTGAATGCCATTCTTGTCAGCGTTCATTGGGATGAGGGTACGTCATTTCAGCTTTATGAGATATGCGACTTCGATTTTGGTTCGGTAATAGTGGGGTACCGATCCGTGAGTGGCAATTAGCCGGTGCCAAAACGTGCGGCGGCTGTTGTTAAAGGTGTTTTGGCGGCTATGGGGCGTGTTGGCGGCGTGGGGAGGGGTCCTCGAATGACTCCGTGGTCAAATAACGTCAAATATGAGTACTGTTGTTAATGTAGTCTCATAACATTTGGTAAGAATAGAATACCAATTCCACATTATTCTATATATCTAACCCACTAAACACGGAATTTTGAGCCTTGGCAAGACGTGGAATTGATCGAAATGATCAATTCCGGCGAGATTTTGCTGCTACTAATTTGGTGGCGGTACTCATATTTGCCATTTTTTGTCCAGTGGGTACCGCGAGGGGCCTGTTCGACTGGCTCAACGGCCCGGTGATGGATGCCGGCATGATCAGCCCACTCGATCCAGACCTTGTCCACATCACCGACGACCTCAACGAAGCCGTCGACATCGCCCTGAGCGGGCTGATGTAGGGTAGGTAAAATGGGACGGGGCTAAAAGACTGGTCTGAAACGTTTGATACCAGTCTTTTTAGCCCCGTCCCAAATGAACTGCTTCTAAGTTGCGGTGGAATAGGGATTGATTGGCGGCTAATAAGCCAAAAACAGTCCCTATTCCACCGCAACTGATGTGGGCGTCCCTAGTGAGTTGGCTGGTAGCGGGGGCAGTAGCTGATGGCGATGGCGTCGACGCCTACGTGGGTGGCGATGGTGCAGCCGATGGGGCCGGTGCCGGCGTCTACGTAATCCTGACCCGCGAGTGCCTCGTTGACAAGCTCCTGCTCCTCGGCGGCGCCGGTCGTGAGCACGCGCACGCTGGAGCCCGGATACTCGGCCAAAAATGCGAGGCAATCGGCCATGGTGTTGGTAACGATGCGCTTGGCACCGCGGCCCTTTTTTATGGCCTTGATCTCGCCCGATTTCCACTCCGGCGAAACGGCCAGGCGAATGTTGAGCATTTGCGTGAGCTGGCCGGCGAGCTTGGGCGCGCGGCCGTTCTTAACGAGATTCTCGAGCGTGCGGGGAATCAGCAGCAGGTGGGCGTCGGGCAGCGTCGCGCGGACCTGCGCCTCGGTCTCGTCCAGGCTGCGGCCGTCCTCGCGCATGGCCAGCGCGTACTCCACCAGCAGGCCCTCGGCGCCCGAGCCGGTGCGCGAGTCGATGCAGCGCACGTCGAGCTCGTGCGTCTCGGCCGTCAGGCTGGCGTTGGCGTAGCAGGCGGACCACTCGCTGCACAGCGAGATAAAGATGGCGCTATCGTGGCCGTCGGCGCGCACGCGGTCAAAGAGTTCCTTGAACTCGCCGGCACTCGGCTGCGAGGTGTGCGGCAGCTGCTCGGAGCCGGCCATGCGGGCGACGTACTCTTGGGCGGTAATCTGCACCTGGTCGAGCAGGTCCTCGCCCTCGATAATCACATGCAGCGGAATCACGTAAATGCCGAGCTCTTGGGCGCGGGCGGGGGAGATGTCCGACGTGGAGTCGGTTATGATGGCAAAAGACATAATTGCACCTTTCGTTGGGGCGCGACGGCGCCGCCTTCTGAGAGCAAAGTGCGACAAGTATAGTGGAGTCGTTCCACATTTCTAGGTTCAATTGTTGAATAGTCAACAGTTTGAACTGTCGGTGTGGAAATCGTCAACTGGGGAAGAGGGATGCCGATGGAGGCGCTGGAGATATGCAAACGGCCGGTCGTGCTGTTTGATTTTGATGGCACGGTGGCCGATACGGGTCGGGCGGTGATGACCTCGACGCGCAAGACGCTGGCTGCACGCGGGTTTTCGGAGGCGCAGATGGGTGACCTGCGTCGCATGATCGGGCCGCCCCTGTGGAAGAGTTTTCACGACTTTTATGGCTTCTCCCGCGAGGAGTCGCTTGTGGTGGCCGACGAGTACCGCGCCTTTTTTGACGAGCTGGGACCGGAGGAGTATCCCGTGTTTGACGGGATCCCCGAGCTGCTGGATGGGTTGGTCGCCCAGGGCAAGCGCTTGGCCGTGGCGACGTCGCGCATGGAGGCAAAGTGCGTTGACATGGTGGGAGAGCTGGGACTTTCTCAGTTTGAGGCGGTGGTTGGCATGAATCCGCCGCAGGGGCGCGAGACCAAGGCCGATTCGGTCCGCGACGCGTTGGCGGCCTTGGGTGCGGCCGCGGGCGATGCCGTGATGATCGGCGATCGCTTTAACGACGTCGAGGGCGCGCACGCGATGAGCGTGCCGTGCATTGGTATCTATTCGGGCGCGGCGGCGCCGGGCGAGCACGAGGCGGCGGGTGCCGATGCAGTGGTGCACTCGGTGGCCGAGCTTGCTAAACTTTTCGCTATATAGGTATTTGATGTGAGGGGCGGGCACGCTCGCCGCTCATTGGTAAGGAGGTCGTCCATGAATCAGGTGGAGCAGAGCGTTGCCGAGTATGTCGACGAGGTCTGGGAGGATGTCGTCGCCGATATCGAGCAGCTGGTGAGTTATCCGTCCGTGGCAG
Organism: Collinsella sp.; assembly: GCA_018373675.1. Taxonomy (GTDB): domain Bacteria; phylum Actinomycetota; class Coriobacteriia; order Coriobacteriales; family Coriobacteriaceae; genus Collinsella. Next base: position 1,572 of record JAHAGQ010000035.1, on the reverse strand, counting down.
TTTCTGCCGATGCGGAGCCCGGCGCGCCGTTTGGCCGCCCGGTCCGTGACGCGCTCGATTGCGCGCTCGGCATCGCGCAGAAGCTCGGCTATCAGACGAGCGACGACGAGGGCTATGTGGGAATCGCCGATATCCCGGGCCGCGGCGACAAACAGCTCGCGACTATCTGCCACGTGGACGTGGTTCCCGCCGGCCCTGGCTGGAACACCGACCCGTTCACCATGGAGCGCCGCGAGGGCTGGCTGCTCGGTCGCGGCGTGATTGACGACAAGGGCCCGGCGGTATTGTCACTCTACGCCGGCGCCTACTTGCTCAAGCACGGCATTGTTCCGCGCTACACCTTCCGCGCGCTGCTGGGCTGCGATGAGGAAGTGGGCATGTCCGACGTTCACCATTATCTGGAGAACAACGCAGACCCCGACTTTTTGTTTACGCCCGATGCCGAGTTCCCGGTCTGCAATGCTGAGAAGGGCCAGTTTGGGGCGACGTTCGTGAGCCCCAAGATCGACGGCGGGCGCATTGTGTCCTGGAGCGGTGCCGAGGCGAGCAACGCCATTCCGTCGCAGTCTATCTGCGAGCTCGCGATTGCCGCCGATGAGCTGCCGGCGCCGGTCGAGAACGCCGACCGCCTTGAGATCACGACACTCGATAACGGGCATGCGCAGATTTTCGCCCACGGTATTGGCGGTCACGCTTCGATGCCTGAGGGCACCATCAACGCCGTCGGCCTGATCGTGTCGTATCTGCGCGAGGCCGAGGACGCGTTTGGTGCACGCGACGAGCGCCTGCTGACGCCTGCCGAGCACGAGTTCGTCAAGTTCCTGGCCTTTGTGCATGCGGATGCCTATGGTCGCGGCCTGGGTATCGACGCGACGAGCCCAGCGTTTGGCCCGCTTACCTGCAACGCTGGCGTCATCCGTGTGGCGGATGGCCATATCGAGCAGGTCATCGACGTGCGCTTCCCCGATAGCACGAGTGCCGATACCATCCGCGAGCAGCTCGAGCCGCTCGTGGGCCGTTTTGGCGTGACGTGCCGTGTGGGTCGTGCGAAGGTGCCGTTCTCGGTGTCTGCCGACGATCCGGCCGTGAAGGCGCTTATCGATACCTATAACGAGTTCACCGGCAAGCATGCCGAGCCCTTTGCCATGGGCGGCGGCACGTACGCGCGCAACTTTGCCCGCGCCGTCTCGTTTGGCCCCGAGGAGACCGGCCTGGAGCTGCCCGCATGGGGCGGCCAGATGCACGGCCCCAACGAGTGCGCCAACGAGGAACAGCTCAAGCAGGCGCTCAAGATCTATATTGTTGCGATCCTCCGTTTGAATGAATTAGAGCTTTAGGGTTACGCGGTTTTACCAAACCGCGTAACCAGTCGACGCTGCAAACGCCCCCAAGCGGCAATCTGACGTTCAATCGTCGGTCGCGTACAAAAGTACGCTTCCCTCCTCTTTCACGTCACCTTGCTCGCTTAGGGGCGTTTTCGCTCATATGACCCAATCCGCTGTCAAGAGCCACAATGGCCCCGCCGACCGCTTGCAATCGGTCGGCGGGGCCTGCCGTTGAACCCGTCCCGGT
>JAHAGQ010000034.1 GCA_018373675.1 Collinsella sp. | reverse complement strand
TCGACGAAACTGGAGAGGAGGTATTACGAGCTCCTGTGCGAATTGGAGAGAACGCTCCCGCAAACTGCCTCTTGACAACTTATAGGAGCGTCGGTTTTGAAAAGCAGGATGACCGGGCTGCTCGGAATGTTCAAAAAAGTCTACTCACTTGCCGCGTAAAGCTTCTGCATGAGAAAAAAAAATGGGGTTTTCAACAGGGCTTCGTCCAGCTCTCGACAAGCTTTTGGCCAGTTGGGGAGGGCTGTTGAAAACTTGGCAGTCCGTTCGGCGCCATTTTTGGTGCGTTCGCGCCAATGCGTGACTGACTGGGTTGAAATTCGTGTTCTCCTGTGCCTATGAAGGATCTACTTTGTGACATATCGGCTTTTAGGTACTGGCGTTTGCCTCCTCAAGTCCGCGCTTTGTGTCCGCCGCTTCCACGACCGGAAGAAGACCGGCAGCGATATGATCTCGCCCGCAACCCGACGGCTGCGGTCGCGCTCGGTTTTCCGTTGCATACATTGGTTCGGACGAGAAACAAACGGACTTGTCCTGCCAGCATTAGGCAGCGGCTGTTTCTTGGTGAGCTCCCCAGGGAATCCGTGCTGGAAACGGAGCATGGATTTTTGATTACGTCTCCTCTACTGACGGCATTCATCATGTCACGGCATCTGACGGATCTTCAGCTTCTTTTGGTATTGGCGGAGATGTGTGGCTTGTTTGCGGTGTGTGCCCTGCCGGCGTTACTTGAGACGGAGCTTTCGCGTGCAATTGATTCGGGTGCGATTTCGACAACGTTCGGTTGGGCGCGCTGCCCGTCCGAGGACGGCACCGCCTCAAATTTATGGCGTCGAGACGCTTTGGTTTTGGGCGGAGACCTTGACCGTTTTTGTTCAGATGTTTGTGGGATGCGTTACGGCAATAGATTTATGGCGGTATCGCAACTCGTTCCATTGGGTGCCGCGTCGCCTTTTGAGGTCGAGGCGTATTTGCTACTTGCACTGCCGCGATCCCTGGGAGGCGAAGGTTTTTGCGGCATAGAGCTTAATGTTGAAGTGATGCTAAACACAAGTGCTCGAGCGATTGTGGGAAAGTCCCGTGTATATATCGACCTACTTCTTTCTTCACCGGACGGTAGGCGACAGGTGGCCATTGAATGTCAGGGAAAGGCCTCGCACGGACGCGCAGGGGATGGCTTGCGTGACGCTGACCGCATGACGGCCCTTCAGGCCATGGGCTACGATGTACTTCTCCTGACACACAGACAGATATCCGATGAGGGTAGATTCCGCGCGATCGTTAAGACCGTATGCAGGATGCTCGATGCTGAATATCGCGATAAAAGCCCAGATGAGCAAAGGGCTGAGACATTACTTCGGTCTGAACTATTCGTTGACTGGACAAAATTGGGAGTAATTGACGGAAAGATGCCCGTTAGACACAAAACAGTTCGATCGTGGACGGCTGCGGTTCTAAGTGAGTAGACTTTTGGCTTGATGGCGACCAGGCCGTTTTGAAACAAGTCATTTCCCTGCGACTTTATAAAGCAATACGGATGGTCTGCTCGGCAAGTTTCGAAAAGTCTACTCACTTAGTTTTTGACGAGAGACCGATGCCGAAGATAGCTCTATTTCAGGGCGTTAACGAGTCCTCGAGACACAAAAAGGCCCGAACCAATACGGTCCGGGCCTCATCGAGCTAGAGGTTATGTCTCAAGCGGTTGGCTTAGCCAAAGTAGCGCTTGAGCAGGCCGGCGAAAGCCTTGCCGTGACGAGCCTCGTCGCGAGCCATCTCGTGCACGGTATCGTGGATGGCATCGAGGCCAGCGGCCTTGGCGCGCTTGGCAAGATCAGTCTTTCCGGCGGTGGCGCCGTTCTCGGCCTCAACGCGCATCTCGAGGTTCTTCTTGGTGGAGTCGGTCACGACCTCGCCCAGGAGCTCAGCGAACTTGGCGGCGTGCTCGGCCTCCTCGTGGGCAGCCTTTTCCCAGTACAGGCCGATCTCGGGATAGCCCTCGCGATGAGCGACGCGAGCCATGGCCAGGTACATACCGACCTCAGAGCACTCGCCCTCAAAGTTGGCGCGCAGGTCGGCAACGATGTCCTCAGAGACACCCTCCATCTTGGCGACGCCCACGACGTGCTCGGCGGCCCACTCGAGCTGGCCCTCCTCCTGCTTCAGGAAACGAGAACCGGGAACGCCGCACTGGGGGCACTTAAAATCCTCGGGCAGCTGGTCGCCGTCGAACTCTTCCACATAACCGCAAACGGGGCAAACAAACTTCATGATTCGATCCTTTCGATCGATGGCGATTGCGCGCTCGTCCGGTCCCGTAAGGGCCCTCTCCGGACGTGCGTCTTGACGAGTTCTATTATCCATAAATGCAACCAAATGTGAAGCCTATTAGGAATGATTTTTAATAAAACAATTTTGAGATATGAAGATGTTGATTGATTAACGATTGGCAGGCCGTCTTTGACCGCCGCTGAGTACAATCGGGCGAGCAAATGTTGACCTATCAACAAATGAAGGAGTTTCCTTTATGCATCTAGCCCGTCGTGCCTGGTGCCGAACATATCAGACGGTTTTTCGCATTGCATTGCCGATCCTGCCCTATACCGAGCCGCGCATTTTAGAGCATGCCGAGGATGTGCCCGCGGTGCTTCAAAAGCGCTCGATCCAGAAGGTCCTTATCGTGACGGATCCCGGCATTGCCCGTCTGGGGCTCACGGCACCGCTCGAGACGGCGCTCGCATGCAGGGGGATTGGCGTTACGGTCTATGCCGAAACGCGTGCAAACCCCACGGTTTCAAACGTGGAAGAAGCGGCGTCCCTGTATCGAGAGAGCGCCTGCCAGGCCATTATCGGCTTTGGCGGTGGCTCGGCCATGGACTGTGCCAAGGGCGTGGGCGCACGCATTGCGCAGCCAAACAAGCCCATCAACAAGATGCGCGGCCTGCTGCGGATTCATCGTCGCCTGCCGCTGCTCATCGCCGTTCCCACTACCGCCGGTACGGGAAGTGAAGTCACGCTTGCGGCGGTAATTACCGATGACGGGACGCACTACAAATACCCCATTAACGACTTTGTGCTCATCCCGCGTTTTGCAGTCCACGACCCCGAGTTTACGTGCGGCTTGCCCGCTTCCATTACGGGGCAGACGGGCATGGACGCCTTGACGCATGCCGTTGAGGCCTTTATCGGGCGAAGCACCACGCCCTATACGCGCAAGATGGCGCGACAGGCGGTGCAGCTTATCCACGACAATTTGCTCGAGGCCTATGAGCATGGTGACGACATGCGCGCTCGTCGCAATATGCTTTCGGCGGCGCATAAGGCGGGCGTTGCGTTTACCCGCTCCTATGTCGGATATGTGCATGCCATCGCGCACAGTCTGGGCGGCCGATACGGAATTCCGCACGGTTTGGCCAACGCGATCATCCTGCCGCACATGCTTCGCGCTTATGGTGACGCCGCCGCCCCCAAGCTTGCCGATCTTGCTCGCATGGCGGGCATTGCGCCGGCTACCGCGCAGGATAGTCTTGCGGCCGAGGCCTTTTTCGATTGGGTCGACCGCATGAACGAGATCCTGGGAATCCCCAAATATGTCTCGGGCATTCGCCGCTCCGACATTCCCGAGATGGCGGCGCATGCCGATGCCGAGGCCAATCCGCTGTACCCCGTTCCGCTTTTGATGGACCGCTTGGAGCTCGAGCGTATGTACGAGGTCGTCGCGGATGGTATGTTTGAGGACGAGAACTAGGAGGGTGCCATGAACACCGAGGAAATTGCGCGCATCGTCGGCGATCAGCGCACTTACTTTAAAACGCACGCTACGTTTGATGTTGATGCCCGACGTCGCGCGCTCGTGAGTTTACGCGATGCGGTACGGGCGCACGAGGCCGATATTGCCCATGCACTCAAGACCGATTTGGGAAAGTCGCATGACGAGGCATATATGTGCGAGATCGGCACGTCGCTTTCCGAGATTCGTCATCAGATCGCTCACGTGGCTCGATGGAGTCGTCCGCGCCTGCGTCCGTGTGACCTTGCCAACGCCGTGAGCGCGTGCAAAACGCAAGCCGTGCCCTATGGCGTCACGCTCATCATGGCTCCGTGGAACTACCCGTTTTTGCTAACACTCGAGCCGCTCGCCGGCGCCCTTGCCGCGGGCAATACCGTGGTCATCAAGCCGAGTGCCTATGCTCCGGCATCGAGCGCGGTGCTCAAGCAAATCTGTGAAGAGGCATTTGATCCGCGCCTGGTGACGGTTGTCGAGGGCGGGCGCGCCGAGAACGAAGCGTTGCTCGATGAGTGCTGGGACAAGATCTTCTTTACCGGTAGCGTTCCGGTCGGCAAGCTCGTCATGGAGCGCGCGAGTAAAAACCTCACGCCCGTGACGCTTGAGCTGGGCGGCAAGAGCCCCTGCATCGTGGATGCGACGGCAAACTTGAAGGTTGCGGCGCGGCGTATCGCCTTTGGTAAATGGCTCAACGTGGGGCAGACCTGCGTGGCGCCCGACTACCTGCTGGTCGATGCGCGCGTGCACGACGAGCTGCTGGACCTCATCAGGGAAGAGGCCCGCCGTATGTTTGGCGAGCATCCGCTCGATAACGAGGACTACGGGCATATCGTCAACGCCAAGCATTTTGCGCGCGTGCGCGGGCTGATCGATCCCGATAAGGTCGTGCTGGGAGGCACGGCGCGCGAGTCGTCGCTCAAGATTGAGCCGACGATCCTAGACGGCGTGACCCCCGATGACGCCGTGATGCAGGAGGAGATCTTCGGTCCCATCTTGCCGGTGCTGACGTTTGAGAGCCTAGACGAGGCCGAGACGTTTATTGCGGATCGTCCGACGCCGCTGGCCCTGTATATCTTTAGCCAGGACCGTTCGGTTCAGCAACGCTTTGTGCGCTACGTGCCCTTTGGCGGCGGCTGTGTCAACGACACGATCATGCACTTGGCTACGAGCCATATGGGCTTTGGCGGCATGGGCGCGAGCGGTATGGGGCAGTACCATGGACGCGAGAGCTTCGATACGTTTAGCCACAAGAAGAGCATCGTGAACAAGGCAACTTGGCTGGACGTGCCGTTTCGGTATGCGCCCTACGCAAGCTGGAAGCACAAGTTCGTGCGCATGTTTGTGCATTAGAAAAGGGCGCAGGTAATACGAACAAGTGTTCCTATTACCTGCATTTTGCGTTAGACTACTGTTATGGAGCACGGATGGGCCAACTCCCTTTAGAAGGGATTTGGTATGAACGTAAGCGATGTTATTTCGTTATTGGCGTTGTTGATTGCGGCTATCGAACTCGGTCTGTTTATCGGCCGAATGAAATAGCCGCCCCCGCGTAAGCGAAGACGGCCACTTCTCACGATGAAAACGTGTATCGGAGTTGGCAAGACCCGCGGCAACGGGTGCCATCCGTGTTCCTATCTTATCTGCAAGCGTTCTGTCGCGCAAGCGTTGAGGCAAACGATTGAAGGACGCAGACAGGATGTATTTGTGTCCGCACGGGACCGTAGACTTCTCAATAAGGTTACACACCGGTTTATCCGGCCGTTAGAGGAGCTGCTATGTACGAGCCTTCGCGTGTTCTTCTGTCATTTCACATTGCAGGATTTCAGTATACCGATGGCGCCTTGGTCTTGGGCGATCTTAAAGCGGGCGATAAACTGACGCTGTGTGCCGAGCGCGATAATCCCCATGACCCCGAGGCAGTTGCGATCTACTATGGCAAGACCAAACTTGGCTACGTTCCGGGAAACGAGGTTGGCCCACTGTCCTTGATGATGTATTACGGCCACGAGGACGTATTTGAGGCCCGCGTGCAACAGGTTGCCCCCGAGCGCAGCCCGTGGCATCAGGTGCGCGTTGGGCTCTATGTGGTGGATGCTCGCTAATCGGTATGGGAGACTGCCATGTTTGATGACGATGACCTGTTCGATCTGACAGACGATCCGTTTGAGTGGGATACGCTACTCGATGACGATGAGTTGGAGCGGGATCGTAAGAAGCGGCAGGGCAAGAACGCCCAGGGTGACGCTTCGAAAAAGCAAGACAAGCGCCGCCGCGGACTGTTCGGCGGGCTCTTTGGCTAACCGCCGCATCGCTGTGTCTGTATACTTAGCACGAGTTGGATGCATTGCGAAATGAGGGCATAGACGATGATGTGGTTTACCGCCGACCTGCACCTGGGCGATACGAATATCTTGCACGACATGGATCGACCGTTTGATTCGGTCGAGGAGATGAACCGCAAGGTCATCGATGCCATCAATGAGTGCGTGGCTGCGGACGACCGCCTCTATATTCTGGGTGACTTTACCTATCGTTTGCCCCTGGCGGAGGCGGTGCGCCTGCGCGAGCGTATCGAATGCCAGAACGTGACGCTCATCCGCGGTAACCATGACGGCGACTGGGAAGATTCCGACGTACCGCGGATTTGGGAAGACGTGCGCGATTACCTGGAGATTGCTCCCGGCTATGCCAAGGGCCATCGTCTGGTTATGAGCCACTACCCCATGCTCAGCTGGAACGGCAAGGCACGTGGCGCCATTATGCTGCATGGGCATATCCACAGCAGAGGTGACCGCGCCAACGCACGCAACCGCGATCGCGAGCGCCCTATCTTTCGCTACGATGTCGGTCTCGATGCCAACGAGTACAAGCCCGTAAGCCGCGATCAGATTCTTAGCTTCTTTGGGTTATAGGGCGCCAGAGCCACCACAAAGGGGACAGGCACCTTTGTGGTGGTTCTGGCGCCGTTGCCATTATGGCGGCGGCGCCTTTTTTGTCCGCGCGGCGCGGTAGAGTGTAGCCGGTTGATATTTGCGTCCATCGAGGAGCTGCTATGAACGAGATCAAGTGCCCGCATTGCGGCGAAGTTTTTAAGGTCGATGCATCCGGCTATGCGGATATCGTCAAGCAGGTGCGCGATGCCGAGTTCTCGCGCGACCTGGATGAGCGTGTGAAGGCAGTCCAGCGTGAGGGTGAGCAGGCGCTGGAGCTTGAGCGCTCGCGTTCGACGGCTGCCTTGCAACAGGCAAAGTCTCAGCGCAATGCCCAGCTTGTCGAGCAGAAGAACACTGCGGATCAGAAACTGGCGCAAGAGGTTGCCAAGCGCGATGCTGAGCTTGCCGAGCTGCGCGCTAAGCTCGAGGGCGCTGCCGCAGAGCGCGAGAGTGCAAGCCAGCGCGCGGCGGTTGAGGCACGAGCCAATGCTCAAAAAGAGAATGCCGAACTCCAGCGTGAGATTGATAGCCTGCGTGCGCAGCTTGGGCGCAAAGATGACGAAGCAAAGCTTGCCGAGTCGGCGGCGCGCAACGCTGCTCAAAACGATTTAGCTGCACGCGACGCTCAGATTGCCGAGCTGCAGGCCAGGCTTGCCGCGGCGGACAAGGCCCAGGAGATGGCGCTTGTCGCTGCCGCGGCAGAGTCGCAGCGTGAGCTCGATGCCGCTCGCAGCGAGGCCGAGCGCGCGCTTGCTGACTATCGCGCGAAGGTGCAAGAGAAGTTTTCCGCCGCAAAGGCTCAGTCCGAGCAAGAGGCCGAGGGCCTGCGTGCCCAGCTGCGCGAGCAGGAACTGATGGCAAAAATGAACCTGTCAGAGGCGGTCGCCGCGGCGGAGCGAGAGCGCGATGAGGCGCGTGCCAAACTGACGAGCGAGCTGGCGGTGCGCGATTCTCGCGAGGAACAGGTCAAGGCGGCACACGAGCTCGAGCTTGCGCAGGCCAAGCGCGCGAGCGATGACCTGATTCGCTACAAGGACGAAGAGATTGAGCGCCTTAAGGACATGAAGGTTCGCCTGTCCACCAAGATGGTGGGCGAGTCGCTCGAGCAGCACTGCGAGACCGAGTTTAACCGTCTGCGCATGACGGCGTTTCCTAACGCGTACTTCGAGAAGGATAACGATGCGTCCGAGGGCACCAAGGGCGACTTTATCTTCCGCGAGTGCGACGCAAGCGGTAACGAGGTCATTTCGATTATGTTCGAGATGAAAAACGAGAACGACGAGACCGCGACCAAGCACAAAAACGAGGACTTCTTTAAGAAACTCGATCACGATCGTCGCCAGAAAGGCTGTGAGTACGCGGTGCTCTGCACACTGCTCGAGCCCGAAAGCGAGCTCTATAACGCAGGGATAGTCGACGTGAGTTACCGCTATGAGAAGATGTACGTGATCCGCCCGCAGTTCTTCATTCCCATGATCACGCTGCTGCGCAACGCCGCCATGGGTTCGCTGCGCTATAAGCAGGAGCTGGCGGAGTACAAGCAGCAGAACATCGACGTCACGAACTTCGAGGCCAAGATGGAGAAGTTCAAGAACGACTTCGGCCGCAACTATGAGCTTGCGAGCCGTAAGTTCCAGACGGCGATCGAGGAGATTGACAAGACGATTAGCCATCTGCAGAAAACCAAGGAGGCATTGCTGTCCTCCGAGAACAATTTACGTCTAGCCAACAAGAAGGCCGACGATCTTACCATTCGCAAGCTCACCTGGGGCAACAAGACCATGAAGGCGGCGTTTGACGAGGCGCGCGGGGCTGCGACAGGGGCAAACGATGAGCCCGCCGAGGCGGATTCGTATGAGGTCGAGGATGCCGAGTAGGGGATAGCGTATAGTGCAAAAGCGGGGCCGCTGGCGATACTGCCAACGGCCCCGCTTCGTTCCAGTATGTACGGCTAGTCCTCGAGCAGGTCCTCGATAAAGCCGACGCGGTAGTTTTTGAAGATGACCTCGCCGCCGTCTTGCGTGGCATCCAGGTCGACATCGCCCATGATGCCAAAGTCGTGGTCGCCATCCTCGTCGGCAAAAATCTGGTGCACGTGCCACACGTGATCGGTCTTCTCGTCGCTCCCGTCGATGGTAAACATCGCGGCGCTGCGGGCATCTCCGTCGGTGAGGATTTCCTCGTGCTGCTCATGGTAGGCATCGAGCGCCTTTTGCCAGCGGACCTCGCTCATGCCCCAGTCCTCGTCGAGTTCGCCCAGGTCGCGAACGTGCTCGCGGGCGGCAAGGGTCACGCGGCGGAAGAGTGCGTTGCGCACCAATAGCGTGCAGCCGCGACGGTCCGCCACGACCTCGTCGATGCCCTGCGGCGGCGCAGCATCGAGGGCTGCCGGGTTGCCGGCGTTCTCCCACTCATCCACCAGGCTCGAGTCCACCGAGCGCACCACAAAGCCCAGCCACGAGATAATGTCGCGCAGGCGCTCGTCGCGCTTCTCGATGGGCACGGTGCGGTCGAGTGAACGGTAGGCCTCTGCTAGGTAGCGAAGCAAAATGCCCTCGGAGCGGGCGATGCCGAGCTTTTGAATGTAACCCTTAAAATCGCTCGCGCTTTCCAGCATATCGCGCAGGACGCTCTTGGGAGAGAGCTGGTAGTCGTTTGCCCAAGGCACTTCCTGGCAGTACTTGTCAAAGGCGGCATCGAGCAAATCCTCGAGCGGCTTTTCGTAGGTGACGTCCTGAATGCGCTCCAGACGCTCCTCATAGTCGACGCCGTCGGCCTTCATCTCGGCCATAGCACGATCACGTGCTGCGCGCTCCTGTGCGCGCAGCACCTGCTTGGGATCCTCGAGCGTAGCCTCGACCATCGAGATCAGATCCATGGTATAGGTCTCACTCTCGGGGTCGAGCAGCTCCAACGCGGCAAGCAAGAACGGTGAGAGCGGCTGATCGAGGGCAAAGTCCTCGGGCAGGTCGACCGTCAGCGCGTAGTCGATGTCCGGCGCGGCGTCAGCCGGAGCGTCGGGTGCGGGCGGCACCTCGGTGCGCACGACGACGCCGGAGTCGATGAGCGTTGCGAAGATCTCGTCGGCGCGAACCTCGAGCTTGGCCTTTTCCTCGGGGGCCTGCAAGCTCGTCTCGATGAGGTCGTGCACGCGGGCGCGGGCGTCGCCGCCCTGCTCGACCACGCTAATCACCATGGAGTGTGTGATGCGAAGGCGTGGCTTGAGCGTTTCGGGCTGCGTTTCGATCAGGCGCTCAAAGGTCTGCTTGTTCCAGGTGACAAAGCCCTCGGGGGCCTTCTTCTTTTTGATCTTGCGGAGCTTCTTGGGGTCATCGCCCGCCTTGGCCATAAGTTTGGCATTCTCGATTTCATGCTCCGGCGCCTCGGCAATGACCATGCCCTCGGTGTCGAAGCCCGAGCGGCCGGCGCGACCGGCAATCTGGTGGAACTCGCGGGCGCGCAGACGACGCATCTTGTAGCCATCGAACTTGGTGAGCGCGGTGAGCACCACGGTGTGGATGGGTACGTTGATGCCGACGCCGAGCGTATCGGTGCCGCAGATGACGGGCAGCAGACCCTGCTGCGCCAAGCGCTCGACCAGCAGGCGATAGCGCGGCAACATGCCAGCATGGTGCACGCCGACGCCGCATCCAAGCAGGCGCTTGAGAATCTTGCCAAAGGCCGTCGAGAAGCTCGTTCCCTTGGCAGCTTCCTTAATGGCCTCGCGCTGCTCCTTGCTGGCGATGCCAAAATTGGCGAGCGACTGTGCCGTCGCAAGGGCGGCATCCTGGCTAAAGTGCACGATATAGAGCGGGGCCTCGCCGCGGCGCATGGCGAGCTCGACCGTGCCCTCGAGGGAGGTCGTCACATAGTCGTAGCTCAGCGGAACGGGACGCGGGGCATCGACAACCAAGTCGCAAGCAGCGCCGGTGTGCTCCTCGAGCGAGGCGGCGATCGCGGTGACATCGCCGAGCGTGGCGCTCATGAGCATGAATTGCGTGTGGGGCAGGGTGAGCAGCGGCACCTGCCAGGCCCAACCGCGGTCGGGGTCGGCAAAGTAGTGAAACTCGTCCATGGCGACGCAGCCCACGTCGGCGTCCTCACCCTCGCGCAGCGCATCGTTGGCAAGGATTTCGGCCGTGCAGCAGATGACGGGCGCCTTGGTGTTGATATGCGTGTCGCCGGTGATCATGCCGACGTTATCGCGGCCGAGCACCTGTACCAGATCGAAGAACTTTTCGCTGACCAGGGCCTTGATAGGGGCCGTGTAATAACAGCGTTTGCCCTGTGCCATGCCCATAAAGAGCATGCCCAATGCGACGAGCGATTTACCCGATCCGGTCGGTGTTCCCAAAATGACGTGATCTCCGGCGGCTAGGTCCATGAGGGCCTCTTCCTGGTGGTCCCACAGCTCAATGCCGCGATCGCTCGTCCATTCAAAGAAGCGTTCGAAGGCCCGATCGGGCGTGAGCCATGGTTCGGGCTCGCTGCCGTCCTCGGGCTCCCACCAGGTGGGGGAGAGCGCGCCGAGCGAGCCGAACTCGGCTTCGGTTCCCGTGCCGCCCGAGAACGAGCTGGCGGCCCCGGCGCCGGAGACGGTGCCGGCGGCGGTATCTGTCGTGGTCTGTGCCATATGGTTGCTTTCTCTCGCGATTGTCCGCCAACTATTATGGCGTAGCGTCGCATCGATGCGTTCGCAGGCAAGAAAATGCAGGAAATGGGCGTTCTGCCCAGCCGTTTAGTGTAGTCGCTAGCTAAGTGAGTAGACTTTTTGCGATATTGCGAGCACATGGCTTTTGCACAAGGGATCTACCTGCACTGATAATTGTTCTCGGGGGAAGCGGGCACTGCGGGGCGCGGCAACGGCGCGCGATTTCCGCGTCGCAGCGCTACCCTGATGCTGAATG
>JAHAGQ010000004.1 GCA_018373675.1 Collinsella sp. | reverse complement strand
CGGCCGTGCGCGGGCGCCCGGTCGGCGGCCCGTTCTGGGCGCGCCTCAATCGTAGCCCGAGATGGTCCCGGGCTGACAATTTCGACTGTAATGGACGTTCTTGTTTGGCTAGTCGTTTAAGAACGTCCCCAATGACTATTAAGGACTGTCCCAAGCTGCCGGCAGGAAAGGACCGTCCCCAAGTGCCGGGTTTGTCCCCAATGACTAGGTGAATAGCAAAAGCCCCGCAGCCGGAGCGGACTGCGGGGCTCAGGAAGAGAGGCTAGTTTGTGGGCGCTTTGCCTGGCGCCCACGAGAGAGGCAACAGAGTAGAGACTACTCGTGGATGCGGGTACCGGAGAGGCCGGCCATGGTCTCGGCGGCCTTGTCCAGAGCGCCGATGATGCAGGTGCGGCCCTTGCGGGAACGGGCGAACTTGATGGCAGCGCGGACCTTGGGCTCCATGGAACCCTTGCCGAACTGGCCCTCGTCGGCCAGGCGCTCGGCCTCGTCGGCGGTGAGGTCCTCGAGCTCCTCCTGGTTGGGCTTGCCGAAGTTGATGGCGACATGCTCAACGGCGGTCAGCAGGAACAGAACGTCGGCGTCGCAGTCCTCGGCCAGCAGCTCGCCGCCCAGGTCCTTGTCGATGACGGCGGGAACGCCCTTGTAGCAGCCCTTGTTCTCGTAGTCGCGGACGACGGGGATGCCGCCGCCACCGCAGGCGATGACGATGAACTCGTTGTCGAGCAGGTTGAGGATGGAGTCAGCCTCGACGATCTTCTTGGGATCGGGGGAAGCGACGACGCGACGCCAGCCGCGGCCGGAATCCTCGACGAAGACCTTGGAGGGATCCTCGGCCATGAACTCCTTGGCCTGCTCCTCGGTGTAGAAGGGGCCGATCGGCTTGGTCGGGTTCTTGAACGCGGGATCGTCGGGGTCGCACTCGATCTGGGTGACGACGGTGGCGGCGTGCCAACGCTTATAGCGCTTGTGCATCTCGCGGCCGATGCCCTGCTGCAGGTGATAACCAATGTAGCCCTGGGACATGGCGCCGCACTCGGGCAGCGGCATCTCGGGGGTACCGATGGCATCGTGGGCAGCGGCGAAAGCGTTCTGGATCATGCCGACCTGCGGGCCGTTGCCGTGGGTGATGATGATCTCGTTGCCCTGCTCGATGAGACCGAGGAGAGCGTGGGCGGTGTTGCTCACGGCCTCGATCTGCTCGACGGGGTTGTTGCCGAGGGCGTTGCCGCCAAGGGCGACGACAATACGATCGGGCTTGCCAAGAGGCTTAGACATTGCTGGAATCCTTTCTGTAAAAGGCCTACAACCCATTAATAACCCGCGTCCGTGCGATACGCGAGTTTATTAAGGTTTATATTCTCTTTATCGCTCATTTTATTCATTTTGAAAATAGCGGAACGGTGAACGGTCGTTTTTATCCGCTCAGCGTACAGAACCCCAGCTCAAGCATATCTACGCCATTTACGTGCAACTTTATTTTAATAGAGCAGGGATTAGACCAGATTATGCAAACTATATCTTTGCTAAACACAAAACAGACAGCGCAATATCTTACTCGCACTATACGAGATTCTATGCACTTATAAGTCGAGTATGCACCCCTGCAAAAACAAGGGGCTTTTCATCCAGCATAAGGAATAAAGAAGGGCTCTGAAAAGGCGGCAACAGCCAAGTCCCCCATCCATCCCCAAAGTGGCGCGAGGTTTCGCGGCAAAACCACGAAACGGCGAAGGAGACGGAATACCCGACCAACCACATCCGTCATCCGCCCACACAATCCGAGGACGTAGCCGTAGCAGGATCTGAGGGCTAACCTTCGCGGACACTCCGCAGGACGAAAGAACCCCCGCCGCACGTAATGCGCAGCAGGGGTTCTTTCATGTCCGAGGACGTCCGCGAAGGTTAGCCCTCAGGTCCTGCGGTGGGAGACTTAGGCCTCGTTGTACACCGTCTTGAGCTTCAGCAGGTGCTGATAGCGGTCCATAGCGGCCTGCTCGTTCTCCTTGAAGAGCTCCTCGGCGCGCTCGGGGAAGGAACGCGTCAGCGAAGCGTAACGGGCCTCGTTCATCAGGAACTCCTGATAACCGCCCGCGGGCTCCTTGGAATCGAGCGAGAACTTCTTGCCGGCAGCAGCCTCGGGGTTGAAGCGGAAGAGGTTCCAGTAACCGCACTCGACAGCCTTCTTCATCTCGGCCTGGCAGTTCTGCATGCCACCCTTCTTGATGGAGTGCATCTCGCAGGGGCTGTAGCCGATGATGAGGGACGGACCGTCGTAGGCCTCGGCCTCGTGGATGGCCTTGAGGGTCTGAGCCGGGTTGGCGCCCATGGCGACCTGCGCCACGTAGACGTAGCCGTAGCTCATGGCAATCTCGGCCAGGGACTTCTTCTTGGTCACCTTACCGGCAGCGGCGAACTGAGCAACCTGGCCCAGGTTCGAGGCCTTGGAGGCCTGACCACCGGTGTTGGAGTAAACCTCGGTGTCGAAGACGAAGACGTTGACGTTGTGGCCGGAAGCCAGGACGTGGTCCAGGCCACCGAAGCCAATGTCGTAGGCCCAACCGTCGCCACCGAAGATCCAGAAGGACTTCTTGGTGAGGTAAGCCTTGTCGGCGAGGATCGCCTTGGAGGCGTCGCAGCCGCACTTCTCGAGCTCGGCAACGTAGGCGGCGGCAGCGGTCTTAGAGGCCTCGGCGTCGTTGACGGAGTCGATCCAAGCCTGACCGGCGGCCTTGAGCTCGTCGGACGGACCGTCAGCGGCGATGATCTCCTGCGTAGCAGCGATCAGCTTCTTCTGAACGGCCTCGTAGCCAACGGCCATGCCCAGACCGTGCTCGGCATTGTCCTCGAACAGGGAGTTGTTCCACGCCGGGCCGTGACCGTCCTTGTCCTTGCAGTAAGGAGCGGTGGCAGCGGGGTTGCCCCAAATGGAGGAGCAGCCGGTGGCGTTGGAAATGAACATGCGGTCGCCGGCGACCTGGGTCACCAGACGTGCATAGGCGGTCTCGGCGCAGCCGGCGCAGGAGCCGGAGAACTCCAGGTAGGGCTGCTTAAACTGGCTGCCCTTGACGTTGGCCGCGATGAGCTCCTTCTTCTCGGAGACGTTCTCGACCATGTAGTCCCAAACGGGCTGCTGGTCCATCTCCTGCTCGGTGGGAACCATCTCGAGGGCGCCCTTGGGGCAAACCTTGACGCAGTTGGTGCAACCCATGCAGTCGAGCGGGGACACAGCCATGGTGAACTTCATGCCCTTGGCCTTGGGGCCCATGGCGTCGAGCGTGCGGGTAGCCTCGGGCGCGGCGGCAGCCTCGTCCTCGGTCATCGCGAACGGACGGATGGTGGCATGCGGACACACATAGGCGCACTGGTTGCACTGGATGCACTTGGTCTCGTCCCAGTGGGGAACGACCACGGCGACGCCGCGCTTCTCGTATGCGGAGGCGCCCAGCTCAAACTGGCCGTCGGCGCAATCGACGAAGGCGGAAACAGGCAGGCTGTCGCCGTCCATGCGATCGATGGGCTCGAGCAGGTTCTTGACCTGCTGGGCGATAGCGGACTTGGTCTCCTCGGAGAGCTCGACGGGAGCGGC
Source organism: Collinsella sp. (assembly GCA_018373675.1). Taxonomy (GTDB): domain Bacteria; phylum Actinomycetota; class Coriobacteriia; order Coriobacteriales; family Coriobacteriaceae; genus Collinsella. The sequence goes on along the minus strand of JAHAGQ010000004.1, from coordinate 120,652 downwards.
ATCCTCGGCGGTAGCCCAGTCGGCCGGAACCTCGAACTTACGGAAGGCGGTAGCGCCGGCATCGATGGCCTTGTGGTTGGCGTCGACGATAGCCTGGCCCTTCTTCATGTAGGACTTGGTAGCCGCGTCCTTCATGTACTGCAGGGCGTCCTCGGCGGGCAGGACCTTGGCCAGCGCGAAGAAGGCGGACTGGAGCACCGTGTTGGTGCGCTTGCCCATGCCGACCTTAGCGGCCAGGTCGATAGCGTCGATCAGGTAGACGTTGACGTTGTTGTTCGCGATGTAGCGCTTGGCCACGGCGGGCATGTGCTCGGCGAACTCCTCGTCGCTCCACTGGCAGTTGACCAGGAAGGTGCCGCCCGGCTTGACGTCGCGGACCATCTTGAAGCCCTTAACGATGTAGCTGGGGTTATGGCAGGCGACAAAGTCGGCCTTGGTCACGTAGTACGGCGAGCGAATCGGGGAATCACCAAAGCGCAGGTGCGAGACGGTGACGCCGCCGGTCTTCTTGGAGTCGTACTGGAAGTAGGCCTGGACGTACTTGTCGGTGTGGTCGCCGATGATCTTGATCGAGTTCTTGTTGGCGCCGACGGTACCGTCGCCACCCAGACCCCAGAACTTGCACTCGATGGTGCCGGGGGCTGCGGTGTTGGGCGCATCCTCGGCCTCGGGCAGGCTCAGGTTGGTCACGTCGTCGACAATGCCGATGGTGAACTCGCGCTTGGGCTCGTCCTTCTTGAGCTCCTCGAAGACAGCGAACGCGGACGCGGGAGGCGTGTCCTTGCTGCCCAGACCGTAACGGCCGCCGACGACCTTGATACCCGTCTTGCCGGTCTCGTAGAGAGCGGAGACGACGTCCTGGTAGAGCGGCTCGCCGATGGAACCCGGCTCCTTGGTACGGTCCATGACGGCGATCTTCTGGACGGTCTCGGGGAGAACGTCGACGAAGTGCTTGATGGAGAACGGACGGAACAGACGAACCTTGACCAGGCCGACCTTCTCGCCGTGGGCGTTGAGGTAGTCGATGACTTCCTCGAGCACGTCGCAGAAGGAGCCCATGCACACGACGACGCGATCGGCATCGGGAGCGCCGTAGTAGTTGAACAGGCCGTAATCGGTGCCGAGCTTCTCGTTGATCTTCTTCATGTAGCCCTCGACGACGGCGGGAAGCTCGTCGTAGACCTTGTTGCAGGCCTCACGGTTCTGGAAGAAGATATCGCCGTTCTCGTGGCTACCGCGGGTGTGCGGGTGCTCAGGGTTGAGCGCGTGATCGCGGAAAGCCTGGACGGCGTCCATGTCGCACATCTCGGCCAGATCCTTGTAGTCCCACATGGCGACCTTCTGGATCTCGTGGCTGGTGCGGAAGCCGTCGAAGAAGTTAAGGAACGGGGTCTTGCCCTCGATGGCGGCAAGGTGAGCCACCGGCGAGAGGTCCATGACCTCCTGGACGTTGCCCTCGGCGAGCATGGCGAAACCGGTCTGGCGGCAGGCCATGACGTCGGAGTGATCACCAAAGATGTTCAGGGCGTGCGAAGCGACGCAACGCGCGGAGACGTGGAAGACGCCCGGGAGCTGCTCGCCCGCGATCTTGTACATGTTCGGGATCATCAGGAGCAGACCCTGAGAAGCCGTGTAGGTGGTGGTCAGAGCACCGGCGCCCAGCGAACCGTGAACGGTACCGGCTGCACCTGCCTCGGACTCCATCTCGACGACCTTGACCGGGGTGCCGAAGATGTTCTTGCGACCCTGGGCCGCCCACTGGTCGACATGGTCGGCCATCGGGCTGGACGGCGTAATGGGATAGATTCCCGCTACCTCGGTGTACGCATACGAAACATATGCGGCCGCCTCGTTGCCGTCCATAGACTTAAACTTACGCGCCATATACCCCTCTCCTCTCATATAGGTATACAGGCCCCGGCGATCGCCGGGATGTTGGCGTGATGGGATTTACGCTGTTGCTTCCAATCATCTGGCAGGCAGGCTCAGCAGCAGGTACATGGCGTGGAGAGAAGACATGCCGAGGCGAGGGGCAGCTGATGCGCCCTACAGGCCCGACCGCCCGTCTTGCACATGACCGAGCGCCGCAAAGGCCGCATGCCGGATGCTCCCGGGCACGCCCCGGCGATGGGAAGCGCCCGCAACGGAAATCCGCATGCGGGTTTATTGTACCCCGCCGTCAAGTGTAATTTCGACAAATATAGGCGGGCGGTAAAGGTTTACCTCGGGTGACTGCCGGGAGCAAAATGATCCCTTGGGGACGGAGGGACCATTTGGCAGGACTGGCTAAAGGGCACCGAAGAGAATGGCGTAGGTAGTGGATTCGCCGAGCTTGAGCTCGTCGCCGGGATTGAGTTGGGCGGAACGGCCGGGCTCGACCTGAATGCAGACGCGCGTGGCCCCGTTTACCACCACGGTTCCGTTGGTGGACGACAAGTCCTCGACGTGCCAGATATTTTGAGCATCGCACCAGATATGGGCATGGCGGGCCGAGACATCGTCGCCGACGTCGGTAATATCGCCCTCACCAGTGGCCAGCGCGCCAATCTCAACACCCTGCTCACTCGGCTGAATCCAGCGCGGGGCGCTCACGACAAAACTGTTTTGCACGCGCAGCAAGCCCAAGGGGTGCGCCGGGGCGGGTTCGCGTTCGCCCGCGGTCATCGACATGCCAAGCGAACGCGGCGTGGAGGTGCCTCCGCCACAGGTCGCGTGCGCGTAGTCGATGGCATAGTTCACCGAGGGCCGCACATCCGCCGAACAACCGACAGCGACAAACAGCACCAGCACGGCCTCGGCGCGCTCGGCGGGCATGAGTTCCGCCGCCTGGGACAGGCGATCGAGCGCGTTGCGATAGAGATTCGTGTCCTGGTGGCACTCTTCGAGCGCGCGTACCATCGGTTCACCTGCAGGACCGCACACCATATTGATCACAGCCGTGGAGTCCATGGGATTTCGCTGGCGCAGGGCCAGTTGCGACATAATACGCGCAGCCGAGGTACCGTATTCGGCAAAGTAGCGCTGCTGAAGCGTGCCGACCGGCGCGCGAACGATAAAGCGGGAAACCCAAGAGCGATCGGCGGCTCGGCTCTGCGGGCTGCGGCCGTCGGCGAGCGGACGGGACGAAAGCACCAAGCCGCACAGCTCGATATGGCTCAGATGCGCCGCGCGCTTAAAGATGTCAAACATGGCCCCGCATGGGGTGAGCTCAACTTGAGATGCCATGACCTAGGCCTCCTTGGTCGTAGAAATAGAATCGGACGATACTTCGACAGGTCCGCCAAAAGTACGGGCAGCTGCGGCTCCACCGGCAAGCGGAGTCGCCATCTGGGCTTTTGTGCGTCGCGGTGCCGAAACGGGAAGTTCAAAGGCAAAGCCCATCGCAAGCAAAAACCACGTAAGCGTATAGGTTGCAACCAGAGCGGCAACAAGGCCGCCCGTCACGGCGCGTTGGGAAAATACGCTACATGCAGCCACAACCAGCACCGGAACCTCGCAGGCAGAAAGCGCAAGCACACCCTGCAGGAACCCCGAGCGCCGATCGCGCGCAAGTGCCCCCGCGGCAACGCCGGCTATGCCTGGCAGCGCCAACGCCAGTGCGGCAATAATACCCGGTAGCGACCCAGACCACACGAGCGATCCCAAAGTCGCCGTCACGCGAGCGCCCGACGCCAGCAGCGCGGCCGAAACCACGACCACAGCCCAAACCACGCCACAGGCGACCGTCGCGCCGACCATCAGCGCGCGACGAACCGCGCGGCCGGACGCATCCATGGGGCACGGCGTGAGCGGCTCGCCGCGGAGCGAACGGCCGACATTTTGCGCATAGTGGTCACAAAACGCTGAGAGCGCCGCCTCGACCGCCGCCGGCTCGGGACGATCTTTTTGATGGCTGGACAGACAGGCCATCACCACGTCGAACAGCTGGGCATCGACAAACGCCAGCGCATCGCGTAGCTCTTCGGAATCCGGCTCAAGCCCTAGCTGCTGGGCCTGCTCGGCCGCGGCGAGCGCCACATCGGGCTCACGACGAAGCAGCTGAGTCAAATCACAACCGGGCGCATGGGCACCAATGGGATAGTCGGGCCGCGTGTCCATCTTGAGACGGTAGGGGCTCGCGATGTCGCGCGTCTTTTTGCGCGAACCCGAGGCACCCGAAGTGCTCGGCGCGGCTTCGTATGGCGCGACGCCGGCAATGAGCTCGTAAACCGTGCTTGCCGCGGCATAGACGTCGATCGCCGGCGACATACGCAAAGCGCGCAGATCGGGAATATCGTCGGTGAGCATCTCGGGCGGGGCATAGGCAACCGTCGCGCGACGCAGCGTGGCATAGCGCTCGGTAAAGGATGCCTTGCCGCCGGTACCGGCCACGGCCGACGCAGGCTCAAGCGCCAGCGACGAGCCAAAGTCGATCAGGCACAGGTCAAAGGTGCCCTCGGCAAGCTGCCGGTCAAGCGGTAGACGCGCCGTGCGCACCATAATATTAGCGGGCGAGATATCGCGATGGACAAAGCCCTCACCCACCAGGCTCATACGGCAGAGCAGATCGAACAGGTCGCGACCCAGACGCGCCGCCACAAGCGGCGATAGGCGTCCGGCATCGTCCACGGCGAGTCGCGAGCGCAAGCGGGCGAGCGTCTCGCCCTCGACCCATTCCATGACAATTGCAGGCACACCGTCAACCTCGCCCCAGCCATAGAGGCGGGGAAAGCCCTTAAGGCCCGAAAGGGCGCGATGGCATTCATATTCCTCGCGAAATGCCGCTTTGAACTTGGCGACCAGCGACTCATGGGCGGCATCGTCGTCGAACTCATCGCGCGTCGGCAAGATGAGCTGCTTGAGTGCCACTGCCTCGCCTTGGGCGTTGACGGCACGCGTCACGCGGCCGATACCGCCACGGCGCATGGTGGCATCGTCGGCAAACAGCATCGTAAAACGACGCAGATAGGTAGGCAGTTCGTCCTGACCGAGCGCAATGGCCGGCTCAAACCCGTCGACACGCGCCAGGCGCAGGCCGACCATGGGATCGCGACCGAGCGATTGTGGTGTGGTAGATGCAAGATCGGTCATCATAGGGCAAGCGCCGCCACGTTATTGTTGAAGTTACCGAGCGCGACGTCATCATCGCCGTAATGGCCGACCCATTGACATAGGTTGGTGTAACAGCCCCACAGATTGGCATACTGCTGATACCACTTTGACCGGGGCGAGAATGTCTGACGACCGAACTCGGCTCGAATGACAAACATCTCCCCGACCAGACTGTCGCACGGTCTGGGATCTCCCGTAGAGTTATAGGTCGAGACCACGTCATTGGCACGAGAAACATAGCCGTCGAGCATGTTGTACTTGGTCACAAGCCAGCTGTGAATGCTCTCTTCCTCAGCAGCGGAAAGGCCACCGGAGTTTGCATCGTTGTCAGTGTTGCCGCCCGTCGAACCGCCGTTTCCAGACCCTCCGGTAGAGGAACCCGACCCAGAGCCGCCGCCCGAACTCGACGAATCCGAGCCGGAGCCAGAAGTATCCGAGCTACCGGGCTTTCCGGACTGCTGGGCGTCCTGCTCCTTCTGCTGCTCGACCTTATTCACCGTTGCCGCCACGCTATTGTTGGACAACCGATCGATGATCTTGGTGTTGGTGAGCACGATGGTTTTGCCATTGGCAAGCGTGACTTCGTTGTCCGGGGCCTCGGCGCCGTCCGCATCGTCGGTGCCAAACACAATATGCCCGACCACACTTGCCCAAGCATATCCAGTCGTGGTGCCCAGATCGCTTTTGACCTCATGCCCCACGCGCGGTTCGCGTGCGGCATGCGCCTGCATCATGGACGGCACGGTCATGCCATAGGCAGAAACGCCAGCTATGACCAGCACCAGCGAGCACGATAGCAGTGCGTACGCCCGCGGCGCCAAGCCCAGTCGGCGTCGTATGCGCACCGCGGCGCCGCGCTTTGTCTGAGTGCCACCGGGCCGCATGCGTTCTCCTCCAACAAAAACACGCCGCTCGGGAGCGGCGCATTCATTCGAATCCATATTTGAGTGTATCAGCGAACCAAAAAGGTTGCGCAACGAATGGACAAATTAAGGATGCGAGCGGAAGCATCCATGCGATAAGCGGATACGAAGCATCTTTGTTGCACAACAAACTCACAGTCGCACGGGGAAATTATGACTACCCCGTGCGTCGCGAGGAAAACATACGGCAGGAGCAGGCTCGCCACCTAAATCGCGCGGCGGGCCTCGATAGCGCGGCCAAGCGTAAGCTCGTCGGCATACTCCAAGTCGCCGCCCACGGGAAGGCCGCTTGCCAGACGCGACACCTCGACGCCCAACGGCTTGATGGTACGGGCCAGATAGCTCGCCGTGGTCTCGCCCTCAATATTGGGGTTGGTGGCGATGATGACCTCGTGGATGTCCTCGTGGCCCAGACGCGCCAGCAGCTCGCGGATGTGCAACTGCTCGGGACCAATCTTGTCCATGGGACTGATCACGCCGCCCAATACGTGGTAGAGACCGTGGTAGCTGCCCGTGCGCTCGATCGCCTGGACGTCGCGCGGCTCGCCCACAACGCAAATGCGAGTGGTATCGCGCATCGGGTCCTGGCAGATGGAGCACTCGTCGGCCGTGGCGTAGTTAAAGCAGCGGCTGCAAAAGTGGACCTCCTGCTTGACCTCCAGGATGGCCTCGGCCAGGCGGCGGGCCTCCTCGGCATCGGCCTCGAGCAGGTAATAGGCGATGCGCTGGGCCGACTTGGGACCAATGCCCGGCAGACGGCCCAGTTCATCGAGCAGTTTTTGCAGACTGTGATTTGCACTCATTTATATGTGTGTCTTAGAACGGCATGCCCGGGATGTTGAGGCCGCCGGTGATGGCGCCCATCTGCTTGTTGGCGAGCTCGTTGACGCCGCGGACGGCCTCGTTGACGGCAGCCATGATCATATCCTGCAGCATATCGACGTCCTCGGGATCGAGCGCATCGGGATCGATGGTGAGGTTGACGAGCTCCATCTCGCCGTTAACGGTCACCTTGACCATGCCGCCGCCGGCAGAGGCGTCGACGGTCTGGGACTTGAGGTTCTCCTGCGCGGCGGCAAGCTGCTCCTGCATCTTGCGAGCCTGCTTCATCATCTGCTGCATGTTCATACCGGCCATGATGGCTCCTTTACGTGCGGCCGCACGCCGAGCTGCAAGGGCAGCCGGAGCACGGCGGGACTTTCAAACTCAAAAATCGTACCACGGCGCGAGGCCAGCGAGTGGGGCGGACGTGTTCCCTCAGTCGATATACATGTCCTGGAGCGCAAGCCGCACCCATAGATTATGCAAAGTTGAATAATTCGCATCTGCATAATATTTAAAGCTAAATCTTGTAGAGCCGGAATCCGACATTTAATGCGTACCACTAAATGGCTAAATGCCGAGCCACTACTCGAGGCGGCGCTCATGACGGCAAGGTATAATTTGATTGCCATAGATAGCAATTTGGAGGTGCCCCATGAATGCCCCCGACGTGCTCCAAAACATCCGCTCAAAACACCCCGTTGCATATGTGGTTCTCTATCTCTTTGTCGGCTGGGCATTGCTGGTTGTCATCACCCATGCCATAGCCTTTGGAGCAGAACTGCTGATAGCCAGCTCGGACCAGCCCGTCGTCAAATGGGAGACGACCGATGAGTGCACCGACGGAACTCGAACCATTTACTACAACAGCCCGTCCCTCTACCAAGAGTTCAAGGTCAAGATAAAGGACTCCAAGATTGTCGATGCCGAACTAGGCGCTTTCTTGACAATCGGAGCAACCGTCAACGCCGAGCAAGTCGAGCACACAGACAGCCATGCGACGTATCGTATCGACCTCAGCATCCTAGGCCGACCGTCACGTACCTGTCTGCTCGAATGCGAGATACGCGGCACCGCGTTGCACATGTCCGAAATACAGATGCGCCCGGGCAAAGAGATCTCTTCTTGAGCAGCATACCCGCCCGCGCAGCTACTCCACCGGTTTGAAGATGGTGGACTGACCGAAGACGCTGCGGATGAGGGCTTTGGCCTCGTCCTCGGTCTGCGGAATGCTCGGGGCTGCACCCTGATGGCCGAAGGGGCTGCCCGCACCGGGGTTGGACTCCCAGGGAGCTGCAGGAGCGCCCTCCTCTTTGGGGGCAGTTGCAGCGGACTTGGGCGCGGACGCCGCACCCGGCACGTCGAACGGAGGAAGATCGTCCCCGCTCGCATCGCCGGCAAAGCCGCCGACCATGGCGTCGTCGTAGGGCACCTGCTCGGATTCCCACGGCGCGGACTGCGCGACAGACTGAGCCTTGGGGGCAGCCGAGCGCTCGGGCGCACGGGGTGCGGGCTCGGTCGGGAGCTTACCCGTGGCAGGAGCGCCGGCGGGGTTGTCGGAGCGTAGCCAGGGGGCTTTGCCTAGGTCAGACGACTTGGGCGCGGGCGAGGCGGGCTTGAGCGTGGGTGTCGGAGCAGCCGGTTTGGGCGCCGCGGGCTTAGGCACCGACGGGGTCGACGCCGCTACCGGTGTCGCTTGCCGCTGCGGCGCGCTGGCGCTCGAGGATGCAGGGGCCGCCGAGAACACGGGTTGCGGGTCCGCAGATGCCGCAGCCCGTGCAGATGGAGAATGCTCCTCATGTTGAGGAGCCGGCGTGCCACCCCCATCCAGGACATAGTCGACGGTACGACGACCGAAGACTGCGCAGACCGTCGGCAGGACCACCGATTGCGTGTCAGCGCGGCCGAGCATCTTGATGGCAAAGGTCGAGCCCGCAGGGAACGAGACAGTGAGCTTGGAGCCGTCGTCGGCCGTGGCGCGGGCGTTGAGCAAAAGCCCTGCGTAGGAAGCCTGACGCGCCTTGACACGCTCGACAACCTCGGCCCATTTGCGCTGCAGCTCTCCGGCATCCTCGACCGCGGGCGTCTCGGCAGCACCGGCGGCGGCAACCTGGGCGGCATTGTTGGACTGGGGCTTAGGTGCCGGAGCGGTGGCAGGCGCGGGGGCCGCAACGGGCTGAGGCGCAGGCGCTGCAGGCTTGGAGGCTGACACGGACGCAGAACGGGGCGCAGGCTGGGCAGCCGGAACAGCAGCGCCGCGGTCCCAAGGCATACCGCCCTGGCGCGCGGACGTAGCAGCGGGGGCAGCGGATGCCGCCGGAGCGGCAGCACGAGCGCCCGAAATGAGCGTCGGCTGTTGGGCAGCAGCGGGTACGGATGCTGCAGGCGCGGCGGCCTGAGCAGCAGCCACGCTCGCCGGCACGGCGCCGTTGGCAATCATGGCCTCCAGGCGTGCCACGCGCTCGGCCAATGCCTCAATCGTTAAATCGGCCTCGGGACGCGCCAGACGCGTGCAGGCAATCTCGAGCACCAGGCGCACGTCGCTCGCGCCCCTCATCTCCAGTGCGGCATCGTCGAGCACCGTCAGCACGCGGGCCAGGCGGTCGGCAGGATGCTCGCCAAAGGCAGCGGCCTCGGCAGCAAGCGCCTCGGCCTGCTCGGAGCCGCCCTCAAACAGCTCGGCACGGGCACCGGCAACGCAGGCAACGTACACGTCGCGCACATGCGCCACCAGGTCGCGCGTCAGCTCCAGCAGGTCATTGCCCTCCTCGACCTGCGCACGGATCAGTCCATAGAGCTCGGCAACATCGCGATCGGCAATGGCGCGGGAAAACTCGCCCAGAATCTGGTCCGAAACCTCGCCCAAAAGCGAGCGGGCGTCGTCCGCATGCACAGAACCGTTGCCAAAGACGCTCAGCTGCTCCAGCGTGGAAAGCGCGTCGCGCATACCGCCCTTGGCATGGCGCGCCACAATGGCGAGTGCCTCGTCGTCGTAATCGAAGCCCTCCTGCTCGCACACGTAAGACAGGCGATGCTCGATATCCTCGTTGCCGATGCGGTGGAAATCGAAGCGCTGGCAGCGTGAGAGAATGGTCTCCAGAATCTTTTGCGGGTCGGTGGTGCACAGCACAAAGATCACGTGTGCCGGCGGCTCCTCAAGCGTCTTGAGCAGCGCGTTGAACGCCGCCGTCGTGAGCATGTGGACCTCGTCGATGATATAAATCTTGTACTTGCCGCGCACTGGGGCAAAGTTGACGGAGTTGATGATCTCCTCGCGCACGTTGTCCACGCCGGTACGGCTTGCGGCATCGAGCTCGTAGACATCGGGGTGGTTACCCTCGGCAATGAGCTCGCACTCCTCGCAAGTACCGTCGGGCATGCAGCCGCTTGCACCCTCGGCGCGCGCCGCCTCGGCATTGCGGCACAGCAGCGCCTTGGCCAGAATGCGCGCCATGGTGGTCTTGCCCGTGCCGCGCGGTCCGCAGAACAGGTAGGCGTGGGACAGGCGCCCCTCGGTGATGGCGTGCTCGAGCGTCGAGACGATATGCTGCTGGCCCACCACGGAGTCAAAGGTGAGCGGGCGATACTTTCGGTACAACGTTTCCATGGGTGCTCCCCCGGGTATACTGAGTCTTGTTGCCGCGGCGGCCATGCGGTCGCACGGCATACTGCATTCCATAATAACCCGTACGGCGAGCCCGCCGCGATAGGAGTCCAAAGAGCATGGCAGACGCAGAGAGCAACCTCGTTCCCTCCGAAGCAGCCGACCAGGTCGAGGTCGCGCTCGAGGAGCAGGCCGCAGCCGATGACGGCATCCTGTACCTCAACGAGTACCAGTACGAAAACGACCTGGTCACCGACTTCGCCCGCCTGGTCGCCTCGCCCAGGCGTCGCGGCTCGCTGTATGTCGCCGCGGCAGTTGCCGCGCTCATCGGCATGGGCATGCTGGTGGCCGGCGGCAGCTGGATCAAGTTCGGCGTCGTGTTGATCGTGTTCGGCGCCTTTTTGGCCTGGTGGAGCAAGAACCTGCACCACACGCTCGCCCGCGACTTTATCGACGCCGTCGAGGCCGACGAGTCCATGGGTGGCCGCTATCGCCGCGTCGCCGCCAACGAGGACGGCCTGATGGTTTGGGGCAAGAGCGGCAAGTCGCAGTTCTTCCCGTTTGACAAGCTCGACCACGTACTCGACGGCGAGCGCATCTTTGTGGCCATGTTCGCCGACCAGGGCGTGACGATCCCCAAGGACACCTTCGTCCGTGGCGATGCCGAGCAGTTCGGTCCCTTCCTCAAGGCCCGCATCAACAAAAAACTCCGCATCGAGACCAAGAAGAAGAAAATGAAGGCCGAGAAGGCCGCCGCCGAGGCCAAGCAGGGCGACAAGCCCCAGGACAACAAGGGCAAGCAGCGCAAGCAGAAGAAGAACAAGAAGAAGCGCTAAGGCCAAGCCAGACGGGCAGCCTCGCATCCCGCTATCCTCCCCATGCACCCGAGCGTGCTAAACTAGCAGCATCTATGCCACCGCGAACGGCTCGGCCCCGCGCCCGCCGCTCGCAAACGAACTTTAAACGCACGAGGGTTGGCCATGCCGCTTTTCTCGCAACATACCGCCCGGTTCTCGCCGGACGTTCCTTTGGAGGGCACCAGCTCTCGCGAGCTGCTCAAGCGGTACCAGCCGCTCGAGACACTTGCGACCGGCGGTTTTGGCTCCATCGAGATCTGCCGCGACACGCACCTGCGCCGCCGCGTCGCCATTAAGCGCATCCCCCTTATTAACGGTGTCGGCATGCCCGCCAGCGACATCATGGATGTCCTGCGCGAGGCGCACACTGCCGCCATGCTTCAACATCCCAACATCGTGCAGGTCATCGACTTTACGCACGACACAGCCTATGCCTACCTAGTTATGGAATATGTCGATGGCATGTCGCTGGCCGAGTTTTTGCACCGCGTGGACGGTCACTCACTTACCTTTGACGAGGCCGCGGCCATTGCCGATGCCCTAGGCCAGGCGCTCACCTTCGCCCATAGTAATGGCGTACTCCACCTGGACATTAAGCCCGCCAACGTGCTCATCGACCACTCGGGCAATGTAAAGCTCACCGACTTTGGCATGGCGCGACTGTCGTCCGCCGGTGGCTTTGGCGGCTCGCGCGGCGGCACCATCGGCTACATGCCGCCCGAGCAGCTCGATATCGAGACCGGCACGGTCGATGAGCGCGCCGATGTCTTTGCCCTCGCCTGTGTAATCTATGAGGGCCTGTGCGGCAGCGCTCCCTTTATGGCGGCCACGCCCGCCGACTCGCTCGACCGCATCATCGGCGGCGCCACCTATCCCAGCGAGCTGATACCACACTTTCCCCCGGGAGCCGAGGCCGCGCTCATGAGCGCGCTCTCCCCCATGCCGCAGGACCGCCCCAGCAGCGTCGAGACATTTTGCGACCAGCTCCTTGCCGGTCTGGGCAGCGTGCGCGAAGGCCGTCGCAGCCTGGAGCAAATGGTTGGCGAACTTTCGGATGACGAGCAGGAGCTCGACGATATCGAGCCGTCGCACTACGAGGACGACGCCATCGAGGTCGACCCCGCACTCGGCTGGGCGGGCACGCGCTGGAGCCATGCGCGCGACTACACCATGCGCACTATCTCGGCGCTAACGTGCGGCACCTTTAGCTTTTTGCTGATGCAAACGGCCGGGGTCGCGGCGCTTCCCGGCCTGGTCATTGCGGCCATCGCGATCGGAGCGGCGGCTGGCCTGGCCCCCCAGATTGGCTCGGCCATCTCGGCTGTGGGCTTTTTGGTGCTCATGGCCAACGCCACCATACAGGCACAGGGCATCCTGTCGATGCTGCCCGTCGCGGTGATCTTTGCCGCCGCCATGTCCGGTTGGTGGATCGCCTGGGGTCGCACCGAGACTGCCGCGAGCGCCACGCTCACCTGTGCACTCGCGCTTGGCTGTCTGACCGGCAATACCTTCCTGGCAGCTGGGGTCGCCGCCGGCGTCGCGTCATTTTGGCTCGGCCCGGCAAGCGCCGCCGCGGCAACGGGCATGGGCGCGCTTTTTGCCCGTCTGGCCACGGTCGCGCTTTCAGCCGGAGGCGTGCTGGGGCTCGGTAACGTTGCCGCAGCGCTGGGAGACCCGCTCCTTTGGGCTGCCTTTGTGCTGGTCGCGGCAACTGCCGCGGCGTCATCTGCGCTGCTCAATGTCCATGCCAAGCGTGCCAATCAGGGCTCAAACCTTGCCGCAATCGCCGCAATCGCTGTCACCGGCATCGGCTGCGCAGCGGCGTCCTGTCTTGCACACCATATGGAAATTGCCAGCCTTGCAGCCGCGGTCATCGCCAAGGCGGCGGTTGCGGGAATCCTATCCTCTATAATCGTTGGGATATGCCTATATTTGCTCGGATACCAAAGAACCTATACGGAGAGTGATCTTTCGTGAACTTCCTGAACATCTTCGAGGACCACGTGGCCGGCATCTTCGGTGCCACCCGTGCCCCGTTCTCCTTTAAGAAGCTTGCCAAGCAGGCCGCTCGCGACATGGAGGATCAGACTCTGGTGATCAACGGCGTCAACACGGCGCCGGCACTCTATACCATCCTTATCGCCGCCGACGACGATCCCATGCTCGCCCCGTTCTACCCCGAGCTTTCGCGCGAGGTCCGCGAGTTCGTGAAGGCGCAGGCCGAAAAGCGCCGCTATGTCTTTGTCGGCGAGCCCCTCGTGCGCTTTATGATCGATCCGCAGCTGCGCGCCGGCAAGTTCTCGGTCTTTGCCGAGAACGTCGATGCCCCCACGCTCGGCCGCCTGTACGAAGAAGAGCGCGCCTATCAAAACGGCCTGGGCCAGAACAACTCCGCGGCAAGCCGTGCCGCCAGCGCCCCGCGCGCCGGCCAGCAGCAGTTTGCTGCCCCGCAGCAGCAGCGCCCCGCCGCCATGCCCCAGCAGCAGCCGACGCCTCGCGCCGCCGCTCCCGACCCGCTTGCCGTGGCAGACCCCTTCGCGCCTAGCGTCCCCGACCCCGCCGCCGCACCCATCCCGGTGCCTCAGACCGTCTCGCGCGACGCGCTTGCCGGCATGGGCGGAGCCGCCGCGACCGGTGCCGCCGTGGGCCTAGGCGCCGCAGCCGGCATCGCCTCCAACATGGCGAGCACTCGCGCCCCGCAGCGCCCGCTCGCCCAGCTCGTCGACGTCGTGAGCGGCGAGAGCCATAGCATCACCTCCGCACAGGTGACCATCGGTCGCGAGCGCTCAGTTTCCGACATTGCCCTGCGCGACCCCAACGTGTCGCGCCGCCACGCCCAGCTCACCTTTACGGGCTCGGATTGGTCGATCGAGGACCTCAATTCCACCAACGGCACGCTCGTCAACAACCGCCGCATTACGCGCTGCCCGCTGCGCAACGGCGATCTGCTGACGTTTGGCCTGAGCACCTTTGAATTTAGGGGATAGTCGCTTATGAACATCGATATCGTCCTTTTTGCAGGCCGCATCGTCCTGGTCGCCCTGCTCTATATCTTCCTGTTCGCCGTCATGAAGACCGGCGTGGGACTTGTGCGCGGGCAGCGCCGCGACTCGGCTATCTGGACGATTGATGTGGACAAGGGTCCGCGCGGTATCCGCGGCATCCACGTAGACATGCTCGGCCCCGTCATCGTCGGTCGCTCGCCATCTTCGGACATCTGCATCAACGAACCGTTCGTCTCGGCCTCGCATGCGCGCTTTTCGCTGCAGGGCCCGGCGCTCATCATCGAGGACCTCAACTCGCTTAACGGCACGCTCGTCAACGGCCGCCAGCTCGTGGAGCCCGCGACGCTGCGCGAGGGCGACGAAGTCCAGATTGGCGACGTGGTCATGAAGGTGAACCGTCGATGATCGACGAGGAGAACAAGTCCGCAACTATGACCGAGGCGCCGGCTGCCGCCGCAGCTGCGCCGGCCCACGCCGCTCCGGCGGACTCCACACCCGTGGAGCCCGAGGACACCGTGTTCTCCCTGCCTCTTTCGCATGTAACGCATGATATTTCGGATCTCGCCGATAACGAGGACGAAGAGGATGCCGTAGCGGCGCCCATCGGCGCACATGCTGCGGAACAGCCCACAGCGCCCGAAGCAACCCCAGCGCCGGCTCACTTTGCAGAGCCCGTCGCCGCGGCAATCAACGAGAGCGCTGCGGTGTTTGCGGCACCCGAGCCCGCCGCGCCGGCGTTTCCCATAGCCCCAGCATCCGAGGTTGCGCCCGCGTCTACGCCGGCGCCCGAGCCTATAGACGTCAGCCCGCAAGAAGACGAGTCGACCGCCCGCGTGTCCGAGGAGTCCGACTCCCCGGACACCGGCGATTCCGAATCAAACGCCGAGACCGGCACCGTCTCTCCCGGTGACACAGCCGAAATCGACGTTGCCGCCGTTGAGGCCAAGCTCAAAGACCCCGGCTCGACCATGAGCTTTGAACCCCTAACCGAGGAGCGCATCGAGACCGACTCGACCTATGATGCCGGCACCACCACGCAACTCATGTGGGGCGCCCGCTCCGACGTTGGCTGCGTGCGCCCGCACAATGAGGATTCCTACCTGGTGCAGTCGCCGCTCTTTTGCGTATGCGACGGCATGGGTGGTCACGCTGCCGGCGAGGTGGCCTCTTCTATCGCTGTCGAGACCATCGCCAAGACAGCTCCTCAGTCTGCCGACGCCGCACGCCTGGCGGCAGCCGTCGAGGCCGCCAACGCCGCCGTAATCGAGGCTGCCTTGAATGGCCTGGGCAAGCCCGGCATGGGTTGCACAGCCACTTGCGCCTATATCGAAAACGACACGCTCGCCATCGCCCACGTGGGTGACTCTCGCGCCTACCTGCTCCACGAGGGCACGCTCATCCGCGTGACCCGCGACCACTCCTACGTGGAGGAGCTCGTGGACGCTGGCGAGATCACGGCAGATGAGGCTCGCGTCCACCCCAACCGTTCGGTCATCACCCGTGCGCTGGGCTCGGACCCCGCCATGTATGCCGACCACTTCACTCTGCATATCGAGGAAGGCGACCGCCTGATCCTGTGCTCTGACGGCCTTTCGAGCATGATTCCCGATAGCGATATCGAGAACATCGCCACGCAGTCCTCAACCGCGCAAATCTGCGTCGACAACCTAGTGGACGCGGCGCTTGCCGCCGGCGGCCACGACAACGTGACCGTAGTAGTCGTTGACCTGGTTGACGATGGCGTTATGCGCGAGGCGCAACGCGTGCGTCGCCGCAACATTACTATCGCCGCCATCCTGGCCCTCGTCTTTGTGCTGGCAGCTGGCATCTGGGCCTACACGGGTGTCACCGGCTCGTACTACCTGGGTACCTACCAGGGCAATGTCGCCGTCTGGCGCGGCCTGCCCGGCAAGCCACTCGGACTCAAGCTCCACTGGCTCGAAAGCGAAACCAGCATCAAGCTGTCCGACCTGCCCGAAGACACGCAAAACCGCCTCAAGGCGGGCATTCCGCAAACAAGTGTCGACGATGCGCAGGACACGATATCCAAGTACCGCCACCAGATCGACGAGGAGCAGACCCGCCAGGTGATCGACGCGCAAACGATTCGCGACAACACCAATCAGGGATCGACCTCCGAATCAGATTCCGAGAAAACCGCCGAACAGTCCGCCGAGGCCGAAGCCTCCGATAAGAATTAGAAAGGGAGTGCCGCTTATGAGTCGCCGCAACACCGAGCTGCTCTTGCTCATCGCCTCGGCGTTCCCCGTCATCCTGCTGTATGCGATGTACGTCCTCACCGCGGGCGCTGCCATCTCCTTTGAGACGCTCGCCGTACCGATCGGCCTCTTTGCCGCCTTTGCCGCGGCCCACATTGCCGTGCGCATCTTGGCGCCCGGTGCCGACCCCGCCATCCTGCCCATCGTATTTATACTTTCGGGCATCGGCATCACGTTCGTGACGCGTCTCGCCCCCGCTCTCGCCATCTCACAGCTCATCATCCTGTTTGTCTCGGTGGCGCTCATGGTGGGAACGCTTGCACTAGTCAAAAACCTCGACGTGGTCATGCGCTACAAGTACACCTTTGGCATCATCGGCATCATTCTGCTGATGCTGCCTATCTTTATCGGCACCACGATCTCGGGCTCCAAGCTGTGGATTCGCATCGCGGGCTTTACCATCCAGCCCGGCGAGTTCGCCAAGGTCTTTATCGTCCTGTTCCTGGCCGGCTACCTGGCCGAGAACCGCGAGCTGCTCTCCATCTCCAACCGCAAGATTCTGGGCTTTAAGATCCCTCGCCTGCGACTGCTGCTGCCGCTGTTTGCCGTGTGGGGTGTGTGCCTGCTCGTCGTCGTCTTCGAACGCGACCTGGGTTCGGCCGTGCTGTTCTACACCATCTTCTTGCTGATGCTCTACGTTGCCACGGGGCGCTTTTCGTATGTCGTTATCGGCCTTGCGCTCTTAGCCGTCGGAGCCGTAGGCGCCTACAAGTTCCTGTCGCACGTTCAGGTGCGTTTCCAGGTTTGGGTCGATCCGTTTAAGGACGCCCAGGGCCAGGGCTACCAGATCGTCCAGTCGCTCTTCTCGCTTGCCGATGGCGGCCTGGTCGGTGTTGGCATCGGCAACGGCATGGCCAACAACATCCCTGTCGTCGAGTCCGACTTTATCTTCTCGGCCATTGGCGAGGAGATGGGCCTTTTGGGCGGCGGCGCCGTGCTCATCCTGTTTATGCTCTTTGCCGTGCGTGGCCTCACCACAGCTGCCCGCGCTAAATCCGACCTCGCCGCCTTTAGCGCCACCGGTCTTACGGCAGCCATCAGCTTCCAGGCCTTCTTGATCGTGGGCGGCGTCACCCGCCTGATCCCGCTGACCGGCGTCACTCTGCCCTTTATGAGCCAGGGCGGCTCCTCGCTGCTGGCAAGCTTTATCATCGTCGCGCTCCTGCTGCGCGCCGGTGACGAGGCGACCGGACGCGAGGCCGAGCTTACCGGCACCGGCACCATGGCCGCCATCACCGATGATCAGGTCGCATCGGCCGCCGCCCCGACGGGCACGCGCTTTGCCACCTCGTCTTCCTACGGCAGCGGCAGCCATTCCGTCGGCTCGCGCATGCGTCGTCGCCTGCTCGACACGCCTGAATCCGGTGTGCTCGGCCGCGTGGCGCTCGCCAACCGTCTAACCCGCGCGGTGCTCGCCTTTACGGCGCTGTTCGCCATCCTTATCGGCAACCTCACCTATGTCCAGGTCATCAAGGCCAAGGACTATCAGGACATGCCGACCAACAACCACACCATCGCCCGCTCCAAGTACATCCAGCGCGGCTCCATCATCACGTCCGACGGCGTGACGCTGGCCGAGTCGCTGCAGCAGGAGGACGGCACCTACGTACGCTCCTACCCCAACGGTAACCTGGCAGCGCACGTGGTTGGCTACGTGAGTCAGCAGTATGGCACCACCGCCATCGAGAGCGTCATGAACGACACGCTCACCGGTTCTAAGGACTACTCCAGCTGGAACAACGCCATCGCGTCGCTCGCGGGCCAGACCCAGCCGGGCAACACCGCCAAGCTCACCATCGACTCGCGCATCCAGACGGCGGCCGAGCAGGCACTCAAGGGCTTTAAGGGCGCTGTAGTGGTCATCGACCCGCGTACCGGCGCGGTGCTCGCATGTGCCAGCTCGCCCACCTATGACAACACCAACATCGATGCCCTGCTGCAGACGGGCGGCGGCGAGGACGGCTCCATGTACAATCGCGCCATGGACGCGCTGTACACGCCGGGCTCAACGTTTAAGGTCGTTACGCTTTCCGCGGCACTCGAGACCGGCACCGCCAGCCTTACCAGCACCTACCAGGCGCCCGGCTCCATGGACATCGGCAACGCACCGGTCACCAACTATGCCAACGAGAGCTACGGCACCATCAGCCTGCAGCAGGCCTTTGCCGTGTCCTCCAACGTCGTCTTTGGCCAGGTGGCAAACGAAGTTGGCGCAAACACGCTCGTGCAGTTTGCCAACGCCTTTGGCTACGGCCAAAAGCTCGGCCAGGACCTGACCTCCGCGGCCTCCATCATGGCCGACCCGTCGCTCATGACCGAGTGGGAGACCGCCTGGGCCGGCGCCGGCCAGCCTGTCGGCATGGACCACACGCCCGGCCCGCAGACCACCGTCATGCAGAACGCCGTGATTGCCGCCGCCATCGCTAACAGCGGCGTGGTCATGGACCCGTACTTTGTAGCCCAGGTACTCGCCCCGGACGGAACCGTGGTCAAGACCACGCAGTCCCGCTCGCTTGGTCAGGCCGTCAGCTCCGCCACGGCCGACCAGGTCAAGCAGGCTATGCTTGCCGTCGTCCAGTCCGGCACCGGCACCGATGCCCAGATCCCCGGCGTCAAGGTCGCCGGCAAGACCGGCTCGGCCGAGACTGGCGGCACCAACGTCAACTCGATGTTCGTTGGCTTTGCACCTTACGATTCACCCACAGTCGCCATCTCGGTGGCCTTAGAGGATTACGACAAGCATGACGTCAAGGCCGCCAAGATTGCCGGCATCGTCCTGACCGCGGCGCTTGCCGCACAGGGAGCGTGATGCCCATGATCGAATCGGACACCCGAGGCGCGCCGCGGCCGAAGAGTTAGCGGCAACGCGCCACACGGCCCCAGCGGCCACATCATAGGTACTACACACATCGTTGAGCGAATAGTTATGTTAGGAGCAGGAATGGAACAGAGGGTCCTCGGGGGAAGATACCTCCTCAAGGATAAGGTGGGAACAGGCGGCATGGCGACCGTCTACCGTGCACAGGACCAGGTCCTCGACCGCACGGTAGCCGTCAAGATCATGCTGCCGCAGTATGCCGGCGACGCAACCTTCGCCGCACGCTTTAAGCAGGAGGCCCAGGCAGCAGCCGGTCTCTCCTCCCCTTATATCGTGGGCGTCTACGATTGGGGCAAGGACGGCGACACCTATTACATCGTCATGGAGTACCTGCGCGGTACCGACCTTAAGAGCGGTATCAAGAGCCACGGCGCCCTCGACCCCAAGAAGGTCGCCCAGATCGGCTCGCAGATCAGCTCCGCGCTTTCGGTCGCCCACAAGCACGAGATCATCCACCGCGACATTAAGCCGCAGAACATCATGGTGCTGCCCGACGGCAACATCAAGGTGATGGACTTTGGCATCGCGCGCGCCAAGAACAGCCACCTCACGCAAGACAACAACGTGCTGGGAACCGCCCACTACGTCAGCCCCGAGCAGACCCGTGGTCAGGACCTCGGCCCCACCTCGGATATCTACTCGCTGGGCGTCGTGATGTATGAATGCGCCACCGGCCGCGTGCCCTTTGACGGTGACGACGCTATCTCGGTCGCACTCAAGCAGGTCAACGAGCTGCCTATTCCGCCGAGCCAGATCAACTCCGGTGTCGACGCCGACCTTGAGCGCATCATCCTCAAGTGCATGGAGAAGGACCCCGCAAACCGCTTCCAGACCGCCGACGAGCTTCGTCAGGTGCTCAACAGCTACCTGTCGGGCCGTGCCGTCAACGTCTCGGAGCCCACGCGCATCATCGGTGCCCCCGGTGAGCTGGGCGCCACCAAGACTCGCGAGCTTTCCGATCAGACGCGCGCCATGGTGCGTCCCGTCTCGGGCGTGAGTGGCCAGAATACCGCCCGTAGCTCGGTTTCGGGCTCCACCGGCTCCTACGAGGTCGAAAAACCCAAATCCAACAAGAACAAGATCATCGCCGCCGTGGTGGCAGCCGTTGCCGTCATCGGCATCGTGGTGGCCTTTGCCACAGGACTCTTTGGCGGCGAGCAGGTCACCGTGCCCGATGTGCTGGGCAAGGACCAGCAGACTGCCGTCGAGCTGATCAAGGAAGCCGGCCTCGAGGTCGGCACCATCGACCAAAGCTACAACGACGATGTCGACGAGGGCAAGGTCGCCGAGCAGACGCCCAACGGCAACACCAAGAAGACCAAGGGCACCAAGGTGAACCTGGTAATCTCCAAGGGCCCCAAGCCCTCCGAAAAGGTTGAGGTTCCCAAACTTGTCGGCCTGACCAAGGACCAAGCAGAAGCCGCACTGGCAAGCGTTGGCCTGAAGGGCAACGCCTCCGAGGAGGCCAACGAGGCTGATGAGGGCCAGGTCTTTGAGCAGGGCACCGAAGCCGGTAAGGAAGTCGCGAAGGGCACGACCATCTCGTACAAGGTCTCGAGCGGCCCGGATACCACGTCCGTCCCCGACCTGACCGACATGACCGAGGCCCAGGCGCGCAACGCCCTCGATATGGCAGGCTTTGGTGTCGACGTGAGCTACCAGGAGAACGACTCGGTTACCGAGGGCACCGTGATCAGCTGGAACCCCAGCGGCAAGCAGAAGCCCGGCGCCACGATTACCGTCGTCATCGCCAAGAAGTCCGGCAAGGCCACCGTCCCGGGCAACCTGTACGGCAAGAGCATTTCCGCCGCCGTTACCGCGCTCAACAACGCCGGTTTCTATAACATTGGCTTCTGTGACCAGAACGGCAATCCCGTAAGCGGAAACGAGGATGCCACCGTTACGGGCGTCTCCCCCACTGGAAAGCAGTCCACCGACAGCACGATTACGCTGACGGTCGCACTTTCTGGTTCGGGCTCGGGCTCGGGCACGAGCACGGGCGACGATTCCGGTACGACCAACTAGTCGCCACCCCACCGCTCATCGCGGCTTTCGCCGCAAACATATTCGCTCACAGGCGCCCGCTTGCTCCCCCAGCAAGCGGGCGCTTCGTTTTTGACATGGCATTGAACCAGAAGAGCCCGGCACCGTAGCGGTACCGGGCTCGACAAATCTCTGGTGCTCCGGGCGGATTCGACCCCCCCCGCGGGGAAATTGCTGACGCGGGTGTCGACGGCTCGAATCCTGCCGGCGGTCCCCACAAACCAGAAACGGCGCCGCTCTCGCGACGCCGTCATAATCTTCTGGTGCCCCCGGGCGGATTCGAACCGTCGACACCCGCTTTAGGAGATATGATTTAATGCTCCCCCCTACCATTCATCAAACATCATTGAACACCATATAACCGCAGATAAACACAGCAGTTTGTGTCTTTTGCCTCTGATAGCTGCGGCTACGCTTTTACAAACATATTACTAACGGATTTAGCTAAACTGCACTCAATGAATTGTTGAAAACTCATCAATGAAACGGAGTGCAAAGATGTCAGAACAACCACTCATTAGCGGAAGAGGCACGTGTTGGAAAGACAAGAGGTCGCCTAACACCTATCGCTATTATTTTTCACTTGGAATCAAGGACCCTAAGACGGGACGCTACAAACGATCCCCAACTTATACGGTTCACTGCAAGACTAAAACAGAGGCAAAGGCTGCAATGCAGGCCAAGCTGGCAGAAATCAACTCTTCTGGCACGGTCTCTAAAACTAAAAAGCCAACTCTGCTTGCATCCTACTGCTGGGCCTTTCATGAAAATAGGGACACCGAGCTTGCGCCAACGAGCTATGAAAGAGAAGCATACGATTGCAGGCATATCGAAGACCTATTCGGTGCGTTTCAGACAATTGAGGGGCTGACTCCCGATCTAATCGAAGAAACATATGCCGAAGCTCGTCGCACGGGAAAATGCAAGCCATCGGAGCTTGTGCGGATCAACGCGAAGTTGCGTCAAATTCTCTCGAATGCAGTCGCGAAGCGAATAATTGACCGAAACCCCTGCGCTACCGTTCATGTTCGCAGACCACGCAACAAAAGAGAATCACTGACAATCGACCAGGTAGCTACCCTATGCACACATCTTCAACACATTGAGCTCACCGCCGAAGCTGTTGGTACGCTAGTACTAGTGTATACGGGTATGCGGAAAGGCGAGATGTTGGGCCTCGAATGGCGCGATTGGGACCCTGCCAATAAAACCTTGAAAATTGACAGGCAGTACACCAACGACCATGAACTGAGGGCACCCAAGTCACAAGAAAGCCAACGCAAAATCCCCGTTGGAGAAACCTTGGCCGAACGTCTTCAATCATGGTCAGCCATACAAAAAGAGCTCCTGGCCTCTCTGGGGCTGTCCCAGACTGGCAGAACTCCCATCATTGGCGATATTGCCGTCGAGCAAGGGGTCCCTACTGTCTGTCACATGAAAAACTACATCTTCAACCATTGGTTTCGCGATTTCGCAGTTAGCTGCAATCTTGGAATCTATGAGCCGAACAATTCGACTGGCGGAAAGCTATATAAGGGCATCTGCCCGCATCAGCTCAGGCATTGTGTAAGCACTTTTATGCTGGCGAACGGATCGGACGTTAGAAGCGTGCAAGGTATTCTTGGCCACGCGGACCCCAATATCACGCTCAAAACGTATACAAGCCTCGTTCAACAATCAGAAATAAAAGCAGTTAAAGGCTACGAAGACTTCATCAACGCCTATATACAGAGAAGCGAGAAATAGCATGTTTTTCATTCATCGTTTCATCAATAATATTACGGTACTATGCTACTATTTCCGCAGGTAGATGCTTTATTTGATTGACATCTATTGAGTTTTAATACATGCTAAAGCTGTCAGATGGCTACGCATGTAGTCATAGAAACCGGCCCCCCAAGTGCTTATGAACCTGGTAAGTCTTACAAGCACAGGGAGGGCCCTCATTGAAAGGATAGCTCATCATGGCTACTCCAAAGATTAGCACTCAGGCGTCCACACCGACTTTCCCCACTGGTGCCGCTCAGTGCGATCGGTTGCTCCGCGTTAACGATATCCGCGAACTTACTGGCTGGAGCGAAAACACCGCACGCAAGTTTATGAGAGAGTCCGGCAAGCTCATCCAAATCCATCGTTCTAATTACATGTTTGAAAGTTCGTTTTATGAGCTTTTCAAGCAGCTTGAAGGTCGCACCGCCCACTTTGACTAGGCGGTAAACATGAGCGAGCTGCCGTCGATTTCCGACATATTTAGCGATGATGTTAATGAACAACGAAAGATTAAAGGGAAAATGGATAAAGCTAATTTTATTTCAGTGCCCGAGTGGGCGTGCTGCGTCACCACCGTCGCTGCTGAGCGCCTCATCCTCGGCCTTGTATGGAAGTTTGGAAAGCCTTCCACAAACAAAAAAGCCATGGGCTTTTACGCAAAAAGCAAATGGATTGAGGAGCACTACCACCTGAGCAAGAACACGATTTCCCGGGCCCATACCTCTTTGAAGAAAAAGAGGTACATTCAAAAGGCGGGTGACGGCAGCTGGATGCTTAATTACGCTGCAATCTACCGCGCCGCAGTCGAAAACGGCTGGGAGCCTCCGAAATCTTAAGCCCACAAACCGACTATCGAGGTCGTAAGAGTCGGCCACCGTCAGGGTGCCCACAAGAACATGCCGCGGATGTAAAATAAAATAGGGTCGAACCGAAACAGTTCCCGGACAATTGGCGTCCGGCCAGACACTTCGATTCGACCCTTTTTCATGCCCGCATCTAAAACAATCCCATAATCATTCTCGGCATCTTTAACGCCATCACTCTCCCGCCACCAACGCGTCGTAGGTGCCATTTTGGTGCCATTTTCAACGAATCGATATGGCCGTCCATTCATGGCCTTTAAGGCACGTGATACCATGAAAACGTGCGGAATTTCTCTAACCAAAAACCTGCGTGAACGTATGACTTGAGACGCTTTTAGAACTCACCGATCGCAGGACGACTACAAAACAACAGCGGCCGCGTATTTGTTCCCAGCCGTACGGCGTGGCGGAGCCATGCCCATTGTTGATTGGAGTGTCGCACGATGACAGACGAGAGAAAAATCAGGGAGATCTACGGCGTGAAGTCCGTCCACGAGGAGGCCGCCGAGCGAACCGAGGCGACGTGGCGGGAGAAGCTACTGCGCGAGACGGCCGACCTCAGGACCGAGAACGCGCTGCTCAGGGCCCAGCTCGACGAATTCAACCGCAAGCTCGTCGAGGCAACGGATCGGAATGAAAAGATTGAGGCCGACTGCAATGAGCGGGTTGCCTTTATAGAGGAGAAGTTCGAACTCGATACCGCGAGACTCGAACTCGAGAACAACGAGCTCCACGCCGCGGGCGTCAGGTACCTCTCCCGTGCTAAGGGGCTCGGCAGGCAGGTTGTCCAACTCCATGCCGAGGCTGAGGCCATGGTCGATGAGATCGAGCGGCTGCGCGGCGAGCGTGACGCCGCACTGAAAACCCAAGCCGACACACTCCTGGCCCAGCGCGACCTGATGGCCGAGGTCGCCGCCCTCAAGGACCGCCTCGCCGCCTCCGAGCAGCGAGCGGCCGTGGCCGAAGCCAAGGTCGAGGTCATGTCCCAGATGAAGGGCGAGTAGCCCCGCGTTTCTCCTATCAGGCGGCTGATTTCTAGAAACCTTCTAGAACGCTTCTAGCAGGTTTCTAGAGCCGGGCGCAGCATCTTCGATCGGCACGATGTCTCGGTAGATAAGGCGATGCCTGTCGTCGCGCCATTCGTCGCCGTGGTAGTGGCCGAAGAGCCAGGCGCGGTAGCCGAGCTGCCCGTCGAGCTCGGCAAGGAATCGCTGAAGCCGGTCGTCCCGATATTCGCGTCCGCACTCTCGGCACAGCCCCTCAGCAAGGGCGGCCGGCGCCTCGTGAGTCACCACGTAGTCGACCTTCCAGCCCACGCGGTCGAGCGAGGCGCGGCAGCGCTCCATCTCTTCCTCGCTCGGCATCTCCTCGGGCCACCAGCTCCTCCCCTCCCTGCGATACTGCCTGTCATGGCTTGCGGCGCCGCCCATGGTAAGAACCGTGGTTCCTGCGATGTCGAACACCTCCCCACGCATCAGATGCAGCACGTGCGGCCGCGCCTCATGGACGAGCCCGCCGTTCCACTCCCGCACCGGCAGCCCAGCCAGGGCGCGGTGGTTCTCGTGGTTGCCGTCTACGAAACACGTGGCCCACGGCTTCGACTCGAACCAGTCGAGCCAGTACCTCTCGGCATTCGATCCGTCCCAGACGAAGCCGAAGTCGCCGGCAACGATCACCACGTCATCGCGCGTCAGGGTCCGGCCCAGCGGCCAATTCTTGAAGGCAAACCGGCTGGACCCGTACTCGGCCCTGCCGTGCACGTCGCCCGTCACATAGATAGCCATCAGTACGCGCCCCACGGCAGGAGTTTGTCCCCGAGTCTCACGATCCGGTCGTACAGCACCGTGTGCCGTTCGTCCGGGTTGCCGTCTCGGTGAAAATGGCCGTAATACCAATGTTTATAGTCCAGGCGGTCCTCGAGCTCGTCGAGGAATCCGGTCAGCCGGTCCACATCAGGGCGCTCCCAGCCTGGGTCCGGGTAGAGCGTCGGCGAGAGCATGCGCGTGGCGCAGGTATGGGTGATGACGCAGTCGACCTTCCAGCCGACCTCGTCGAGCCTTGCCCGCGCGGCATCGAAATCGCGCTCGTCCGGGAGCTCCTGAGGCCACCAGCTGGAATACGGCACGCGGTATTCCCTGTCCACGCTTGTGGCACCGCCCATGGTGAAGACCGTCTTCCCGTCGAGCTCGAAGACCTCCCCGCGCATGAGTCGGCGGATGGACGAGGTATCCGACAGGCGCTGCGTCAGCCCGCCGTGCCACGGCTCCATGGGGCGCTCCCCCCAGTGGTCGAAGCGCTCGTGGTTGCCGTCGACGAACAGCACCGTGTAGGGGCGCGACTCCAGCCAAGCGATATCGGCGCATTCCTCGGCGGAGAAGTCCCACGGAAAGCCAAAGTCGCCGGCGATGATCAGATGGTCGTCGCTGCCAAGGCTATCCCCAAGCTCCCAGTCGCGGAGCTTTTGCATGTCGAGCCCGCCGTGGATGTCGCCCGTCACATAGACCGTCATCGGATCGCCTCTTTCCGCTTGTAAGCCGCCAGCTCGCGCTCGACCTGCCTGTCGCCGGTCTCGTTGACCCACCAGGGCCATTTCACCCGGCCGCACGGCTCGTCGACTCCGGCGAACCATCCCCTCAGCTCGTCGAGGCTCACCGGGGAGTGCCCGTTGGCATCGCAACCGACGTCGTAGCGCAGAAGGCCCTGCTTGCGGTCGAACTCGTTGTACGCGCCGCCGCCGCTGTGGATGTGTCCGTGGAGGTGCCACGATCCATGGCCCATACCCTGCCAGTCGGCCATGGGGTAATGGCTCAGGACGATCTTCTGCCCGTCGATCTTGAGCACGCAGATCGGCGGCTCCACGGTGAAGGCGCCAGCGACCGCCGGCTGGGTCCAGTCCTTGTCGTGGTTTCCCGGGACGAGGTGGATGCGCCTGCAGGCGATCCGCTTGCGCAGGGCATAGGCGTCCTGGGCGGTCATCTTGAATGAGAAATCCCCCAGGATGTAGAGCTCGTCGTCCACGGCAACCCTGCTGTCGATGTTGTCGACGATGGCGTCGTTCATCTGCCAAATCGTCTCCCACGGGCGGTCGGTGAACTTCAGCACGTTCTCATGCCCGAAGTGGGTATCGCTGGTAAACCAGATCATATTTATGTCTCCTTCTGTCGCTAAAAAACGTTCTCCTTCGAGGTCAGGAGACGTTTTATGAGCGACATGAGGTGCATATCCCTCATGTTTCAAGCTCCAATCTGCCGGATTTGCCCAACTAAAAGTTTACGCCCACGCGCGAACAGGATTTGATTTTTGAAATATGGACGAATTGCTCGTCAGGAGGGTAAAATGGTGCCGACGGCAGCCCAAGTTGTGGTGAGCTGGGCAGAGCCGTTGCTTAACGAAGTTAGGTCATCGTCTTAGCGACGGTGGCCTTTCTTTTTGGGCTTCGAACCCTGCTTGAGTGCCTTGGAAAGGCCGACAAGGGCCGTGAGGAGCGAGACCATAGCGGTCAGGAGCTTCACGGACTCAGTGAAATCGGTCATGGGCATCACCTCCCATCGGATGGAGGACTCTGCCCGGCACGAGAGCTGCCGCCAGCAAGGACGATTCTATCAGAGCGGCTGACTCCCGCCGATCAATTCA
This sequence comes from Collinsella sp., assembly GCA_018373675.1. Taxonomy (GTDB): domain Bacteria; phylum Actinomycetota; class Coriobacteriia; order Coriobacteriales; family Coriobacteriaceae; genus Collinsella. The sequence goes on along the minus strand of JAHAGQ010000004.1, from coordinate 92,884 downwards.
TACTCCTCACCCTCGCCGAATTGCGAGCATGAAAGAATCGGCACTGAATAGCAGCGCGCTAGGACACCGATGATAGGCTTTCCAAAACTAGCGAGGCGTGTCGCCGTGCGAGTAGTCACCGCGATCGACGACGCGATCGTCCATCTGCCGCGATGCGGAGCTTCCGCCATGTGCTTGGCCTGCGACGCGAACGCGGTCGTCGCCGGCATCGGGAACGGCGCCGGCGTAACGGTTGCGAATCTCCCTTGCGTAACCGCGACGCGCAAGAAGCTCATCACGTACGGCGGGATCTTCGAGTAGATCTTCATCGCACTTCGGCGCAATGAATTTAGGAAACGAATTGTAGGAGACGCCCTTGCTCGCTTTCGCCTGCTCGACCCACGCCGAGTATGCTTTCTTGAGACGCTTGATGTAAATCTCACAACGTTTCTCGTATGGAAGGGCTCGCTCGGCTTCCAACACGTTATTTTCGAAAGCCGTCTGCAACGACTTCAACGCGAAGCGCCCGTCGAGACGGGTCAGGTTGAAAGTGCACTTCGGATTGCCGGCCTCTTTGATATCGAGATCTGTCGCATAGACTCGATTGTTCTTGATGAAAATGTCTACGCCCCATGAGGCAAGTAATATCTTGAACTGCTCCATATTCTTTACGCGACCTTCGTCGATCGCAATATGGATCAGCTCGCGCAGATTGTTTTTATAACTGTACTCACCGCGACCGATAATCTCCTTTTCTGTGTCGCGCGGCTGGCGATCGCGAATCTTCGAATTCTTCTTTCCCTTTTCAAGTTGAGTAAGATTCCAGTTCTTATCGAGTTCACGGACCCACGCGGCACGTTCGAATTTTCCGTGACGCCCGCCCGTCTCGCAACGCTTACCCGTCAAAAGATCCGTTCGGTTAATCGCCATATGGACCGCGTAGCGTTTTCCCGCCCTATCGCTTTCCTCATGCAACGCGAGAATCACTTGTTGATGCGGGTAGTGCTTCGCAAGCCATTGCTCCGCGTAGGCCAAACATGCATCGGGGGTCATCTTGCCCCCGTTGCATGAGCATTCTTCGGGGAGGAAAGCGAGGATCTGATGTAGCATGATTACGTTTTTGACTCCGGCTCTCGACGGCTTGTCGTGATGGAAAACCTTTCTGGTTCTATCCATTTTCGAAAACCAGTGGTCGCTCCATTCGATGTTCCAGCCACCACGCACAATCGCATCTTTTCCGTTGATGTATTTACGGACGTTCTTCGCATACCGTTCACTCGAAACACTCTTCTGCTTAATGACGGTCATTTTGGTCACCGCCGACGAAATATCGCTTCTCAAGCTCGTCGATGAAACGGTCCAGCTTACGCCCAACTTGGTAAACCTTTTCGAGCGTGCGGAAAACAGCTTTCTCGTTGTACGCGGGAAGCCCCTGGGCGTTCACAAAATACATCAGCTGATTGAGGTTTGTTCCTTCCTTCAAAAGTTCGTGATAGATCTTGTCGATCGACGCCCGATCGACATCGATTTTCTCGACATTCCCTTTGAGCAGTACGCGACGTGCATACGCACTGACAGTCATATCGAGGGAATCAGCATTGCTTTCAATTTTCATTTTTTCTTCCGGTGAGACCCGGACGTGAATGTCATCGGTTCGGAATTTCTGGTCAGCGATTTCCGAAAAACCAAAATCGATATCGAGATCGTCGGCATTGCACAAAGCGAAGCGGATGAGTTCCGCCTCACTCATCTCATGTCGCTTTGCGATTGCAGCGACGGCTTTCTTCTCGTCATTTGAAAGAGACGCCTTGACGGTGTGCGGGCGGAGCCTACTCATGATTTCTCCTCGGAAAACAAATCAGCAATCGGAGAGGCCTCCGATCAAAACCTGCTATGCGATTCGCTTTCCTTGATGAGGAACGGCCGGCGTCGTTCCAAAAATGAAGAATCGTCTCCGCGATTCTTCATCGCGAAGTTTCAACTTCGCAACAACCTTATCGCCGTATCAGGTGATAAGCAAGGTCTGTGGCGTGGCATTTTTGGGGTCCGAATGGGCCCACAAAAATGCCACCCACAGTCATCTTGCAATCTCCGGAACGGTGATTGGGCGAAACGCAGTGTAGACGTGGAATGAGAGGCCTCATTCCAAGCGAGAGGCCTCGCGGCGTTGTAACTGCGTGAAGACCGTGAGCGGAAGCGAATTTTTAACGCGAAGGATACTGAGTGTTAGAGATTCGCTGTAGCGAGAGCGAAGCGGTGATGCGAATGCGAGGGATGCCGAGTATTTGCATCACCGCGCAGCGGACTCCGGGCGAGGGCTGGAGCAAGTTGATGGAAGACCTTACCGATTTGCGGAAGGTTTTGCCCGAAGCATCTGGCACCGCCGGATTCTTTTGGAACGGCCTCTCGTTTGATTGCTTTCCCATCGTTTGCTCCCAGACTGGTCGTCTAAAAAAGGCGGCCGAAACCGGCCGCCCGCAAATAAATTTTTATTCACCGAACGTAAGAGGAGAGGAACGATGTACATTACTCCCAGTGACCGGCGACGTCGACAACCCAATGCTGTCCCGTAGCCTGCTGTTCATAATGTCCCTGGTCCTCAGATGTGGTATACGAATCGTTTACGACAGATCCTCCGATGCCGCCGTTGTCCATATCATTATGAACCCACGAATAGGCAGCATCTTCGGAATCGAAGGGCCCTACCATAGTACCACCATGGTTGACCCAGAAACGAGGATGGCGCGTATACACTACATTCGGCACCCAGACCTGGCTGTAATCTGTCTCCCAGTGTCCCTGCTCGGCAACCCACTTCTTCTGGCTACCGCCGTTGGAAGAGGAATTGTTGCTGCCGGAACTCTGCGAATTGCCGGAATTCTGCTTGGACTGGGAGGAATCGCCCTTGTTGTCCGACTTCGAGGAATCGGAAGACTTGTTATCCTCCTTCTTGGAGTCATCGGACTTCTGGTCCTTGTCGTCGGATTCTTTCTTCTCCTCGTTCTTGGTTCCAGAGGCTTGCGCCGCCTTTTCTTCGCTCGGCTTCTTTTTGTCTTTATTCTTTACCGCTGTGACGGCCCTTTCCGTAGAGCCGCTTCCTTGCATTGCAACGCTGGCACATCCAAGTTGAGGTGCCGAAAGGCACACCAGAAGCGCAACGATAATAGCCTTTGTTCTCACACCGATCTCCCTGTCCATGAAACCGGGCGTTGGACACTAGCCGATATCCAACGCCCGGCTCGCTTTTACATCTGCTCGCGGCGCTTCTTTTGATCGAGGAAGACGCCGGCTGCCACGAGGACGGTACCGCCGATGACGAACGTCTCGCCGATGAGTCCCGCGCGGTCACCGGTCTGGGCGAGACTGCCGGTCTGGGCGGTCTCCGTGCCGGCGAGGTGCTTCGGGGCGTATGCCGCCTGCTGCTTTGCGACCTCCTCTGCCTCCTGTCGTGCGATCTCATCGGAAAGCTTCTGCTCCGCCGCGATGCGGTCGGACTTCGCCAACTCGTAGGCGGCGAGTGCCGCATCGTAGCCGGCCTGGAGCCCGTCCACCGCGGCCTGCTTCTCGTCCAGGATGGCCTTGGCGGGCGCGACCTTGGCACGTGCCTCGACTGCTGCGGCGAAAAGCGCGTTGAGGGCGTCATCCGCGTTCACATCATGGCCGGAAGCGATCGCCGTGTCGGCATCGATGGAGTTCAGCTTCGACAGCTTGGCGTCTGCCTGTGCCTTCGCCTGCTCGGCGGCGGAGACCAGGGACTCGGCGGCGATGGTATCCGCCTTCGCGGCATCGAGGGCGGCCTTGGTGTCATTGACGGCCTTTGCCGCATCCTGCTCGCGCTGCTGTGCCTCTGCGAGCTTCGCGGCAAGGCCGGTGAGGATGTCGAGGTTCGACTGTGCGTCATCGAGATCGGACTGGGAGCCGGTGAGCTTGTCGGCGGCAACGCCGGTGTCGGCCTTTGCGGCATCGACGGCACGCTGGGCATCCGCGAGGGCGCGTGCGACGCCGTCCGCCTTTTGCTTAGCGACGGCGAGGACGGTTGCCTTCTCGGTCTGCTCGGCTGCCGCCGCGTCGTGGACGCTCTTTGCGGTATCGAGCGCCTTCTTGGCGTCGGCGACGTCCTGGAAGAACTTCGCGAGATCGGCGTTCGCATCCATGACGTCCTGCTGCTTGGCCTCGGTGTCCGCCTTGGCGGAATTCAGCTTGGTCTGTGCGGCCGTTACGACCGCATTGGCGGCATCAAAGGCGACCTGCTTCTGCTGGACGGTCGACTTTGCCGTATCGACTGCCGCGTTGGCGGCATCGAGGTCCGATTTCGCCGCATTAAGCTCGGTCTGGGCATCGGTGACGCCCTGCTGCTTGGATGCGAGATCAGCCTTTGCGGCATCGACGGCACGCTGGGCATCGGTGACGTCCTGCTTCGCGGCATCGACACCTGCCCGTGCGGAATCCGCTGCGTCCTGCTTCTGCTGGACGGTTGTGGCGGCGTCGGTGGCCGCCTGCTGCTTGGATGCGAGATCGGCCTTGGCTGCGTCGAGTGCGCTCTTGGCGTTCTTGAGGCCGTTGATATAGGAGGTCAGCTTCTGCTCATACTCGTCGACGGACATGGGGTTCATGTTCCAACCGGAGCCGGACCAGCCGGAGATCTCTGCGGTGTAGCACTGCGTCTGAAGCCCGGACATGGTGCCCTTGGTGCAGGTTGCCATTCCCATAACGGCGAGTTCGGGATTGATGATGTTCATGTAATGGCCGACGGTGCCGCTGCTGCCGTTCTCCCAGCGGCAGTTGTCTGCAATCCAATGGTTGATTGCGACGCCGTTCTTTGCATAGAAATCATAGGCATCCTTGCCGACAAGACCGGTGACTCCATAAAGGGCCTCCGTTGCCTTGTCGAAAAAGCCCTTCTCCTGCTCGATCCACTGCCCACTCGGATCGATTCCGTAATTCCATGCCAGGTTTTCGGCAAAATCATATTGACGGGCATGATCGAGCACGGTGTCGCTGTAGTTGGCATCTGCGATTGCACCGGCGATGAGCTTGTAGGTGACATGGAGCTCGGACAGGCCGACCGACTTGCGGTAGTCGTTGACGGACTTCATCCACCTGATCGCATTGAGCATGTTATCAAGGGACGTGGCGTCCTTGGAGTTGCCGACTTCGGTCTTTCCGGCATATTTGGCGTTCAGGATGATGTTGGCTGCATCTTCGGCACCCATGGCACGGAAGAAGCCGATGGCTCCCTGCTTGAGCTGCGCGTCGGCGGTATCGAGTTTCGCCTGGACCTCGTCGACCTTCTGCTGCGCGGCGGTCACGGCGGCGTCTGCGGTATCCTTTGCGGCCTTGGCGTTCGCGAGCTCTACGTCGGCGGCTGCCTTGGCGGACTCGGCGTCCTTGACAGCCTGCTTCGCGGCATCCAGCTTGGCGACGGCGTCGGCATTCGCCTGCTTGGCCGCATCGAGGCCGGCGTTCGCGGCATCGAGAGCGGACTGGGCGGCGTTCACGCCGGATTCGGCATCGGCCGCGGCCTGCTGCTTTACGGAGAGGGACGCCTGGGCATCATTCAGGTCGGCCTGTGCCGTTGCCGCAGCGGACTGTGCCTGCTCGAGCTCGGACTCGCACTGGGACTGTGCCGCTTGTGCGGCGGCGAGGGCTGCCTCCGCGTCCGCGACCTTCTGTTTTGCCGCATCGTACTCCGAACCGCTGGCGCCTGCCTCCGCTGCGGCGAGGTCGGCTTTCGCCTTCTCGTAGGCGGCGCTGGCGGCTGCGGCCTTCGCATCCGCCGCGTCCTTGTTCTGCTGGGCTGCGGCGAGGACGGCATCGGCGGAATCCTTTGCAGACTGGGCCGCAACCAGCTTGGACTGGGCATCGGCAAGCGTCGTGTTGGCGTTGTCCAGTTCGGCCTGTGCCCTGTCCACGGCAGCTTGGGCGTCACGCACGGCCTGCTCGGCGGCACTGATTGCCTCCGGGGTGGCGCTTACGGTATCTGCCTTGGCTTTATCGAGGGCATCCTTGGCATCCTGGGCCGCCTTGAGGGCGGACTGGTACGCTTCGTCCTTCTCGGATGCATCCGCCTTGGCGTCTGCGAGACCCGCCTTCGCCTGCTCGAGGTCCTTGCCGGCGGCATCGGCGGCGTCCTTGCCCTCCGCGACCTGACGGGCGTACTCGTCCATTGCCGCTCGGTCGGCTGCCGTACCGGCGTTGACTGCAGAATCGTAGGATGCCTTGGCCTGGTCGCGGGCGGAAGCCGCCTCGTTGTAGGGGCCGGCGGCCTCATCGTAGGATGCCTTGGCGGCGTCCTCCTTCGCCTTCGCCTCGTCGACTGCCTTCTGCAGGTCCGCGATGGTCTGTGCGGCGGATTTCGCGCCGGTACCGGATGCCGCGCCGGCGTGGGCGGCGATCGGCGACATCACGGCGGGGTGCTGCGTGCCCCCGTCACCGGTCTGGGCGAATGCCGTGAACGGTGAGATGAGGCTCGATCCGGTCATGGCGGCCATGGTCGCCGCGGTGACGGTCAGACGCGCGATCCCCTTCGGGGCGTGCATCTTTTTGCTTGGCAGTGCGGCGAAGTGATCGCCGCCGACAGCGAAATGCTTTCCCTGAGTCATTGCTATTCCATTCCTTTTCCGTGCCCTATCCGACTGAGCATCAGAGTGCTTTCCAATAGAGATAATTATGCGCCTTAACTGGGATTCTTGTATATAGTCCGTTGGCAAAAATACAACAATCCATGACTCTTTTTGTCATGGATATCTCGCCGCTACAACAATCCTTTGGTCTACGCTGCAAAGAACTCAGATCAGAGTCTGGTTACTCACAAGAGCAATTTGCGAACCGCATTGACATGGACAGGTCTTACTACGCCTCGATAGAGGTCGGGCGAAGAAATGTCAGTCTTTCTAACCTCTCTAAAATTGCCAATGGATTCAACATATCAATTGCTGCACTTATGACTGGTGTCACTGATAAAAAGGATTAGTCCATCATCAGCGAACGCAGTGAGCGTATCAATCGACGGCGTAGCCGGCGGCAAGGACACGGTACGTGGCCGCGCAGCGAGCTTTGCGAGCGAAGGGGACGGCATCGCCGTCCCTATTTCTTTCTAATCTATTTCTCTATATATTGGTTTCACCAAAATGGGTATGAAACAAGCTTCTGAACAGGCTTTTTATCAGAGAATTCAAAGCTGCCGAATCATCAAAATGGTGATATTTTTTACCCAAAAGAGGGAAGCGCATCACCAAAATGGAACCGACTAACAGCTGTTGAAAACTTTTATCCCCAAAATGGTGATTTCCTGTTTTCAGTGGAAAACTCGGGAAGTCATAATATTTACTTACCAGATTTACAAACGGAAGCGGTTCTTAACCCCAAAACCAGAACAGGTCAGAAGCAAAAATAACTCCTGGCCTGCGATTTTCCTGGTGCCCCCGGGCGGATTCGAACCGTCGACACCCGCTTTAGGAGGTCATGGTCATTTAACTTACCTGGGCAAATGCAATTTTGCCCTATTTTATATATTCGCAGGTAGATTAGCTATTTTTGAGTTTCTGCTGGTTCTTATTAGAATTCTATTTCACCTCTTTTTCACCCCTAGCAGTTGCGTTTACGGCTTGCAGGGGTGAAAAGTTTACGTTAGGCTCGGGGCCGAGGCCCTCAAAGCCCCGGCCCCGAGCCTAACGTAATCCCCTTGGAGGACACTTTTGGAAACCAGAATCAAACCAACCGCAAAGGGAACATCTGAACCCATCAAGGGAAAGCCCGGCTCATTCAAGATTTACTTCTCTCTTGGGAGAGACCCGAACTCCGGAAAGAACGGCAGCAAAGTTAAGTATCTCAAAACACCCAAGAGGACCATCCATTGCAAGAGCAAGAACCCGAAGAACTGGCCTAGCGAAGTCGCAAACGCTCTCAACGAGTACCGCGAGGAACTTGAGAGCTATGAACCATCTAGGGATGCTCCGAGCACCGTAGCGGCATATGCCGAATCCTTCCACGTGCTCCGAGAGAGCTCATTCGGCTCCCCTCTCTCATATGAGCGAGAGGGATACGACGTGCGACACATACGCGAACTGTTCGAAGACGTGCCCCTAGCCGACCTGAGGCCCGACGATGTTAAACGCGCCTACGCTGAGGCCCGTTCAAATGGAAGGTTCACCGACGCCGAGATTCGTCGCATTCACGTCAAGCTTAAGCAGGTCATGCAAGATGCCCTTGAGAACGAACTGATTGGCCGCAATCCTTGCATCGGCATAAAGCTGCCGAAACCGGACCTGCGAGCACGAAACTTTCTCCCTCCCGATGAGCTCCCAAGATTCACTGAGTGCTTGCTTTCCGAGCCGATGGGGCCCATGACCGTCTGCACCATGCTTATATTTCACCTTGGGCTAAGGAAGGGCGAGGCTTTAGGGCTCAGCTGGCTCGATTACGACCCCGAAGCCATGGAGCTCCGAATCGTCCGGCAGTACACCAGCGACAAGACCTTGAGGCCCCCGAAATCGGAGATGAGCAGGCGCATTCTCTCCATAGACAAAGCTCTGGCCGAGTATTTAGACAAGTGGAAGACTATGCAGCGCGACATATTCAGACGTCGCGGGTTGGAACAAAAGGATACCGACCCCATCGTCCACGCATTCAGCGTTGGAAAGGATGCCGACGGTTTCCGCAGCATAAGCGTCACCAGACCAAGCGGGCACAACTACTCTCGATGGTTTAGGGACTTCTGCGTCGATAACGGCTATGGGACTTATAGCGATGTGACAAAGCAGTTCATGCGAGACGGCAAGCTTCATACGCGCGGCACTGGTTACTCAGGACTTGTTCCCCATGGCCTCCGTCACACCGCCGCGACCGCTCTCGTGGCGAGCAACGTCGATTTAAAGACCGTTCAGGCGCGAATGGGCCATGCCTCCGCAAGCACAACGGCTAATTTCTACACCCATGCAATCAGGGCCAATGACCGAAACGCAGCAGAAGTCTTTGAATTGCTGTCATCTAAGTAATAGCTAGTTTACCTCGATGTTCACTATCTCTTCATACGGTGGGCTACTACTAGGGCTACATGCGCCGTCTGATGGTACGATGATTGCAGACAAACGATTGGAGGTGAATAAAATGGTCTATAAGAAGAAGGCCGAGAAGCGTATCCGCATACCCGAAAACCTCAAGACCCCCTTCTCACAGATGGTCTCCGACGAGGCTTACCTTCGAGCGACCGATGAGTCAAAAGCCATTATCGGCCTTGTCTTTGACGAGGTGCTTCCCTCCCCGGCATTTCCGAGGGACAGGATGCTCGACGTCTACAGCGGTAGTGGTCTGTTTGCGAGCGTCTCGGACGTTCTGCGTTCGAACGTCACTGGCGCGACGGGAACCGTCGCCCACGGCGGCTATAAGCCCATTGTCGAGTTCGGTTTCGAGCTAATCCACGAGAGGCGTTGTGGGACCGCGCTCTTTACCGGCGCGATGGACATGCCGCACCTTCGTCGCTGCTTTGATTCCGTCATTGACTTTATGGAGCACAAGGTTCCGCGCGATCCCTCAGACCCCTTTGTCGATTACGAGACCGACAGGGCGGTGAAGTACGGCCGCACCCTGATGGACGAGGCGTCCACCAACTATAACCGCGCCCCCGTTGTGGCGCTCGTGCGCTTCGCCATCGAGTATTTTGACGAAATCGGCCAACTGAACGCGACATGCGCCTATCTCGCCGACGCCTTCTCCGCGCTCGAAGAGAGCGTCACGACCTCTGCCGCAGACTGCGGCAACCAGCACGTACTCCCGGATACCCCGGAGTTGCGTCGCAAATGGAGCAGTCTTCTTGAAGAAGTTTGTTCCGACTGGTAATAAAAAACGGCACCCGACTCCCCTCTCTTAGTCGCCAAACCTCGAAGAGGAGCCGAGCACCCCAAACAAGGAGTTTATCATGCATCTTGCAGATGACCCCAAGGTTGACGCCATTTCCGCAGGCATCAACCTTCGCCGCACTGGCACCAAGCGTATCTTGAGCCGTCTTGATGTTCAGATTCTCATCGGCATTGGCCAGTCAAGTGCCATCCGGCTCATGAAGTCGACTCATCATTGCTTCCGCATCGCCAACCAGTATTTTGTCATGGAGGAAGACCTCTACGACTACTTCAAAAAGCTCGCTGAAGAGGCGAGCGAGTGATGCAGTGCCCGACCTCCAACCTCCTCGTTTTCGAATCCGATAAGCTCGACGAGCATCTAAGCGCCCTTGAGGGCGACCAGCCCGTCGCCCACTTTGGCCTCAAGGCCCTCAACGACGTTCTCGGTGGCGTTTACCCCGGACTGAATTACGCCATCGGCACCGCACCCGGCAAGGGCAAGACGACCCTGGCCTTGCAGGAGGCCGACAAGCTCGCGGACGACGGGCACCCGGTCGTCTACGTCTCCGCCGAGCTCCCCGCGCACAAGCTCCTGGAAAAGAGCCTTACGCGGCTCAGCGGCACCGAGCTTGCCCTCTCCGAGGTCGCAGATGCGGCGGCGGAGAGCCACCCCAAGCACGTGGCCTTCGAAAACGCACTCGGCATGTACCGCGACCGCATCGCCCCCAATCTCTGCATCACCGGTCCGCTGAACACCGTCGAGCTCTCGAACCTCGTCGGCCTGGTGGCACGCGAGCGCAACGAGGCCCCTATCGTCTTCGTGGATTATCTGCAGCTCCTGGCCTGCGGCACCACGGCAGACCAGCAGTTCATCGACGAGCGCCTGGCAATCACCGCATGCGTAAAGGGTTTGCGCGAAATTTCGAACCTCTATGGCTCGCCCGTCATCGCCCTGAGCTCGACCACGCGCAAGTCCTACGAGTCTGGAAAGTCGACCAAGCCAAGCCTCGGCATGTTCGGCGGTTCCTCCGCCGTCGAATACGGCTTCGACTCTGTGCTCTACCTCGCCGATGACAACGGTAAGCCCAGCTTTCCCTATGAGCCTCCCGCAAGCGGAACTCCGCTCAAGCTCATTGCCCTCAAGAACCGTTACGGAATGTTGGCCGAGGCGCGGCTCGATTTCGACGGAGCCCATGCCACCTTCCTCGATAGGGATTAGGCGATGCGCGGCAATAGCAGGACCGCACATATAAACGTCAGGATGACCGATGAGGAGCGGGTCGCAATCGTGGCCCGCTCCTCCTCTTTCGGCATGCCCCCATCGACGTTCATGCGCGAGGCCGCGCTCAATCTCGGAGAGAAACCGGTCAAGATCGCCGACGAGTCGACCCTCCGGCAGATGCTCACCGAGATGAAGCGGCAGGGAAACAACCTTAACCAAGCCCAACGGGCCATTAACAAATACGGGGTCGACGGACAGACGGCACATCGGCTCTCGGAGGCCTTAAACCTCATAGCCCGCACGACCTCTCAACTCTCGGACCTTCTGTCAAAAACAAAGGAACAACCATGAAGACAAAGATACTCACGGCGCTCGTCACCTCAATTGTCCTCGCCGCGCTCGCCTGCCCGGTGCTCGCCTCCCCCATAGACCGCCTCGTCGCGGGGCTCCCGCTCGACGCGTCGTTCCTCCCCTCGGCGCTCGACGCAGCCACGGTTCTCGGCTGGTGGCTCTCGGGCTCATTCACCGTCTGCCCGGCGGGCACCGCCCTCACCCTCCTCCTCTCGCTCTGCGCATGCTCGCTCATCGCCTACTCAAGCGCCCTCAACGCGAGGGGCGAGGACGGCGGCGTGCTCGGGGACGCGCATGTGAAGACGGGCCGAGAGGTCGTGAGGGGCTCCGTCACATGGGATGGCTCGGCCAACCCCTCGTCGCGCGGGTTCGTCTACGGGTTCACCAAGCGGCGCGGCAAGCCCTGTTATCTCTTCGAGCCCAAGAAGATGATTTTCGTTTCCGGGGCCACTGGGTCAGGCAAGAGCCGCTTCCTCTACCTTCCCTCTATCGATTTGTTCTCGTACGGCGACGGCTCAAACGGCTCCGAGCCCGCGACCCTCGTCGTCTCCGACGTGAAGAACGAGCTCGTAGAGCTCACGGGCGACGAGCTGGCCCGTCGCGGCTACCGCGTCCTCCTGCTCGACACGCAGCATCCCTATCGCGGCCAGAGGTTCAACCCGCTCAGGCAGGTGCTCGACCTCCACGCCGAGGGCCGGGACCAGGAGGCCGAGCAGGCGGCAGACGCCATCGCTGAGCTCGTGGTACAGGACGACGAGAAGGGCAAGGGCTCGCACTGGACCGCGTCCGCGCGGGGGCTCCTGTCCGCCCTCGTCCTGCTGGTCTCCATGTCCGACGAGTGCCCCGAGGAGTCCAAGCACCTGGCGACCGTCTGCGAGGTGCTGGACCGTGGCACCGAGGCCGAAGGCGACGACCCGGCCGAACCATTGAAGTCCGTCTTTCGCGCCCTGCCGAGCGGGCACCCCGCGAAGAACAGGGCCTCGCAGTTCGTCTCCTCGGGCGGCAACGAGCTCAGGAGTATCCTCTCGACGCTCAAGGTGGCGCTCCGCCCGTTCTCGTCAGCCCCGGTCGCATGGATGACGTCCGGGTCCGACATCGACCCGCGTTCGGTCCTTGAGAACAAGAGCGCCGTGTTCCTCCACGTGCTCGACGAGGGCTCGCCCTACAACTGCATAGCGGCGATATTCCTCTCGCAGCTCTGGGCGTCCGTCCAGGCCACCGCCGACTCCAACGGCGGCAGGCTCCCCCGCCCCGTGCAGATACTCGGCGACGAGTGGGGCAACCTCCCCCGCGTCGAGTGCCTGCCCGTCCTCCTTTCACTTGGAAGGTCGTTCCAGATTTACTGGACGGGGGCAACGCAGGGTATATCCCAGCTTAATAAATACGGTGAGCGAGACGGGCGCAGGAAGATTCTCGCGAACTGCGGCGTCAAGGTCGCCATGAAGCTCGCCGAGGAGGAGGACCGCCGGTACTTCACCGAGCTCATAGGCAAGACCACCCGCCACACGCAGGGCACGAGCAGCAGCAAGGCGGCGTCGGGCTCGTCGGCCTCGACCTCCTACAGCAAGAGCGCCGACGATGTGGTGCACGCATGGGAGTGGCGCGACATGGCCCCGGACCGAGACGGGATAGTCGTCGTGAAACACGCGGACAACGGCATGCCCACCGAGCGAGCCGGGGTCTTCCGCTCACCCGTCACCGATTGCACTAAGACACCCACGAAGGAGCACTTCGACCTCGGGACTCCGGAGCACGAGACGGAGAAGCGCCGCGCTTATCAGAGGCGGCTGGACGAGGCCGCAGCCGGGAAGATGGGCGAGCGCGTCATCCCCTGGTGCCTCGAATGGCCCGAGCCGAAGAAGAAGGCGAAGGCCGAGCCGACCAGCAAGTTCAGCGGTCTCTCGCTCGACTAGGGAGGGCCCATGACGGCAATCAAGCAGACGAGCGTTTGCAGCGAGGGGCACCTCTCCCGGCTCAGGGACTACCTCTCATGGGACAGGGACAAGGCGCTCGCGCACGACACCCAGAACATCATCGACGAAGACCGCTGGTTCCAGGAAATGACAGACACGAGGAGGGCCATGGGCCACGACAGGCCAGGGAAGGCGGGGGCCAAGTGCACCTACATGCAGCACCAAATACTCGGTTTCCTCCCCGACGAGTGCGACCTCAACGGCGGAAAGATGACGCCTGAAATGTGCATGAAATACGCTCGGGCCTATGTGGCCGAGCGCTATCCGAACCAGGAGGTCGTGATGGTGCTTCACCGCGAGCGCTGCCGCGCGGACGGCACCGACCGCTATGCCGTGCACCTCGGCATCAACCGCAGCGACCTTGAGACGGGCAGGAGGCTCGACGAGGGTCCCGCACGCAAGGCCGCAACCGCGAGGGTGAAGACCGTCCGCGCCTTGGACGAGAAGTATGGGCTCAGGCAGCTTGAGCGCGGCAAGGCCAACTCGCGCGTCCACGCGAGACAGCCGGGCAGGGAGGAACGCGACATGGCCCGCAAGGGGCAGGCCGAGCGCTCCGAGAACGCCCGCGTCCGCGTGGCGGTCGCCCGTCGCGTCGAGGAGGTCGGGCGCATGCGCGACTGCCCCGACCGGATGGGCGAGCTTGAGCGGCGGCTCAGGCGGGACGGCATCGAGCTCGCCAAGTCCAAGGGCGGGAGCCTCCAGTACCGCTTCCCCTCGAAGTCGCTCGGGGCCGTGAGGAAGGTCAACGGCGGAAGGCTCGGTTTCGCCGTCGACCGCTCGACCGGCATCACCGTCCGCTTCACGCTGCGCGGGATAGCGACGGCGATGCGGGCGTTCTGGGAGCTTGAGCGAAAGGCGCTGGAGAATCAGAACGGGCGCGACGACTGAGCTCTTGGGGCCGGGACGCAACAGGCGTCCCGGCCTTTTCTTTTAGCCCTTCGGCGAGAGCGACCTCGGAGCGGTTCGCCGCCCCGCCGCAGGCGGGCAAGATGATTCCGTGCAACGGAATCCATATCTTGCCTGCACGGAGCGAGCCGGTTGCCAAGGCAACGCGAGCCCAGGCAGGTGAGCGCCGGTTGAGCCGACGCCGAGGAGACGCGACCCATGGGGAGCGTCGCACGACGGTGCCCGGCGACCCGGCGCGAGAGGCCCCGCCCGGCGACCACGGCGGAGCGATGGCGACTTCTGGAAGCCATCGAGCGAAGCCGTTCGGCGGGTGGGGCCGGCGTGAGCGGAGGCGGACGAAACGCGACCCTGGGGAGCGTTGCCAGGGAGCCGCAGCGAGAGCGACGCTATGCGTCGCGGAGGTCCCGCCCATAAGCGGGACCCATCGGCCTCAAGGCCGATCGCTACGTGACAACCTCGAATCGCTACCGTTCGATAATTCCGATTGGAAGTAGTTTTCCTTTGCTCTATAGCCGGAGGTTAAACTGTTGGATATCTTTGTCGCGATTCAATTCGCACCAGCTCGTTATCAAAGGATTTCACATGGCCAGGAAAGAAGCCGCACTCGACCTTTGGGTTGCCGACAGGCTCACCGAATGTGATATTGAGTTCACATCACAGGGGAGCAGCATCAAAGAAATCGACAACGCCCTCAAGGACGCATCCAAGCGCGGAACGGGAAACGCTGGCTATCCTGAATACGTTTCGAAAATTGGCCGCTTTGTTCTTGTCATCGAAGATAAGGCGAGCCAGAGCCGACATGAAAAGCTAACAGATTCTGACATCCTCGACATGAGCACCGAGGCCGTTACCGATTATGCCGTCAACGGTGCCTATCACTACGCCTCGCACATCGCAAAGAAGAGCCCTTTCACTGAGGTCTTCGCCGTTGGGGTTTCAGGGGACTCCAAGCATCACACCATATCTCCCGTGTTCGTGAATGACCGAGAAGGCTACAAGAGGCTCCCAGACCTCGAATCGTTCACTTGGCTCTCACCGAGCAACATCGTTGAATACTACACACGGTATGTTCTTGACGAACCAACCGACGTCGAGAAGACCACCGAACAAATTCTCAAGGATGCGGCAGAGCTTCACGAATATCTTCGCACCTACGGCTCCATCAAGGACCAAGACAAGGCTCTTGTGGTAGCGGGGATTCTTCTAGCTTTGGATGAAATCGAATACGGCGGATTCTCAATCGATTCCCTTACCGGGGACCAGACCGAAGGCATGCGCGACGGCGATAAGCTGATGAACGCCATTCGTGGAAGACTCACGCGCTCCAACGTCGGGCCAGATGTGAAGAAAAACAAGCTTCTTGCTGAGTTCGGCATTGTTCAAACAAGCTTTCGCTTAAACGAGGTCAATGACACCCTAGGGATGACCCCGTTGCACTACTACACGAACTTCCTTAACGAACACGTTTTCAAAAGCATCAAGTACCAGCAGACTTCTGAAGACTTCATAGGTCGCTTTTACGGCGAGTTTATGAGCTATTCCGGCGGGGACGGCCAAACACTCGGCATCGTACTCACGCCAAAGCACATCTGCGACCTTATGTGTGAGCTCGTTGATGTTAAGCCTACAGATACGGTGCTCGACCCAACATGCGGAACGGCGGGATTTCTCATCGCCGCCATGCATCGCATGCTTTCTTCTGCAACCAGCGAGCAGCAACGCAAAGACATTAAGAAAAAGCGCCTTCACGGCATCGAGCTCCAAAGCAACATGTTTGCAGTCGCGGCTGCAAACATGATTCTTAGGCGAGACGGAAACAGTAACCTCGAATGCTGCGATTTCCTCAAGCAAAACCCGGCCCAGATACAGCTCAAAGGGGCAACGGTCGGGCTGATGAATCCTCCATACAGCCAAGGAACCAAAGCGGATCCAAGCCAATACGAGCTATCTTTTGTGGAACGTCTTCTCGACTCTCTCACAATAGGTGCGAGAGCGGCGGTCATCGTTCCGCAATCATCCATGACCGGAAAAAGCAAAGCCGAGAAGGAGTTCAAGGTCTCCATCCTCAAGCATCACACCCTCGAAGGCGTTATTACGTGCAACACCGATACATTCTATGGGGTCGGAACGAATCCCGTCATAGCCGTGTTCACCGCCGGCGAACCACATGACCCTGAAAAGGAATGCCGTTTCATCGACTTTAGGGATGATGGCTATGAGGTAAGGGCGCACGTCGGCCTGGTCGAAGGCGACTCTGCAAAGGACAGAAAGCAGCATCTTCTTGACGTTTGGAACGGCCGCGAAGACGCCCCATCGAAATTCTGCGTCAGCTCGACCGTCAAGCCAGATGACGAGTGGCTGCACAGCTTCTATTACTTCAACGACGAGATACCTACCGAAGAGGATTTCGAGAAGGCAATAGCCGATTATCTAACATTCCAGCTAGACATGGTTTCTCATGGTCGTAGCTATCTCTTCGAGGAGGGCCCCGATGCTCGATTTGAATAACAGGGATTGGGCACCCTTTAAAATCTCGGATTTATTTCAACCGGCTCGCGGCACCGAGAAAAACATGACCTCTCTTCAAGTCGGAGACGTTCCACTTATTTCCGCTCGCAACTGCGACAACGGCGTAAAGGCTTTTGTCTCTATCCCAAACGAAAGACTTCATCGTGGCCACGCCATCACTCTAAACAACGACGGCGATGGCGGGGCGGGTCTCGCGTACTACCAACCAATGGAGTTCGCTCTCGACACCCACGTAACGGACTTAAGGCCAAGAGACTCAATCGGAAACCTCTCAAGATATGCCATGCAATTCGTGGCCGCATCCATTTCTAAACAGCGAACGCTATTCGGCCACGGAAGGTCGATCAGCCTAAAACGGCTCAATTTGCTACGAGTAATGCTTCCCATCGATGAGTCCAGCAATCCCGATTGGCAGTTCATGGAGGATTACATCCGCGAGCGAGAAGCCATTCAAGTCCAGCGCTGCCGCGAATTCCTGATGAAGCGCATCGCCTCCATCGAGAGAGAGAGTAAATAACCCCGAGTTCGACCACTCCTCACTGCACGAAAGAGATTGGAAATCGTACTCAATCAGCCAAATATTCGACATTCGTTCCGGGAGGCGCTTGGAATCTCGTAACCGAAAGTATGGAAGACGACCGTTTATTGGGGCGCTTGACAATAGCAACGGGATTGCCGGTTTTACGGCTGATAAGAATTCGTCGCTCGACAACAATGTCCTTGGCGTGAACTATAACGGTAATGGCGTCTGCCTTGGGTTCTACCACCCCTATGAGTGCATTTTCTCCGATGACGTTAAACGCTTTCACGTCAAGAACAACAAGGGCAACGAGTTTATCTACCTCTTCCTAAAAGTCGCCATCCAGCAGCAAAAGAGCAAGTTTGGCTATCTGTACAAGTTCAATGCTACAAGGATGGCACGCCAGGCAATTATGCTTCCCTCTGTAAACGGTGGCGAGCCAGACTTCACTTTCATGGAAATATTTGGAATGTCAATTACTCTCCAGCTGCTTCTGAAGCAACTGGCCTACTTAGAAAAAATGCCTGCCTAGCGGAAGGGCGAGTTTTCGACGGTCCACGGTGTCGCAGGGTCCCAGGCGAAACCCGAAGACGCCGGGGGGCTGTTGGAAACTCGCCCATCTCACAGCAACGTCACCCTAGGTTTTCAACGCTTTCCATGGCCGAAGGGCTTCTTATAAGCCCGTAGGCTGTGGGAAGGGTTGGAAACCGGATATTTGGGTGAAATATCGGAGTGAAATATGTAGGCCAGCTGTTTTCATCATAGAACTTTCTTTCACCCCTTTTTCACCCCTCTATCGTCTATTTAGCCCTATCTATACAGAAGCAGGTCAGACGATTTATACCGTCTGACCTGTAATTTCTTCTGGTGCCCCCGGTGCGATTCGAACGCACGACACCCGCTTTAGGAGAGCGGTGCTCTATCCCCTGAGCTACGGAGGCATGTTGTACTAGTGTAGCAGATTTACGCCGTTGTAATACAGCGTATAGCCACTCTTCGAAGTTGCGGTGGAACAGCCCTCCGGAAAGTGTGTCCCACTATCCAGGCAAATTCTGGGTCAAACTTTCCCAATGGGACCTCGCTGGAAACTGTGTCCCAGAATTTCGGCTCGAAACGGGACACAGTTTCCCAAACGACCCCGTTCCGGAAACTACATCCCGGAATCGGCGCTCGAACTGGGATGCACTTTCCCGATCGAGCCCCATGGGAAACTGCGTCCCACTTGGGGGGCGCTCTTTAATGACTAGTTGCCTTTGTGGAAGAGGTTTTTGATAACGGAGGGGATGCTCTTGGCGCCCTTGGCCGTCACATCGATAAAATCGGGCGAACGCACAAGCTTATCCTCGTCGACGTACTTGCGGACCGCGCGCAACGTCTCTTTGTCGTCGCGCGTCGAAAACGTAAAGTGACCGTTGTCCTTGGTGAAGATGGCAAAACGCGTGATCTTCTTGGTGCCGCGCAAAACCTCGGCGGCAATATAGTCGACCTCATCCCACGGGATTTGAATATAATCCTCGGGATTGCGCTCGTTGTAATACTCGAACGCCTTATTGCCCACCATCACGTTACCGTGGCTGGTAAGCCCCATCAGGCAGGTTGCCGGCGTTGCCAGATCGACCGTGCTGTTCTGAGATTGCGCCATGCGCGCCTCGCCCTCCAAATAAAACAATCGGACCGCATCCAGTGTACCCACCGGGTGCGGTCCGTTTCAATGGCTCAAAAGCCCTTGCCTAGCAATTCTCGGTCTTAAGCCGAAACGTGCTTACATGAAGCCGCAGACGCGACCGATGATGCCGATGGCGAAGAGAGCCAGGATGATGACGATCGGGCTGACCTTCTTCTTGAGGAGCTTGCAGACCAGCAGGGTCAGGCACACAGCGGCAAGGCCGGGGATGAGCTGATCGAGGTTGGCCTGAAGCGTGGTGACCTTCACCTGATCAAGGGCGGTAGCACCGATGGAGTTATACATCGTCAGTGCTTCCTTGACACCCTCAGAACCGGAGGGCAGGTTAGCCCAGTCGATAAAGGCGCCAGCAGACTGCGTGACCTTGGAGACGACCGGGGTGAAGGAGATGGACACCCAGCGCTCGACCAGGGCGCCGATGATGAACATACCCAGGATGGAAGCACCCTCGGTGACCTTGCCCATCAGACCGCCGGAGAGGTCCTTGGCGATGGAGGAGCCGACCTTGTAGCCAAACTCCTGCGTGTACCACAGGAAGGCGTAACGGATGATGTTCCACGCGAAGAAGAACAGCAGCGGACCGGCGATGCTGCCGGACAGGGCCAGGGAAGCGCCCAGAGCACCCAGAATCGGGCGAAGGGTGAACCAGAAGGCGGGGTCGCCGACACCGGCGAGCGGGCCCATCATACCGACCTTGACGCCCTGAATGGCGACGTCGTCAATCGGGGCACCGTTGGCGCGCTCCTCCTCGAGAGCGAGGGTAACGCCAATGACGGGGGCGGAAACATAGGGGTGGGTGTTATAGAACTCCAGGTGGCGCTTAAGAGCGGCAATCTGGTCATCCTTGCTGGTGTAGAGCTTCTTGATCGCAGGGATCATTGCGAAGCACCAGCCGCCGTTCTGCATACGCTCGTAGTTCCACGAGCCCTGAAGGAACTGATGACGGAAGCAAACCTTCTTGCGGTCAGCCTTGGTGAGCTGAATCTTGTTCTCTGCCATATGTATCACTCCCCTCCTACTCGTAATCGTTCAGAATGTCGCCGAGCGGGTCGCCGGAGCCACCGCCCATGCCGCCACCCTGCTTGGCCAGATCCTTAAGGCCAAGGTAGATGAGGGCAAGGGAGATGCCGATGAGGCCAAGGGCGATCAGCGTGAGCTGAGGGATGGCAGCAAGGACAAAGCCGAGGATGAAGAACGGCCAGGTCTCCTTGGTGGCCATCATGTTGATGACCATGGCGTAACCGACGGAAGCGACCATGCCGCCGCCGACAGCCATGCCGCCGGACAGCCAGTCGGGCATAGCGTTAAGCGCGTTGGTAACGGCCTCGGCCGGGATGATGCACAGAAGTACTGCCGGGATGGCGATACGAAGGCCCTGCATGAGGATGGCAGCGTACTGCCAGCGCTCGATGCCGGAGAAGTCGCCCTTCTCGGCGCAACCGTCCATGGCGTGAGCGATAGCGGTAGCAATGGTACGGCAGATCATGGTCAGGAACAGACCAGCGACCGACAGCGGGACGGCGACGGCGATGGCCGCGGTAACGGCCTTGGCCGAATCAGTGGCGCCGCCGTTGAGGGCGAGCACCATGATGATCGAAGAAGCGACCGAGGCCAGAGCGGCGTCAGGCGCGACGGCGGCGCCGACGTTAGCCCAGCCAAGGGCCATCATCTGGAGCGAACCGCCCAGGAGGATGCCCTCCTGAAGGTGACCGGTTACGAGACCGATAAGCGTGCATGCCACGAGCGGCTGATGGAACTGGAACTCATCCAGAATGCCTTCCATACCGGCAAGCAACGCGACAATCGCAACAAGCAGAATAGTGATTGCAGACATGTATCGGACCCTCCTTTACTATGCTTGAGCGGCCAGTTCGGCCTTAGCTTTCTTCAACATGGCGTCGAGATCCTCGGAAGCATCCGAAGGAACCTTGCGGACCTCGAACTTGACGCCCTTGGCCTTGAGGGCCTCGAGGGTCTTAACGTCGTCATCGCCCATAGCGACGGCGTTGGTGACGACGACCTTGCCCTTGGAGTGAGCCATGGAACCGATGTTGACTTCCTTGATGTCGACGCCGGCCTCGATGGCCTTGAGCAGATCCTGCGGGTTCTCGAAGAGCAGCATGGCCTTGGTGTCACCAAAACGCGTGTCCTTGACGACCTCGGCCATCTTCTTGATGGGCACGACGTTGGCATGGACTCCCGGAGGGGCAGCCTGCTCGATCATCGTCTTGCGAAGCTCGTCGTGAGCAACGCCGTCGGAAACCACGATGATGCGGTTGGGGTTAATCTGCTTGGTCCACGTGGTGGCCACCTGACCATGCAGCAGACGGGTGTCGATACGGACGTGGGCGATCTTGATGTGCCCGTCGCCGATGACCGTTCCCGGAGGGATGGCGCCTGCAGGAGCAGCGGCGGCCGTAGCCGGCTTCTTCTCCTCGGGCTCCAGAGACTCGGGCTTGACGCGCACGCCAGCCTTAGCCTCAGTCACGAGATGTTTTGCGATCGCATGTGCAGTGTTCTTTGCGTCAAAGCGCTGCGAATATGCCTCGATGAGCATAGGCAGGTTGACACCGGTGACGATAGCCCAGGAATCGTGGCCCTCGATGAGCCCGCTGATCTGGTTGAACGGCGTGCCGCCCCACAGATCAACGAGGAAGAGCACCTGCTCCTGGTCCTCGAAGGAAGCGACTGCTTCCTCGACCTTGGCACGGAAGTCGTCGGGGCCCATGCTCGGCTCGAGCGAGACCACGGCAACAGACGGCTGATCGCCAAAGACCATCGAGCCCGTCTGCTTGATTCCAGCTGCCAAGTCCCCGTGGCTAGCAAGAACAATACTTACCATCACATAACCTCCTTTTTGTCTACGTATTTCCTACACGACATGAAAGGAGTATACCTGTTTGGATTGTGGAATTATAGCTAAATCCGCAAAAGGTTGGATTATTTGTTTAAACGTCTAGGTTTGTTACAAGTTGATTACGTTACTGCTTTTTGACTCATTACACGACAAGGCGTCGCTCATCAAGCTATCTCATCAAGCTATGTATTTTATAGATACAAGCAAGCTGTTCATTAATATCGATATTAAGCAAGTGCGAATGTGCTCGTACTGTCACTATTTTGTTTAAACAGACATGGCTTGACTATTTGCACGACTTATGCTCAACAAAACTACTCAAAAAAGTTGCGGTGAAATAGTTCTTGTTTAAGAGTCAGAAGGCTGGATTTAGGAACTATTTCACCGCAACTTATAGGGGATCCTAGACGATGTGGAGTGGGTTGGCGGCGTCGACGGCATCGGGCGCGTCGGAAGGGCCGTCGGGGGCAGCGCCTGCCGGATCCTCTTCGGGGGTCTCGATCTGTTTGATCATTACCTCTTGGCCCTGCAGCAAATAGGTCTCGCCGCTACCGCAATGGGGACAGGCCTTGCCGTGCTCGACCGTCGCGTAGTCGCAGCCACACGCCTCGCAATGTGTCACGGCCTCAACGGGCTCCACGATAAGCTCCGCACCCTCGGTGATGGGCTTTTTATCTGCCGCCCAGCGCCAAGCGTCGAGTAGCAAGTCGGGAACGACGCCCGAGACCTCGCCCAGCAGCAGCGTGACGCTCGAAACGCGACGCACGCCATTGGCGCGCGCCACGTTCTCGACATCGCGAATGATGTGATAGACGATTCCCAATTCATGCAAGGCGAAACCCTTTCTGCAGAGGTTGATTCGATGCAAACTCAAAGCAAGGGGACGACGAGATCTAGTCTGCGCCGTCCCCTTACCCGCCATGGCTACCTATTTACGACCAAATTTAATCTTGATGGCACGCTTTAGAGCGTACTTGCCGAGGCTTGGGAGCTTTTGCTCGTATTTGACCATCGTGGAGCACTCGGGGCGGTCGCGATCCAGATGGATGGCGTCGAACGCGCACTTGGTGGTGCACAGGCCGCAGCCGATGCACTTGTTGGGGTCGACGATCGAGGCACCGCAACCCAGGCAACGGGCGGTCTCGGCGCGCACCTGCTCTTCGGTAAAGGTCTCGACGTACTCGCTAAAGGGCGCAGCCTTCTCGCGGTCGCGGTTAACATGCGCCACCTCGCGGCTCGCGTTGTCATAGCTCTCGATCACGACATCGTCGCGGTCGAGCGCGGTGTAGCGGCGCTGGTTGCGGCCGATGGTGAGCGTGGAGCCCGGCTGCACAAAGCGATGGATGGACACGGCGGCCTCGTGGCCGGCGGCGATGGCATCGATGGCGAAGCTGGGGCCAGTATAGACATCGCCGCCCACAAAGATGTCGGGCTCAGCGGTCTGATAGGTCTGGGGGTCGGCAAGGGCACCCTGGCCGCGGCCAAGCTCCACCTTGGAGCCAGCCAGCAGGTCGCCCCACACAATGGACTGGCCAATCGACATGACCACACGATCGGCATCGACACGGCGCAGATCGTTCTCGTCGCACTCGGGCGCAAAACGGCCCTCGTCGTCAAAGACACGCGTGCAGCGCTTGAAGGTGATACCGCACACACGGCCGGCCTCGTCCAGGTGAACCTCCTTGGGACCCCAGCCGCAGCTGATGTGAGCGCCGTCCTCAACGGCCTCGCGACGCTCTTCCTCGCTGGCGGGCATCTGGGCCTCGCTCTCCAGGCAGAACATCTCAACATGCTCAGAGCCCAGACGGCAGGCGTTGCGGGCAACGTCGATGGCCACGTTGCCGCCGCCCACTACAATGGTGCGGCCGGACAGGGTATCGATCTTGCCGCTGTTAACCTCGCGCAAGAAGTCGACGGCCACGGTCACGTCCTCGGCATCCTCGCCCGGAATACCGGCAAGGCGGCCGCCCTGGCAGCCGATGGCAACATAAAAGGCCTTAAAACCCTGCTCGCGCAGCTCATCGAGCGTCACATCGCGACCGACCTCCACGCCATAGCGGAACTCGGCACCCATCAGGCGAATGATCTCGACCTCGGCCTCGATAACGTCCTTCTCCAGCTTAAAGCTGGGAATACCGTAGGTGAGCATGCCGCCCGGACGCTCGTTCTTCTCGAACACGACGGGCTTATAGCCCTTCTCGGCCAGATAAAAAGCGCAGGACAGACCGGCCGGGCCGGCACCGATGATGGCGATCTTCTGGTCGAAGCCGCCGGCACGCGTCGGCGTCACCACGGGCGGGACATAGCGGGTCGCGGCGTCCAGATCGCGCTGGGCGATAAACTTCTTGACCTCGTCGATGGCCACGGCGGCGTCCACACGGCCGCGGGTGCAGGCATCCTCACAGCGGCGGTTGCACACACGGCCGCAGATAGCGGGCAGCGGGTTCTCGCGCTTAATGAGTGCTAGGGCCTCGTCATAGCGACCCTGCGCCGCGAGCTTCAAATAACCCTGAACGGCAACATGCGCGGGGCAGGCCGTCTTGCAGGGAGCGGTGCCGGACTCATGCGTCTCGATGCGGTTGTCGTTGCGGTAGTTGGGCGACCACTTGGTGTGGTCCCACTTGGTGGCATCGGGCAGCTCCTGGCGCGGATACTCGGGCACCTGTCCGCCGGCCTTTTTGCCGCAGAGCTTCTGGCCCAGCTTGGCGGCGCCGGCCGGACACACCTCGACGCAGCGACCGCAGGCCACGCACTTGTCCTTCTCGACCTTAGCGACATAGGCCGAGCGCGACAGGTTGGGCGTGTTGAACAGCTGCGAGGTGCGCAGGGCGTAGCACACGTTGACGTTGCAGTTGCAGATGGCGAAGATCTTGTTCTCGCCGTCGATATTAGTGATCTGGTGCACAAAGCCGTTGTCCTCGGCCTGGCGCAAGATGTCGTAAACCTCGTCGCGGGTCACGTAATGGCCACGATCGGTCTCAACCACGTAGTCGGCCATATCGCCCACGGCGATGCACCAATCGGCCGGGTCGTCGGCGCAGCCCTCACCCATCACGCGACGGCTCGCGCGGCAGCTGCAGGTGCTGGCGGCATATTTGCCATCGTATTTGTCGAGCCAATGCTCAATATGCTCGATCGGCACCGACGTGCTCGCGGCATCGATAGCCTTCTCGACCGGAATGACATGCATGCCGATGCCGGCACCACCGGGCGGCACCATCGGCGTGGCCTTGGACAGCGGTCCCTTGGACGCCTGCTCAAAGAACTTAGCATAGACCGGGTGCTCCTCGAGCTGGCTCACGCGCATGTTGAGGAACTCGGCGGAACCCGGCACCAGCATGGGCAGCACCCACTGCTTGGCGCGCTCGGGGTTTTCCCAGTTGTACTCGAGCAGACCCGTGTAGCTCATGTCGTCGAGCATCTTCTCGATATCGGCTTCGGGCATGCCGGTGAGCTTGACCATCTCGGGCAGCGTATAGGGACGGCGCATCTTCATCTTGCAGAGCACTTCGGCCTGCTCGTCGGTTGCGGCCTCGGCAAACGACCAGTACTCGTAGCCCAGCAGCTCATCGCGATGCAGCAGACGGTTGGTGCAGTGCTCGCACAGCTTGACGATGGCCTCGCGCGGATGATCCGGCAGCGGCGGCACGAACTCCGAACCGATGTCGGGCTCGGTGTAGCTAATCCCCGGTCCGTTGAGAATCATGGTTGTCCCTTCTCTTGCCACAGCCCGGCGGGACCGCGGCGCCCCTCTTTTTTTGCAGGCCGGGCATGCCCCCATGCCGTTCACCCGCCATTGTTGACATTGTGTCAAAAATAGTATTGACGAACCGTCAACAATATTCAAGACTGTTAGGCGAACGGTCAGGCAAAAGAGGATGAAAGGCGGCAAAACATGGGCAACAACACAGCAGATACCTCTGTGGTCGATGCCGTCCCCGCATCCGATAGCGCGACAAAGCGCTTGACGGGCGACGAGCGCCGTCGCGAGATCCTCGCCGCCGTGCGCACCGTGAGTTCCGAGCTGGGCGTGTCGCATCTATCTGTCTCGGCCGTGACCAAGCGAGCCGGCTGCACGCGTTCGCTGTTCTACCACTACTTCGCCGACATGGACGCCGCCGTCACCGCCGTCATGGACGAGGCAATCGACGGTTTTATCTCCGAGCTCGAGCAGTGGAATGCCAACCGCACCGTCGGCGATATCGAGGGCGCGCTCGACACCGTCGCCCCGCTCTTTAAGCGTCTGGTCGCCAGCGGCCACGAACTGCCGCACACTCTGACCTCCAACAGCGGTGCACTCTACGGCGGCTTTCTGCACAACGTGGTTCAGCGCGTGGCTCAGTACATCTGCGACACCACCGTGGTGGACTTTGTCGCCCATCACGAGCTGCGCATCGACCATGTCTACGAAACGTTCTACACCCTCATCATGGGTCTTTTGATGTATATCCGCACGCACCCCGATGTGCCCGACGAGACGGTCAAGGAAATCATCGCCTCGACACTCCACATCGAGGGCTATACCGCCAAGTATCCGGAGCGCATGCCCCAGGACTGACGGCATTTGGCCAAACTGCCCGCGAT
The DNA here is from genome assembly GCA_018373675.1 of Collinsella sp. Classification (GTDB taxonomy): domain Bacteria; phylum Actinomycetota; class Coriobacteriia; order Coriobacteriales; family Coriobacteriaceae; genus Collinsella. Next base: position 66,443 of record JAHAGQ010000004.1, on the reverse strand, counting down.
CAGAAGAGGGGCCGCGGGCGTGTGAAAGGAGAGCAGCATGCTGTTCGATGTTTGGGGTAGCGATACCCTTATCCACTGGGCCGGCTGGGCCATGGTCTTTATTGGCCTGATCGTGCTCAACGAGGTCGGCCGCCGCACCAAGCTGGGCGCGGCGATCATCTTTGGCGCGGCTCCGCTGGCCATGACCATCTATTGCGTCGCCATCGCCATCGGCGTCTCGCAGGGTGCCGAGTGGGCGCTCACCAACCCCACCCATGTGTACCAGAACAGCTGGTTCCACTACGCTAAGGTATACGCGGCGCTCGCCGGCTGCTGGGGCTTTATTGCCATTAAGTACCAGTGGGGAAAGATCGGCAAGGCGCGTTGGTTCCGCGCATGGCCGTTTGTGATCGTCGCCATCAACATCATGATCGCCGTCGTGTCCGACTTCGAGAGCGCCTATCACTTCTTTGTCCTGGGCGAGTCCACCTGGGTCACCTCCGAAGGTGCTACGCAGCTAGCCGGCTGGAACAACGTGTTCAACGGCATCGCCGGTATCATCAACATCTTCTGCATGACCGGTTGGTGGAGCGTCTACGCCTCCGAGGATCAGACCGACATGCTGTGGCCCGATATGACCTGGGTCTACATCATCGCCTACGATATCTGGAACTTCTGCTACACCTACAACTGCCTGCCCACCCACTCCTGGTTCTGCGGCTTTGCGCTGCTGCTGGCGCCCACCGTCGCCGCCTTTATCTGGAACAAGGGCGGCTGGATCCAGAACCGCGCCTTTACGCTGGCCATTTGGTGCATGTTTGCCCAGGTGTTCCCCTACTTCCAGGAGGAGTCCATCTTTGTGACCCACTCCACGCTCGACCCCGGCGCCGCCACCGCGGTCTCGATCGCCGCACTGATCGCCAACGTCGCCGCGATCATCTACATCGCCTACCGCGCCAAAAAGCTCGGCCGCAATCCCTACAAGCAGGATGTCTTTGAGGGCACCAGCGATTGGGAGAAGGCTACCGCTCGCCGCGCCAAGGTGGATTACGCACACGCCGAGTAACATGTTGGTCGCTGTTGGCACCTGGGCATAGGCCCGCCTGCCAGATTTTCAATCCAATGTCTCGCAGAGCCCCCGGAAAGCGTTTCACTCGCTTTCCGGGGGCTTTTGTCGTTGCGTCTCTAATCATCATCTATTCAAAAACACGCGCACATATAAAATCGGATTTCAAATCATGAGGCGGCTCTATAGGGTCCTGTTTTTGGGTACAGTGTTGTCCCGATATTGAGCTTGGGGGATATATGAAAGATGAGACGACGGGCCAAGAGGACGCGGCCCAAGATGCAGAAGCGTGTGCCGAAGCCCTGGAGAGCCTAGACCGGATTTCACTTGATGAGATTGCGTTTGACGATTCGGGCGTTGATGTGCAGGATGAGTCGGAAGCCGAGGCGCAGTCCGATGATCAGGATGCAGACGACGTTGAGCCTGCCGAAGATGAGGCAGATCACGAAGACACCGAATGCGAGGCCGACGACCAGCCCGAATCCGACACGAGCGAGGAAACCATCTTGCTCGACAGCTTTCCGGCCGAAGATTCGCTGACCCGCGAGCTTCCCGGCCTGGGCTCCGCTCCTGCCGTGGACGAGACCATCGCCATGGGCGATATTCCCCTGCCGTCCGTTCCCTCGGCACGCGAGGCCGAGGTCCGCCATCGCAAGATGTCGCCCAAGCGCCGCAATCTGATGGTCGCCGGTGTCGTGGCCGTCGCGCTCGTCGCCGGCGGTGCAGGCTATGCTGCCTGGAACGGATATCAGCAAGAGCAGGCTGCCGCTGTCGCCGCCAATGCCCACACGATGATGTCGGTGCAGATTGGCGCGCATGCCGCGGGCCTCGACTGTTCCACTGGCTCCAAGATTCCCGTACAGGTGAGCGGTCAGGATTCTGACGGCTCCTCCGTGAGCGAAACGCTCTATGTTGACGAGCACGGCCGCGGCATCAAACTGCTGCCCGGCGATTACACGCTCTCCATCGCTGCCTCCCCCATCGCGGCCGACGGCACCATCTATACCGTCCCGACCACCAAGACGCAGGTCACCGTTAAGAGCGATGGACAGGATTTAAGTGCCCAGGCCACCTTTAAGCTCAAGGTGCCTTCGGCCGACACGGTGACTGACGACCAGATCGATGCCGCCGCCAAGTATGCCGAGGAGGGCGGTGCGAGCTCCGCCGCGGCTGCCAAAGTGCTCCAGCAGGCAGCAACCGCGCGGCGCGACGCCGCCGTCAATGCCGTGAGCGCGCAAAAGGCACAGGCGTCCCGTGATGCTGACGCTCGCCACAAGGCAACCGACCTCTACCAGCTCGATATTCCCGTCGAGTGGTACGGCAAGGTCGCAACTTGGCAAAACGGAAGCACGCTATGCATCTATCTGGGCGACGACGCCAATACGCCGCTCGTGACGCTCGTCGCGGTGCGCGAGGGCGAGAGCTTTACGCCCGATGAAGGCGATACGGTTTTGGGTGCGGCCAATCTAGGCAACGGTTATACCGTCTACGCCAGCGGCCCCGTCTATCCGTACGTGGTGCCCCAGACCATCAACGGACGGACGCAGAACCCCGTGTCAACCTACCCCATGGACACGGCCATTGAGCTTGTCGAGCTTACGACCGGCAACCGCTACACCTATAGCCAGATCAAGAACGTACTGGTCGGCAAAGACGGCAAAGCCGACGCCGCGACCAAACTCGAGACCGACTACCTCGCCCAGATTCTCCTGCCGAGTATCAAAGCCCAGGACTAGCCTGGCGCAGCAACGTGCTCCCCAACCGTGATGAAGGAGCCAGGAGGTCCTGACCCCACAGGCCCATAGATGATTAGGCAAGGAGCCACTTCCATGCGGGCATAACGTGTACCACACCGTGCTCGCATGGAATATCGGTCTGTTCATCCATGGTAACGATTGCCGACTCGCCAAGATCAAACTGGGCCATCGAGGCATCAAGCGCGGCAATTTCGCGCTCGCGCGTTTTCTCACTTGCCATATCCGCACTCACCTGAATCAGGCTATAAGCCCGCATGAGAAGCGCGTCCCCAGCCACAAAGTCTACCTCATGGCTTTTGCTCTTCTCTTTGATTAGCAGGCGGCAGACCGAGCCGGTCCTCACCGCGGGAGTCCTTCTTCTTAGCGCATTGAACACTGCGGTCTCGAGCCTCTGGCCCTGGTCCAATGCCGATGCGGGAGAGAATGCTCCAAACATCGCAGGGTCGACAGCGTAGACCTTAGACGCAGACCGCATGTTATTTGCCAGTGAACGCGTGAACTCCGGCACAGAAAATAACAGGTAGGCGTCCTCATAATACTCAAGTAAATCGCTGAGCGAATTACGACTGACGGGTATCTGTCTGCTCTTGAACTCGTTGTACACTTTGTTCACTGACAGCTCTCGTCCCGAAGATGCCATACACCGCGTCAAGAACAGCGATGCCAGGCGAGGGTTCTTGACGTCGTAACGTTCAACGACGTCCATGGCGACCGTTCGCGAAGCATATTCCTGTAGCAGCTGAATCGCGTCTGCAGGCGTCTGCTCAAGTGTCGCGATGAATCCCCCTTGTTCAAGATACCCGATCAGATGATGTCGAAGCAGCGCTGCATCGCTCGGGGAAAAGGTCGCATCTGGCTCAGGGACGCTCCCCGTCTTATATCGAACGTATTCCGAAAAACTCAACGGAAAAAGCTCTCGCACAAGAGAACGACCCCTGAACTCGCTCTTAAGTTCTGAGGACAGCATCTTGGAAGAAGATCCCGTCACATAGACGGTCGCTTTCTCCGTATCGACTACACGCCGCAGAAACGCACCCCATTCGGGAATTTCCTGGATCTCGTCAAAGAAAATGTAAGCGCCCTCGGTTCGAGCAACAGGATACAGTGCATAGAACGTGTCGAGCACGTCCGCCAGCAGCGATGGCTCATACGGGCGCAAGCGCTCATCCTCAAAATTGAAGTAAAGCATCCGGTCAAGCTCGACGCCCCGGCTCTGAAGCCGCCGCATCTCCTGATACAGGCGATACGTCTTTCCACAACGGCGGGCCCCCACAATCACATTTACGATGTTGTCGCGCTTTGGCTCCTGTGGGTTTCCTAGATCAAGGTCTCGCTCAAAGACCTGCGGAACCCCCTGCTGTTCAAAGTCCTTTATTTTCTGGGCGATCAAGTCGTTGAATGCCATGATTCTCCAATCTTGCTCTCTAGCTAATCAAAATTATAGCGATTCTTGATTAATTAGAGAGCAAGATTATGTCTGACTTGATTAACACTTAAGCAAGTTTTTTCACTATTACTGCTCGAAGGATGCCGAGTGGCTGAGAGGACAACCAAGCCCGAATGCGACTCCCTGGACAGTCGATTTGGGACGGGGCTTTTTTGACTACCCTCCCCCTGTAGAAAAATCCCTAACGCAGTTGCGGTGAAATAGGGACTGTTTTTGCTGGTCAAACCGCAAAACAATCCCTATTTCACCGCAACTTATTGGTGGCCTTTTGGGTGGCACTCAGCGCCACGGATCGGCTTCGAACATTGGCTCGCGCTCGGGGCGGCGATCGCTGTAGGGATCGTAGCCGTCATCGTCCTCGTTCTCGGCACGGATGTAGGGGTCGCGCGGCTTGGGTGCCGGTTTAGACGGAGTCTTCGGTGCGGCGGGCGCCGCCTCAGCCACCGGTGCGTTCGTCTTGTTCTCGTCTTTCATCTGCATAGCTCCTTGCCATGTGCTCACGTTCAACACCATCGATTGTCGCACGAAAAAGGGCGGCGGACCCAATCGGATCCGCCGCCCTTGGCGTTCGGCTCAAAAGGCAGATTTTAAGGCATGGCCCAAAATCTACTCGGCGTCGGGGACCTCGTAGGTGGCCGCCGGCGTATTGTCGCACACGACGGTAAAGCCGCCGTCCTTGTCGACATCGACCGTCACCTGATCGCCCTCGCGCACCGTGCCGTCGATGATAGCGGCGGCGATGGCATCCACGACCTCGCGCTGGACCAGACGCTTGAGCGGACGGGCGCCAAAGACCGGGTCCAGGCCGCCCACGGCGAGCATCTGCTTGGCCGCCGGGGTGATGGCAAGCGTCATGCGCTCCTTGGCCAGACGCGCGCGGACGTCGGCGAGCTGGATGTCGACGATCTTCTCGATCTGCGCCATGCCGAGCGGATGGAACACCACGATATCGTCGATACGGTTGAGGAACTCGGGGCGGAAGGTCTGAGCCATGGCCGCGTCGACCTGATGGCGCATCTCCTCCTCGTCCTTGCCGGAAAGCTCGGCGATAGCCTTGGAGCCCACGTTAGACGTCATGATAATTATTGTGTTCTTGAAGGACACCTGGCGACCCTGACCATCGGTCAGACGGCCGTCGTCAAGCACCTGCAACAGCACGTTAAAGACATCCGGATGGGCCTTCTCCATCTCGTCGAGCAAGATTACGGAGTACGGACGACGGCGCACGGCCTCGGTGAGCTGGCCGCCCTCGTCGTAGCCCACGTATCCCGGGGGCGCACCGATCAGACGCTGGACGCTGAACTTCTCCATGTACTCGGACATGTCGATACGCACGAGCGCGCGCTCGTCGTCGAACAGGCACTCGGCAAGCGCCTTGGCGAGCTCGGTCTTGCCCACGCCGGTGGGGCCCAGGAAGAAGAAGCTGCCGATGGGCTTGTCCGGATCGGAGAGGCCCGCACGGCTGCGACGTACGGCCGCGGCCACAGCGGAGACCGCCTCATCCTGACCGATGACGCGCTTATGCAGCTCGCCCTCCAGGCCCTTCAACTTGTCGAGCTCGCCCTGCATCATCTTGGACACGGGCACGCCGGTCCAGGCGCTCACGACCTCGGCGATCTCATCAGAGGTCACCTGTTCGTTGAGGCCCTCGCCGTCCTGCTGCTTTTGCGCCTCGAGCGCAGCCTCGGAATCCTGAATCTGCTGCTGCAGGCCCGGAATCACGGAGTAGCGCAGCTCGGACGCACGGCCCAGGTCGCCATTGCGCGTCGCGCGCTCCTCTTCGCTCTTGGCCTCGTCGAGCTGTCCCTTGAGCTCCTGCACGTGGTCGATGGCGTTCTTTTGGTTGAGCCAGCCGGCCTTTTGCACGTTGAGCTTTTCCTGGACCTCGGCGATCTCCTGGCGCAGGGCCTCCAGACGCTCCTTGGAGGCGTCGTCGGTCTCCTTCATGAGTGCCTGCTCCTCGATCTGCAGCTGGGTGAGCTGACGCGTGGTGGCGTCAATCTCGACCGGCATGCTGTCGAGCTCCATGCGCAGGCGGCTTGCGGCCTCATCGACCAGGTCGATAGCCTTGTCGGGCAGGAAGCGATCGGCAATGTAGCGATCGGAGAGGTCGGCGGCGGCCACGAGCGCGCTATCGGTGATATGCACGCCGTGGAAGATCTCGTACTTCTCCTTGAGGCCACGCAGGATCGAGATGGTGTCCTCGACGGTAGGCTCGGAGACCATCACAGTCTGGAAACGACGCGCGAGCGCCGCGTCCTTCTCGATGTACTTGCGGTACTCGTCAAGCGTGGTCGCGCCGATCGCGTGCAGGTCGCCACGGGCAAGCGCCGGCTTCAGGATGTTACCGGCGTCCATGGAGCCCTCGGTGGCACCCGCGCCCACGATGGTGTGGAGCTCATCGATGAACAGGATGACCTTGCCCTCGGACTTCTGCACCTCCTTGAGCACGGCCTTCAAGCGGTCCTCGAACTCGCCGCGGTACTTGGCGCCGGCGACCAGCGCGCTCATGTCGAGCTCGATGAGGTCGCGGTCGCGCAGCGTGCTCGGCACGTCGCCAGCCACGATACGCTGGGCGATGCCCTCGACGATGGCCGTCTTGCCGACGCCCGGCTCACCGATGAGCACGGGGTTGTTCTTGGTACGACGGGACAGGACCTGGATGGTGCGGCGAATCTCATCGGTACGGCCGATGACCGGGTCGAGCTTGCCGGCGCGGGCGAGGTCGCAGATGTTGCGACCGTACTGCTCCAGCGCCTCAAACTGCGTCTTGTCCTCGGCGGACGTCACGCGGTCATCGCCGCGCAGCTCCTCGTAGACTTGCTCGATGCGCTCCTTGGTGACGCCTGCGTCGCGCAGAACGCGGCCGGCCTCGCCCTTGTCCTCGGCAAGTGCCATCAGCAGATGCTCGGTCACCACAAAGCTGTCGCCCATCTTGGTGGCCTTCTTCTCGGCCTTTTCGATGACGCGGACGAGCTCGTTGGACAGGCCCATCTGCTGGCCCTCGCCCGAAACCTTGGGCGCGTGGTCGATGGCATCTTGCGTGGAGCGTGCGAGCTGAGCCGGGTCGGCACCAATGCGCTCTATGATCACGGAGATATTGCGCTCGCCGGCACCGAGCAGGGCGGACAGCAGGTGAATCGGCTCCACCGCGCCGGCCTGCGCGTCGGCAGCCGTGCTCATGGCGGTCTGCAACGCCTCGCGCGACGTCATTGCTAGCTTATCGATTCTCATGGAATCACCTCTCTTGGGGTGGCCACCCTACGGGGTGGCTTCACGTTGTTCGAGAAGTATTGTTGCCAGCTTTGTACGATCTTATACACAAATCTAAGTCTCTATATATAAGATTTTATGAGTGTTCCCACGACATGCAGACCACCACAAAGGGGACAGGCACCTTTGTGGTGGTTGCAGCCTCTATTTACTTGCCGAGCCCGTGCTTCCCGATTCGGCGTTCCAGGGCATCTCATCCTCGAACAGCCATGTACGGGCAGACCCACTATCGCGTGCAGTCTGCGGGTCGGGCAAGCAGGTCTGTTCATAGGCATCCTGAATGCACTGACCCATAAAATCGTTGAGCTCGGCCTGGTTGCCCTCCATGACATAGGCGGCATCGCCGTCCAAGATGTAGATGCCCGGCCCCTCATTGCCCTCGTAGCCAGGATCGTACGAAACATCACATAACTTGGCGCCATTCGCGGTATCCAACTCGATGGACGAGTGGCATCCGCCAACCATGTCGTTCGCTTTTGCCCGATAGGACGCATATCCGTACCAGCGCTTAAAGGTTTTGCCCCTGAGCAGCTCGGACGCCCTGTCGATCAGACTAGAATCCGTGGTATAGCGCATAGCCCCAAGCTGAATACGTGGATAATTACTAATGCCCAGCGCAGCCGGTTGCTCATCAAAATCAACGGTAATGGCCTCAGGCTTGTCGTCGCCGGTCAGAAGTTCGACAGATTGAGTCACAGGCTTGACCACCGGCTCCGTCACCGCAGCAGGTAGAAACGCCATACCGACAGCGCCCATGCCAACCACGGTGATCGCAAGCGCCAAGACAATCAATCCAATACGGGCAGGACTTCTCACAGCAAAGCACCTCACAATGCAAGCCTTCGCCACCTGCACTAATGATATCGCCAGCTAACACTATTACCAAAAGAAGCCGCGCGCTCCTCACCACCACAAAGGGGACAGGCACCTTTGTGGTGGTTTTCGACGCTAACGGTCGACCATCTCGCGCCATGAGATTAAACTTGAATTGTTCTCTGAACATATCCATTTCTGCCTATCCTCAACAGATCTTTGTCTCGAGGAGCGCATATGAAGCCGTCTCATTCCACCGGTCGCAACGTCATTACCATTTTCGCCATACCCATCGCGATGTTCTTCTTTATCGTCGTCACGCCCTTTTCCCTCGGTATCGCCTCGCCCTTCGATTTATGCGGAATGGTCGACGCCGGCTCGCGTGCCACCTCGCTCTCCTTTATTTGTCGTGGCGTGTTCTACGAATATAGAATTCCCACCGGAATTTGGCAGTCAAAGTTGCCACTGCTCGGTCAGATCGACGGATGCTCCCCCTATTTCTGCCTTGGACCTCAGGCGCTAAACTATCTAATCGACGACCAGCCACTCGACTCCATCACCCTCGCCTACGACTACGCACCAAACACCGATGAGCGCCACATGAACCAAGTCCTCGACAAGATGCTTGGACAGTGCGGGCTCACCGAGGAGGCCGGTCGAACCATCTATAGCAACCAGAAATTAAAGCGAACAGAACTCCGCCGTGTCGGAAAAATCAAAGGGCGAAACGGGGCCGCCTACTGGGATGCCTGGGCAACACGCGACAAGGGCGAATTCGGACACAGCACCTATACGGTCACTGTCTACACCAAAGACGGAATTAAGGACAATGTTGACGATTTCGCGTCATCCAAACTCGGCATCCCCAAAACAACCAAACCCGCCAGCCCGGATGAAATTCTGTAGAGCCGCCCATTAACATACCGCTCAACAACCACAACAACATCGAGCTCGTTCCCCACCGCCACAAAGGCGCCTGTCCCCTTTGTGGTGGTTTTCGACAAAAAGAAGCCGCCCCATTAACAGAGGCGGCATCAAGCAAGTCTATTTATTAGCGTCCCTCAAGACCCAACGAGAACGTCGCGGTAGCCCCGGCCACACCTTTCCCTCGGGCGACCCTCGCGAAGCGCGTGAGCACGAGGGAAAGGTGTGGCCGGGGCGTACAGCAGAGTTACTCGGCAGCGGCCTTGAACTTGTTGTAGTTGATCAGGCAGCCGGCCTTGACGATGGCACGCTCCTCTGCCGTCATATCGGCAATATAGAGCTCAATCTGCTCAACCGTGCCGTCGGCGCGCACAACGTAGGCGGCGATGCCCCTCAGATCGCCGTCGAGCGCGGCGCGGATACCCGGCACAAAGACGTAGTCGCCCACCTCAAAGTTGGGCTCGGCCTCCATCTGGAAGGGCACCATGCCCCAGTTCATCACGTTGGAGCGATAGCGCTTAGTGGCGTACTCGTGGACGATGTTTGCCAGACCGCCAATTACGCGCTGGCAGCTCGCGGCCTGCTCGCGGGCAGAACCGTCGCCGGGCTTCTTGGCATAGAGCATGGAGCCGTACTCGGTCGCCTTGGCATCGGCCGCGACGCCGGCGCCGGCCAGTGCCTCAAACACGCCGGCAAGCTCGGCATCGAGCGCTGCTAGGTCGCCCGCGGCCTCGCCGGCAACGCGGCGCTTCTCCACGGCGTCGACTTCCTTGGAGCGACCCACGTAGGCAGGGTCGCGACGGCTGAGCGTAAACTCGGCCAGGCCCAGCGGGTTGGAGCGGAAGGAGCTCGTCTCGCCCGAAGGAATGAGCTCGTCGGTTGTGGTGACCGGATCCATGATCTTGGAGCACACCTTGAGCAGGATGTCGTCGCCGAGCGGCTCCATCGCGGGCCACGGCTTGATGTTGGGGCCTTCGACCAACTCGTCGGCAGGCTCCGCCTTGCCAAAGCCCCAGTACACACGCTTTTTGTACGGCGCGTCGTCAAAGGTGTACTCGCAGGCCTCGTCCCAAGTCTCCTCGGGCAGGTCGGTCGCCGGCGTCAGGACGCCGCCGTTGGCAGCCGTCGCCGCAATGGAGCGGGCGTCCATCAGGGCCACGGCGCTCAGCTGGCCATTACCCGGCTTGGAACCCTCGCGGTTGGGGAAGTTACGCGTGGTGTGGCGGATGGACAGGCCGTTGTTGGCAGGCGTGTCGCCGGCACCGAAGCACGGACCGCAGAACGCCGTGCGCACGATCGCGCCGGCCTCCATGAGGTCGTAGATATAGCCGCGGCGTGTAAGCTCGAGTGCCACGGGCTGGCTCGTGGGATAGACCGACAGCGAGAACTCGCCGCAGCCGGTGTTGGCGCCCTTGAGCACGCGGGCAGCCTGGACCACGGAGTCGTAGTTGCCGCCCGAGCAGCCGGCGATGACGCCCTGCTGCACGTGCAGCTTGCCGTCGACGATCTTGTCGAGCAGACTAAAGTGCGTCTTGCCCTCGCCGATCTTGGCGGCCTCAAGCTCCACCTCATGCAGGATGTCCTTGAGGTTCTCGTTGAGCTCGTCAATCTCAAAGCCGTTGGAAGGATGGAACGGCAACGCGATCATGGGCTTGATACTCGACAGATCGACTTCGACGCAGCCGTCGTAGTAGGCGACATCGGCGGGCTTGAGCTCGCGGTAGTCCTCGCCGCGACCGTGCATGGTCAAAAACGCGTGCGTGTCCTCGTCGGTGGCCCAGATGCTCGACAGGCAGGTGGTCTCGGTGGTCATGACGTCGACGCCGTTGCGGTAGTCGGTCGTCATGCTCGCGATACCGGGGCCCACGAACTCCATAACCTTGTTCTTAACGTAACCCTTGGCAAAGACGGCACGGATGATGGCGAGCGCCACGTCGTGCGGGCCAACGCCGGGGCGCGGGGCGCCCGTGAGGTAGATGGCAACGACGCCGGGATAGGCGACATCGTAGGTGTCGCGCAGCAGCTGCTTTGCCAGCTCGCCACCGCCCTCGCCCACGGCCATGGTGCCCAGAGCGCCGTAGCGGGTGTGCGAGTCGGAGCCCAGAATCATCTTGCCGCAGCCGGCGAAGTTCTCACGCATAAAGGAGTGGATGACAGCGATATGCGGCGGGACGAAGATGCCGCCGTACTTCTTGGCTGCGGAAAGGCCAAAGACGTGGTCATCCTCGTTGATGGTGCCGCCCACGGCACACAGCGAGTTATGGCAGTTGGTGAGCACGTAAGGCAGCGGGAACTGCTCCATGCCCGAGGCACGCGCCGTCTGGATGATGCCGACAAAGGTGATGTCGTGGCTCGCCATGGCGTCGAAGCGAATCTTGAGCGCCTCGGGGTCGCCGGACGTGTTGTGTGCCTGAAGGATCGAATACGCGATGGTGCCGCGCTTAGCATCCTCGGGCGTCTGCGTAATACCGCGCTCGGCAGCCTCGGCCACAGGCACAACCTCGCTGCCGTTACGCAGGTAGATGCCGTCCTCGTACAGCTTGACCATACTGTCTCCCACTCTGCCCAAAAGATTTGGGCGCATAGCATACATTCGTTCAATATCGTGCCATAGAACGGTTGCGAGTGGGTTACGAATCTGCGCGTTCACTTTATCTCAGTAAAGTAAAGGACGAGCACCTTGCATCACTCTTCTGACAAGGAGTGTCCCAAAGTGCCGGCACAAAAGGAACGTCCCCAACTGCCAAGTGCCGCAAGAATGTCCCCTTTGACCAGTCATTTAAGAACGTCCCCAATGACTACCGCATCCGGAGCAAGGCAACGCCGCAGGTAGAGGACGGACAGCGAGCGACGTCCAGAGCGAACAAGTTGGCATGAAAAAGGCGAGGCATTGACCTTCTGGTCATGCCTCGCCTTTTGAATGACAAATTGTCGCTCTGGACGTCGCGCAGCGTCGAGCCGTTACGCCGTTCGGCAGAACGGCGTAACCTAGAGATCCCCGCCGGCACCCAGTAGCTTGCGCATGACCTGTTCGGGGTTAACCGAGCCGTCGCGCGGGGCCAGGGCGGTAATCTTCTTCTGCATCTTATACTCGTGCAGCTCGTCCTCGAGCTGGCGCACGCGGGCGCGGAGCTTTTCGTTCTCGCGCTCGCGCTCCTCGGCACGCTCCTTCATATCGAGGATGCGCACCACGCCGGCAAGGTTGATGCCCTCGTCGGTCAGCTGGTTGATGAGCTCCAGGCGCTCGATATCGGCACGCGAATACAGACGCGTGTTGCCGCCCGAGCGCTGGGGGTTCACCAGGCCCTTGGACTCGTAGACGCGCAGAGTCTGCGGATGCATGCCGGTCAACTCGGCCGCCACGCTGATCATGTACAGCGGTTTGTTCCTATTGTCCTCGGCCATGCTACCTGACCCCTTTCCGTCTCGTTATCGTCCATCATAAGCCCGCGGGCGCGGGTGTGCGCCACGACCGCCCTAGTACGTCGCCTTGTAACGGTTGACCTTCTCGCGATAATCGCGCGTGTCGGCCTCGCGCAGCTTGGTCATGGCATCGCGCTCGTCATCGGACAGGTTCGTGGGGACCTGTACCTTGATTTCGACGAGCAGCGCGCCCGTGCGGCCACGGTGCTTAACGTCGGGCGCACCCATCTCCTTAAAGCGGAACTTCTTGCCCGTCTGGGTGCCAGCGGGCACCTTCAGACGAACCGTCGCGCCGCCGGGCGTGGGCACATCAACCGTGCAGCCGAGCGCCGCCTCGTAGACCGAGATCGGCACCTCCATGGTCACATCGGCACCCTTGCGCTTAAACAGCGGGTGCTCCTCCACATGCGTGGTCACGACCAGGTCGCCGCGCTCGCCGCCGGCAACGCCATACTCGCCGCGACGCTTGTAGCGTAGCTTGCCGCCGTCGACCGCGCCCGCGGGCACCGAGACCGTAATGGTCTGCTGCTCGCCTGTCGAGGGAATGCGATAGGTGACCTTGTGCGTCACACCGCGAAACGCGTCCTCGGCCGTCACATCAACAGTCAGCGACAGGTCGCCGCCCTTGCGAGCACGGCTGCGGCCCGCGCCGGCACCGGCAGCGCCCGCAGCTCCGGCAAAGCCCGAGCCCCAATCGCTGCCCCAGGCGCCGTTGCCGCTAAAGATGCTGTCGAAGATGTCGCCCCAGCCGCTGGCGCCCGCGCCGGCACCGTAGCCGCCGCCATACGCGCCGCCCGCGCCCGGCATGCCGCCAAACATGAGCATCTGGTCGTACTCTTTGCGCTTCTTCTCGTCCGAAAGCGTCTCGTAGGCCTCGCTGATCTCCTTGAACTTGGCCTCGTCGCCGCCGGCATCGGGGTGATATTTTTGCGCGAGCTTGCGAAACGCGCTCTTGATCTCTTTGTCGGAGGCGCTCTTGGATACGCCCAGGATGTCATAGAAGGTTTTGCCTGCAGCCATCGTAGCTCCTCTCCTGTTTCATCCGCCGCCCAGCGGGCGGCGGCTCATGCTTTCATATGGCACTAGGCCAGAAAGGGCCCCGGGTGTTGCCCCGGGGCCCTTCTCAATTACTCCTCGGTGCTCTCGGCCGTATCGGCCGCAGCATCCTCGGGCGCCGCTTCGGGCTCCGGTGCGGGGCGTTTCTCGCCGCCGTAGGTCACCGTCACCATCGCGGAACGCAGGATGCGATCCGCCATGCGGTAGCCCTTCTGGTACACGTCGTTGACGGTCTCGTCGTACTGCGACGCGTCCTCGACGCGACCCACGGCCTGGTGCTCGAGCGGATCGAACGCCTCGCCCTTGGGGTCGATGGGCTCAACGCCCTCGTGCGCAAACACATCGAGCAGCTTGGCATGCACCGCGTCGACGCCGTCGACGAACTGCTTAAAGTCGTCGGCAAGCTCCTGGCTGCGGGCATGGTCGATCGCACGCTCGATATCGTCGACCACCGGCAGCAGCGCGGTGACGAGCTTCTCGGTCGCGCGCTCGCGCTCGGCGATACGCTCATTGGCGGTGCGGCGACGGAAGTTCTCCCAGTCGGCCTGAAGACGGGCGGTACGCTCAGTGGCGTCCTTTGCCTTGTCCTCGGCGGCCTTCTGAGCCTCTGCCGCAGCATCGAGCTCATTGCGCACGTCGGCGAGCTCTTTCTGAGCCTGCTCGAACTTGAGCTTAAAGTCGTTGTCGGCGGCTTCCTCACCGGCGCGGATAGCGGCTTCCACCATCTCGTCCTCGGTCATCGTCGCCTCCTTGTTGGAATCCTCTACTTGGTTCTCGGCAGCCTCGGCGGCCGGGGCCTCGTTGGCCTCGGTATCGTCAACGGCCTCTACGGGAATCTTCACGTCCTTCTCCTCAGAGTCAACGGGGGCGGCACCAACGGCGGCCGCCTCCGTGCGAGCTTTACGGGCGGACATGATTACTTGTCCTCGTCGTCCACAACCTCGTAGTCGGCGTCGACGACGTCATCGTCGGCAGGCTGGGCGCCGGCGGCACCGTCGGTCTGCTGCTGAGCGTCGGCGTAGACAACCTGGGCCAGCTCGTAGGCCACGGACTGCAGGGACTCGCCGGCGGCCTTGATGGCCTCGACGTCAGAGCCCTCGAGCGCCTTCTTGGCGTCGGCGATAGCGGCCTCGGCCTTGGACTTCACGTCGGCGGAAACCTTGTCGCCCAGCTCGTTGAGGGTCTGCTCGGTGGAGTAGCACAGGCTGTCGGTCTGGTTGCGGACCTCGACCTCTTCCTTCTGCTTCTTGTCCTCCTCGGCATGAGCCTCGGCGTCCTTGACCATACGATCGACTTCGTCGTCGGACAGAGCGGTGGAGCCGGAAATGGTGATCTGCTGCTCCTTGCCGGTGCCCTTGTCCTTAGCGGAGACCTTGACGATGCCGTTGGCGTCGATGTCGAAAGTGACCTCGATCTGCGGCACGCCGCGGCGGGCAGCCGGGATGCCGGTCAGCTGGAACTTACCGAGCGACTTGTTGTCGCGGGCAAGCTCGCGCTCGCCCTGGAGCACGTTGATCTCGACGCTGGTCTGGTTGTCGGCAGCGGTGGAGTAGACCTCGGTCTTGGAGGTCGGGATCGTGGTGTTGCGGTCGATCATCTTGGTCATGATGCCGCCCATGGTCTCGACGCCCAGCGACAGCGGGGTAACGTCGAGCAGCAGGATGCCCTCGACGTCGCCGGTGAGCACGCCGCCCTGGACGGCAGCACCGTCGGCAACGACCTCGTCGGGGTTCACGGACATGTTGGGCTGCTTGCCGGTCATGGTCTTGACGAGCTCCTGGACAGCGGGCATACGGGTGGAGCCGCCGACGAGGATGACCTCGGTCAGATCGGAGAGCTTAAGCTTGGCGTCGCGCAGGGCGTTGGTGACAGGCTGCTTGCAGCGCTCGAGCAGGTCGCGGGTGATCTTCTCGAACTCGGCGCGGGTCAGCGTGTAGTTGAGGTGCAGCGGGCCGGACTGGTTCATGGTAATGAACGGCAGGTTGATGGTGGTCTGCTGGGCGGCGGAGAGCTCCTTCTTGGCGTTCTCGGCGGCCTCCTTCAGACGCTGCAGGGCCATGGGGTCCTGACGCAGGTCGACACCGTTCTCCTGCTGGAACTTGTCGGCCATCCAGTCGATGACGCGCTGATCCCAGTCGTCGCCGCCCAGGTGGTTATCGCCCGAGGTGGACAGAACCTCAAACACGCCGTCGGCGAGGTCGAGGATGGAGACGTCGAAGGTACCGCCGCCCAGGTCGAAGACCAGGATGCGCTGGTCGGTGCCCTGCTTGTCCAGGCCATAGGCAAGAGCAGCAGCGGTCGGCTCGTTGACGATACGCTTGACGTTGAGGCCGGCGATCTTACCGGCGTCCTTGGTGGCCTGACGCTGGGCGTCGTTGAAGTAGGCCGGGACGGTGATGACGGCGTCGGTGACAGTCTCGCCCAGATACTTCTCGGCGTCGGCCTTCATCTTGGCGAGCGTCATGGCGCTCACCTGCTCGGCGGTGTAATCCTTGCCCTCGATGTCGACGACGGCACGGCCGCCCTGGCCCTCCTTGACCTCGTACGGCACGGTCTTGATCTCAGAGGTGCACTCGGAGTACTTGCGGCCCATGAAGCGCTTGATGGAGAACACGGTGTTCTTGGGGTTGGTGACAGCCTGGTTCTTAGCGGCCTTACCCACGACGCGGTCGCCGTCGGCACGGAAGCCCACGACGGACGGGGTGGTGCGGTCGCCCTCGGCGTTCACGATAATGGTCGGAGAACCGCCCTCGAGAACGGCCATTGCGGAGTTAGTAGTACCAAGGTCGATACCAAGAATCTTGCCCATTAGAAATTCCCTCTCTCTTGTGCGTTTGCACCGACTCGGCGGTCTGTCGAGCGGTGTTTCGGCTTGTCTTTCAGGATGTAGTGTATCCCCTTATGGGCCGGAATATACAAAATCTAAGTCAATTCATATAAGATTTCTTATTGCTGAGAGTTTAGGTTCGCAAATACGCAGGTAGACGCGCTGATTGAGTTCTCGGCAAATCTATCGAGATCTATGTAGAGATGGCTGAGGTTTGGGTCCGAGGGTGCCTGGGGCTGCCTTGCGGAAAGCTTGTCCCGGTTTGAGCGTGGATTCCGGGTCGCAGTTTCCGTCTGAAGGCTCAACCGGAAACCGTATCCCGTTTTGAGAGCTGATACCGGGTCGCAGTTTCCTCTAGCGGCCCAACCGGAAACTGCGACCCGGTTTTCGGCCAAATAACGGGATGCCCTTTCCGCAGGCGCGCTCAATAGCTCAATATTTCAAGTCACCTTTAGCTAACATTTGCGCAGCTCAACGGCCTCACCTGCGCGTTTTTTAGTAAACCTTGGCATACTCGGCGAACGGTATGAAGATGCCGGTCAGAGGGTATTGCAAACGGTCGCTCCCGTGGTATGTTTTTGCCCGAATCAAACCGGCGCGCATCGCCTGTAGCGTCGGTCAACAGAGAGGAAACTACCATGGCTCATCCCGTAATTGATGCCGACGAGTGCATCGCTTGTGGCGTTTGCGTCGACTCCTGCCCCGCTGGCGTTCTGGAGCTCCAGGACGTCGCTACCGTCGCTGACGAGGACTCCTGCGTCGCCTGTGGCGCTTGCCAGGACGCTTGCCCCGTTGGCGCGATCACCGAGATCGTCGAGGAGTAACAACTCCCCCACTGCACACTCAAAAGTACACCGTGCACAAAAAGGAGGCTTCCGCATCGCCGCGGAGGCCTCCTTTTGCATTCGTGGGCAGCTAATTGGGGACAGTGTCGGGCTAGGACAAATCATCCTCGTAGGGCATTAAATCGGCTAGGTAGCCTTTCTCCTTGAGCATCGCCTCGATCTCGTCGAGGGTTTGCTCATCCTCCGCCGCAATGCGATGGAAGTGGTAGCCGCTGGTCACCGTCAGCAGCGGAAAGCTCTTGCCGCTCTCGATATCGCGCAGATAGCGCTCGACATCGCGACGATTGCGGATGTCCAGGTCGGCCGTAATCTTACCGTACACGCGGTGATTGACGATCACGTTGAGCACGGCGCCTCCGGCATCGACGATACTCGTGAGCTCATTGCCTGCCTGCTCTACGCTGTGGCGAACCTTGACCAAGCGCGTGGGCACAGCGGGGCTGCTGGGGGCCTCCTGCAGCACATAACCACGGTTGGTCGCCACGATATCGTGCCCATCGGCGCGCAGCAGGGCGATGTCTTGCACGACAATCTGGCGGCTCACACCCACCTCACGAGCAAGTGCGCTGCCCGATACGGGCCCCTTGGCCCCCTCGAGCACGGCCATGATGGCACGGCGACGCTCGCGGGCGTCCATTATTTACCGTCCAACAGACGCAGGTGCTTGAGCGAGAGGTCGAGGATCGGCGCGGAGTGCGTCAGGGCGCCCGAGCTAATGAAGTCAACGCCCAGGTCGGCCAGGGCGCGAATGTTGTTGGCGTCCACGTTGCCCGAGCACTCGGTCTTGGCGCGACCGGCGATAAGCTCGATAGCGGCGGCCATGTCGTCATGGGTCATGTTGTCGAACATGATGATGTCGGCGCCGGCCTCCACGGCCTCGCGCACCATGTCCAGGTTCTCGCACTCGATCTCGACCGTCGTGGTAAACGATGCATGGGCGCGCGCCATCTCGATCGCGCGCGTCACGCCACCGGCGGCATCGATGTGGTTGTCCTTGAGCATGACGGCCGTCGACAGGTTGTAACGGTGGTTGCTGCCGCCGCCGATCTCGACCGCGGCCTTCTCGAAGACGCGCATGCCCGGCGTGGTCTTGCGTGTGTCGACAAGCACGGTCTTGGTGCCCTCGAGCGCCGCGGCCATCTGGTGCGTATAGGTAGCGATGCCGCTCATGCGCTGCAGGTAGTTGAGCGCCACGCGCTCGCCCGAAAGCAGCACGCGCGCATCGCCACGCACCTGGCCCACGTGATCGCCGGCGTGTACCTCGTCGCCATCGGCAACGTCGAGCAGCACCGAGCTCTGCGAATCCAGCAGCTCAAAGGTGCGAGCAAACACATCCAGGCCCGCGATGATGCCATCGGCCTTGGCGATAAGCTCCACCGTGGCGGGACGCGCCGTGGGGCACACGCTCGCCGTGCTCACGTCCTCAAACGTAATGTCCTCGCGCAGAGCCTGCAGAATCAGATCATCGACGACGAGCTTCATGGTAATGGGATTCATGGTCTACTCCTCCACGGCCCGCGTGCCGGCGGCACGGGCCAAATCATCGATTGCCAGGGTGTCGGCGCTCAGGGCGCGATGACGGCCATCGAGCGCGGGCTCGCCCGCCTGCTCCACGGCCAGCGACTCGCCGGTACGCATATACCACGCGGCGCGACGACCCCAGACCAGCGCCTCGAGCAGGCTGTTGGAAGCCAGGCGATTCTTGCCGTGAACGCCGTTGCAGGCCGTCTCGCCGGCGGCGTAGAGCTCGGGCATCGAGGTGCGGCCGTCCTTGTCGACCCACACGCCGCCCATAAAGTAGTGCTGCGTGGGCGTAACGGGGATGGGCTCATCCAAGATGTCGCGGCCGTCCTCCAGGCAGCGCGCGCGGATATTGGCAAAGTGCCCGGTCACCACGTCGCGCTCGACGGGGGCAAAGCTCAGCCACTCGTGCTCGGTGCCGTCCTGCTTCATCTGCTCGCGGATGGCGGCGGCGACAACGTCGCGCGGCTGCAACTCGTCGGTAAAACGCTCGCCGGCGGCGTTGAGCAAAATCGCGCCCTCGCCGCGGCAGCTCTCGCTGATCAGGAACGTGCGACCCGGCTGCGGCGAGAACAGACCCGTGGGATGGATCTGCACGTAGTCCAGGTGCTCCATCTTAATGCCATGCTCCTGAGCGATGTAGCAGGCGTCGCCCGTGAGCTGCGGGTAGTTGGTCGAGTGGTCGTACACGCCGCCAATGCCACCCGTCGCCCACAGCGTGTGGCGGGCATGGATCTTAAACGGCTTACCGGCATGCACGCCCTCAGCGGCATTTGCCAGCTCGTCGGCGGGACGAACCGAGTTGTCCTCGTCCACGGCTACGGCGACGACGCCGGTGCACACCGTGGCGCCATCGCGCTCGGCGGTCAGGATGTCGGTCATGGCCACGTGCTCCAAAATCTGCACGTTGTCCAGCTTGCGAACGGCCTGGAGCAGCTTGGTCGTGATCTCCTTGCCCGTAATGTCGGCATGGAAGGCAATGCGCGGACGGCTGTGCGCGCCCTCGCGGGTAAAGTCGAGGCTGCCGTCGGCCTTGCGCTCAAAATCCACGCCCATCGCCAGCAGGTCGTTGATGACCGAGCGGCTCGAGCGAATCATGATGTCGACGCTCTCGCGGCGGTTCTCGTAGTGGCCGGCGTGCATGGTGTCCTCAAAGAAGGCATCGTAGTCCGAACCCTCGGGCAGCACGCAGATGCCGCCCTGCGCGAGCATCGAATCGCACTCATCGACCACGCCCTTGGAGAGCATGATCACGCGCGTGCTCGTCGGCAGATTGAGGGCCGCGTACAGACCCGCCACGCCGCAGCCGGCAATAACGACGTCGCACTCCATATCGGGGTATTGCTTGGTTTCCACAGGAATCCTCTCCCTTGTAATGTGACATAAGGGACCGTCCCTCATGCAACATTGTTCTAGCGCGCTGCGTACTCGAGCATACGGTCGAGCGTGAGCTTGGCCTGGTCTGCCGCCTCGTCCGAGACGCCGATCTGCACCTCGCCCTCGCCCGTCTCCAGGCAGCGCACGAGCTTTTCGAGCGTGATGAGATCCATGTTGACGCAGGTGGGCTGCACCACGGGGAAGTAGAACTTCTTGCCGGTGCCCTGGCAGCGGCGCTCGAGCTCATAGAGCACGCCGCGGACCGTCACGATAATGAACTCGCTCGCGTCGGACTCCTCGGCATACTTGATGATACCGGCGGTGGAGCCGATGTAGTCGGCCTCGGCCAGAACGTCGGCCTTGCACTCGGGGTGCGCCAGCACGAGCGCGTCGGGGTGGGCCTCCGTCGCGTCGACGATCTGCTCGACGGTGATGATGTGATGGCGCGGGCAGTAGCCGTTGTTGAGGATGACGTGCTTTTGCGGCACCTGCTCGGCTACGAAGCGTCCCAGGTTTTGGTCGGGAATGAACAGAATATGCTGCTGCGGCAGCTCGGACACGATCTTAACGGCGTTGGAGCTGGTGACGCACACGTCGCTCCAGCTCTTGATCTCGACCGTGGAGTTGACGTAGCACACCACGGCCAGGTCGTCGCCGTACTCGGCGCGCGCCGCGTCGACCGTCTCGCGCTTGACCATGTGCGCCATGGGGCAGTCCGCGCCCGGCTCGGGCAGCAGCACGGTCTTGGTGGGGTTGAGCAGCTTGGCGCTCTCGCCCATAAACTCCACGCCGCACAGCACGATAGTCTGCTGCGGCAGACTCTTGGCAAGCTTTGCCAGGTAGAAGCTGTCGCCGACGTAATCGGCCACAGCCTGCACCTCGGGCGCCACGTAATAGTGCGCCAGGATCACCGCGTCACGTTGGGTTTTTAGTTGCTGAATGGCCTCGACGAGCTCTGCGGGCACCAGTGCCGCACGCTCCGTTGCCGTCGTTGCCGATGCCAGGCCGGCCGCGATATCGCGTGCAAGCTCCGACGCATCCATGTTCGCGCTCTGTGCCATCAAGGCCCCTCTCTTTTGGCGAATCTTGGGGCTTTAGTATGACACCTAGGTTTACAGCTGACAAGACAGCTGTAAACCTAGGTGTAAAGTTGAAATAAAGATTCAATCATGTGGCAGGTCCATTTTCGAACTGGCAAGCTGAGGATAGCCGGGCTTTCGATAGCGCAGGAGGCATCTTTCGCCACCGCAACACCGCTTGGCGCGAGCTGCACGCCGTGAGGCGCAAACGGTCCGCACCCCCGCAAGCGGCGCGTGCCCGATGTGGCAAAATCGAACTACTTAAGGGGGCCCGAATGCTCAAGATTATTGCCTGCGACGATGACGTCGCTTTTCTAGATAGACTGCACCGGATGATCGACCGTTGGTCGACCGAGACGGGCACGGCGGTCGATGTTGCACTCGTCACGCGCGGCGAGGATCTGCTGGCACGCCATGCCGCATCGCGCGCCGACATTATCATGCTCGACATGATCATGCCGCTCGTCAACGGCATGGACACCGCCCGCGAGCTGCGCCAATCCGATACCGCCGTGCGCTTGGTATTTCTGACCTCATCGCCCGAGTTCGCGCTTGAGTCCTACGAGGTCCGCGCCTTCGACTACCTGCTCAAACCCGTGACCTACGAGCGCGTGGCGCAACTGCTCGACGAGCTGTCGAGCCTGCGTCCGGCAACGATCGACGAACTCGTCATCAAGACGTCCTTTGGCTACCATGCCCTGCGCCTATCCGATATCGAATATGCCGAGGCTCGCAACAAGCACGTGGTCTTCCACCTGCGCGATGGCCGCGATATCGAGGCGCTCGAGCCGTTCCGCAGCGTCGAGGACCGGCTGGCCCAAAACGCGACCTTCTTTAAGTGCCACCGCAGCTACCAGGTCAATCTGCGCAACATCGACCACTTTAACCGCACGGAAATCGTCATGCGCTCGGGCGTGTGCATACCGCTCGCGCGCAGCTGCAAGCAGGGATTCCAAGACGCCTACTTTGCGGTGCGGTTCGAGGGCGGGAGACGCTGATGCTTTCCTCGGCAGAACTGGTACTTTGGGCAATCCACCATGCGACGACGTTGCTCTTTGGCGTCTTTGCCTCGGCGGCGCTGTGCGGTGTCGAGATCAACGGCCGCCATTCGCTCGAGCTGGTGGGGGTCGGCGCCGTAACCGGATGTGCATTCGGCCTCGCCAATGCCGTCGGCGGCGAGCTTTTCGCCCGACAGGTCTATCCGCTCGTCGTGCATCTGCCGCTTGTCGTCTACCTGTGCGTACGCTATCGCCTGAGTCCGCTGCTCGCCATCCTGGGCGTTACCAGTGCCTACCTGAGCTGCCAGTTTAGCAACTGGATGGGCATCGCCGCATTCGCCGCCACCGATTCGCAGGTCGCGTACTACGTGGCGCGCATCATCACCACGCTCGGCGTCTTTGCCGTCTTGCTGCATTGGGCAAGCGACATTGGCCTCCGCCTAGCGATCAAAAGCCCCACCGAGTTGGAGATTCTGCTCATCCTGCCGCTCGTCTACTACATCTTCGACTACGCCACCAACGTCTATACCACGCTCTTCCACTCGGGCTCGGTGGTAACCGTTGAGTTTTTGGCGTTCGCACTCTGCGCCTTCTACCTTATGTTTCTTGCCGTCTACCTTCGCGAATACGAGGCAAAGGAAATCGCCGAGCGCGAGCGCTGGATGCTCGCGACCCGCGACAGCGCGGCCATCAAAGAGCTCGAAGCCTGGCGCCAGTCCGGGCGCGAGCTCTCGGTTCTCCGTCACGACATGCGCCACTACCTGCGCGGTCTAGCGGCCCTGATCGAAGAGGGTCACACCGATGAAGCGCTCGAGCGCATCGATGCGCTCTGCGAGACCAACGACCGCACCGCCGTGCGCCGCTACTGCGCCAACGAAACGGTCAACATTGCGCTCTCGTCGCTTTCCGCGGACATCAACGCGCACGGCATCACCGCCGACCTGCGCGCCGCCGTGCCCGAAACCGTCCACGTGGGCGATGTCGATCTGTTCAGTGTGGTATCGAACGCCCTGGACAATGCCATCGCCGCGGCGAGCGCCGCCCCCGAGGGCAAGCGGTTTGTCGACCTGGACCTTCGCTGCGAAGACGGTCATCTTCTACTGCTGGTTTCCAACACGTTTGGCCGTGCGCCGCACATGGTCGATGGCATGCCCGTGGCTCAGCACACTGGGCACGGCTTTGGCACCAAGAGCATTATGCTTGCCGTCGAGCGCATGAACGGCAACTGCCAGTTCCGCATTAATGGCGACCGGTTTGAGCTGCGCGCCGTGATGTAGGGGCTGCCGCCAGCCTCGCTACAGCGGTGCAGCCGCCGGGGTCAGCTGCTTAATGTAGGCCCACATGCGCTGCTTGGCGGCCTTGTCGGTGAGCGCCGCCTCAAAACCGTCGAGCGCCAGCACGCGGCGCCCCTGCACGTGGGCGACCAGGCCGGGCTTAAGCATGGCGGTGTCAAAGTCATCAATTGCCACAAGCATATCGGCATAGGTCTCGCGCATGACATCGGCCGCACTGTTGTCCAGCAGCAGCACCGCCTCGGGGTCCAAGGTCTCCAGCGCCTCACGGAACAGCTCGCACGGCAGGGCCTCGCCCGCCGCGACCGCTCCGTCGCCCGCGCCGGCGACGCTTGCAAGCACGCAGAAATCCTCGGGGGCATATCCGATGGCGCCGAGCGCCTTGCGCAACGCGGCGCCATCCGCGCCGGCAGCCAGCTCGCCGCCCGAGCACTCGGCTTCATCCAAATCGCCTTTGACCAGCACAATCGGCGAGCACGCGTTGCCCGAGATGCGCACACCGCGACCCGCGAGCGATGCGAGCTCCTGCTCGGTCGCCTGGGCGATGGCTTCTTTTTTCTGGCTTTGTGACGTGGGCATGCGCTCTCCAATCGTTTGCGTGCCCACCATTATATAAAAGAGCCGCCTGCGAGTGGTTGCTTTACGAGCCGCTGGGTATAAGCACGGTCGTACTGAGTTTTACGCGGCCGAGCCGCGTCACATTATGGAGGTCACCATGGCTGACATCAAGCAGATTACCCCCGAGAACTTCGA
Source organism: Collinsella sp. (assembly GCA_018373675.1). Lineage (GTDB taxonomy): Bacteria > Actinomycetota > Coriobacteriia > Coriobacteriales > Coriobacteriaceae > Collinsella. The sequence goes on along the minus strand of JAHAGQ010000004.1, from coordinate 42,013 downwards.
CGCTGTCGTCAACGATAGCCTGCCCGTACTGGTTGATTTTTGGGCCCCGTGGTGCGGCCCCTGCCGCTCGCTCTCGCCCATCGTAGACGAGGTTGCCGACGAGCTGGCCGGCAAGCTGGCTGTGGCCAAGTGCAACGTCGACGACAACCAGGACCTGGCCATGAAGTTTGGCGTCATGAGCATCCCCACGCTGATCGTCTTTAAGAACGGCGAGGAGGTCGACCGCTCGGTCGGCGCCTTACCCAAGGCAAGGCTTCAGGCACTGCTGGAGAAACATCTGTAATACGCTTGTTACCTGTCTGCCGTCCATGAGCGGTTTCGCACCGCTCGCCGGAGTGCCAAACGCAAGGCATGCGACCACGGATAGTATGGTAGACACAAACAGCCCCCAGTGAACGGGTGCGAGTCAGACGGACTCGCACCCGTTTTCTTATGCGGCGGCGCCCAAGGCGGGCGTAGTAGAATCTGAACCACCATTTCGCCCCGTACAAAAGGAGATTCCCATGCATGACGTCGGAATGAACATGAGCCAGCTTGCCATGAGCGTCAAGCAGGTCGACGACACCATTGAGCTCGCTCACGAGTGGAGCCATCAGTTGCTGCATGCGACCGAAAACTTTGACATGGAGCGCATTGGCGCCAAGCTCGAGGCCGCCATGTCTGCGCTGCACGAGGCGCACGATGCGCTCGAGGGCTACGAGGAGGCCATCGAGGCAGATCACAACTCCGTCGGCTCTGTGAAACTGGTGTAACGTGGCCGAGCACGAGCACGCGCACGATCACGGTGCGGACGACGATGCCAGCTGCCGCTGCAGCGGCTCCAGCTCCGAGCTGGTCCGCTTTTCGGTCACCGCGCCCGATGACCTGCTGCGCCGCTTTGACGAGCAGATCGCGCGCCGCGGTGACGTGGCTAACCGATCCGAGGCCGTACGCGATCTGATTCGCGCCTCGATCGCCAAGGAGCAGATGCGCACGCCCGACGAGCAGGTCATCGGTTCGCTCACCATGATCTATGACCACCATACCGGCGACCTGACGCGCCGTCTGGACGAGGTGCAGCACGACTACACCGACGAGATTGTCTCGACCATGCACGTGCATCTGGACCACCACAACTGCCTGGAGATTCTGGCGCTCAAGGGTCGCGGCAAACGCGTCTACGAGCTGGCGGACCGGTTGCTGGGGCTGCGCGGCGTTAAGCACGGCGAGCTCACCTGCGCCGCCACCAAGCAAAGCCTGGGGCTCTAACAGCACATACTTCAATGAAGGAGGGTCGCATGCGGCATGTGCATATTCATGTGACGGGCATTGTGCAGGGCGTTGGCATGCGGCCATTTGTGTATCGCGAGGCTATGGCGCATGGCATTTGCGGCTGGGTGCTCAACGCGGGCGATGGCGTGCACATCGAGGCGCATGCTTCGGTCGAGGCGCTCGACGGCTTTGTCGCCGCGCTGTCGGAGCACGCGCCTGCCGCGGCCCGCGTTGAGCATGTCGCTGTTGCAGACCTGGAGCCCGACGTTTGGGATGCTGACGATGAGCAGGCCTTTCGTATCGTAGCGTCGCAGGATCAGACCGCGCACACGACGCTCATCTCCCCCGATATCGCCACCTGTGACGACTGCCTGCGCGAACTGTTCGACCCCGCCGACCGGCGCTATCACTACCCCTTTATCAACTGCACCAACTGCGGGCCGCGCTTTACCATCATCCGGTCGCTGCCTTATGATCGAGCGGCCACGTCGATGGATTGCTTTCCCATGTGCCCCGAGTGCGCCGCAGAGTATGGCGACCCGCTTGACCGGCGCTTTCATGCGCAGCCCGATGCCTGCTTTGACTGCGGGCCACATATTACTTGGCGCGAGGCCAATCGCGGTGTTGCGCCAGCGGGCGTTGACGCAACACCAGCCGTCGGCTCCACGCGCGAGGCCAGCGATGCCATCATCGAACGCTGCGTCGAGCTGCTGGCAGGCGGCGGCATCGTCGCCATCAAGGGTCTGGGCGGATTCCACCTTGCCTGCGATGCCAGCAACAAACAAGCAGTGCGCGAGTTGCGTCGTCGCAAGCGTCGCAGCAACAAGCCGCTTGCCGTTATGGTGCGCGACCTTGCCGACGCCGAGCGCCTGTGTCATATCGATGGCGTTGAGCGCGAGCTTCTCGCCGGCAGCATCCGCCCCATCGTGCTGCTGCGCCGGCGCACTGTTGGCGAGGGCAACGGCGATTCTCCCGACGCCCTCGTACTCGCGCCGTCCGTCGCGCACAACCTGCCCGAGCTCGGCGTTATGCTCCCCTACACCCCGCTTCAGCATCTGTTGCTTGCCGCGGCAGAAGCCCGCGATATGCACGCGCTCGTCATGACCAGCGGCAACCTGAGCGAAGAGCCCATCGAGACCGATGACGATCTTGCCCGGGAACACCTCGTTGCCGCCGGCATCGCCGACGCGTTGCTCGGTAACGACCGCGCAATCCTCTCGCGCTACGACGACTCTGTAGTGCGCGTGGTCGACGGCGCCGTTATGCCCGTGCGCCGCGCTCGCGGATATGCACCCCAGCCGCTGCCGTTGCCGGCGCTCGACGGCGCTCCGTCCTGCGTGCTCGCCTGCGGGCCACAACAAAAGGCCACGATTGCGCTCACGCGTGAAGGGACGAACGGCGAGGCAACCTGTTTTGTGTCGCAGCATATCGGCGATGTTGAAAACGGCGGGACCTTCGATGCCTGGAACGCTGCGCGCACGCGCTTGGAAGATCTCTTTGACTTGGCGCCCACTGCCCTAGCCTGCGACTTGCATCCGAGTTATCTTTCGAGCCAATGGGCCCGCGAACAGGCACGGGAGTACAACCTGCCGCTTATCGAAGTTCAGCACCATCATGCACATATCGCGAGCGTGATAGCCGAAATCATCGCCGCGGGCCGGCTTACAACCGACGCGCGTGTCCTTGGCATCGCCTTTGACGGCACCGGCGCCGGCACCGATGGGACCATTTGGGGCGGCGAGTTTCTTGTTGCCAGCCTTGGCGGGTTTGAGCGCGTCGCGCATTTGCGCACCTGGGCGCTCCCCGGTGGGGCGGCCTCCGTGCGCGACGCCCGCCGCAACGCCTTTGCCCTGCTCAGTGAGCTCGGCCTGCTCGAGCACCCAGGTACCGCTCGGCTTTTGGACAGCCTCGGCGAGCAAACGCGCAGCGTGACAGCCACCATGATCGAGCGCGGCATCAACAGCCCGCGTACCAGCAGCATGGGGCGTCTCTTTGATGCCGCGGCAGCAATTCTGGGCATCTGCGACAAGGCAACCTACGAGGGCGAACCCGCCATCGAGCTTGAGGCTGCCGCCTGGCGCGCGCTCAGCAGTGAAAGCGCCTGCCCCACCGGAAATATAGCGGGCTTTTCCGTAACCGAATCATCCCGTCCGGACGCCTGCCATGTTCTAAACTCCAGATCGCTTATTGAGGCGCTTTTGGAGGGAATCAGGGCCGGCGTACCCGCCGGCAGGCTCGCGCTCGACTTCCATATCGCCATCGCGCGCTCTTCGGCACGAATCGCACGCGAAATCTGTGCGCGCGAAGGCATCGATACCGTCGCGCTCTCGGGTGGCGTGTTCATGAACCGACTTTTGCTCCAGCTCCTCACCCGCGAGCTCAAAAGCATGGGTCTCACTGTCTTGGTTCCTCACTCCGTACCCGTCAACGACGGCTGCATCGCCTACGGTCAGGCGGCAGTCGCAAGCGCTCGTCTTGCGCAGATTGCATCACAGTAGCTCGCCCTCGCACGCCGCCGCGCCCAGCCGTCTCACAGGCGTAACGCGTTTGCCCGCGAACCCCGCGAGCGCTACCATCAACTGATGGATTATTAAGCGCCCATCCAGCGCAAAGCGTATAAAAGGGGAACAATATGTGCCTTGCCGTTCCCGGTAAAGTAGTCAAACGCGACGACGACCTCAAGGCCACCGTCGACATGATGGGCATCGAGCGCCCCGTGTCGCTGCGACTCGTGCCGACGGCGCAGGTTGGCGACTACATTCTCGTACACGCCGGCTTTGGCATCCAGATTGTCGACGAGCAGGAAGCGCAAGAAACGCTCGAGCTCGTTAATGCCATGTCCGAGCTGGTCGAAGAAGACCAGCTTGCCACCAACCCGGCCGAGGCATACTAGTGGCGGCCGAGCAGCCGGCGCGCTCCGGTATCGACTTCTCGGCATTTCGCGATTCCAAGCTGGCTCGCGAGCTCATCGAGCGCATTCATGAGCTTGTCGGCGACCGCGCCATCAACCTTATGGAAGTCTGCGGCACGCATACCGTGAGCATCGGGCGCTATGGCTTTCGCTCCATTATGCCGGCCAGGCTCAAGCTGCTGAGCGGCCCGGGCTGCCCCGTCTGCGTCACCGCCAACCGCGACATCGACCACGCAATCGCGCTCGCCAACATAGACGGCGCCATCATCACCACCTTTGGCGACATGATGCGCGTGCCCGGATCATCCACCTCGCTCGCTGCGCAAAAGGCGGCGGGGCGCGATATTCGCATCGTCTACTCCCCGCTCGATGCACTCGATATCGCCGAGCAAAACCCTGATCGCCCGGTCATTTTTATGGGCGTGGGCTTTGAGACTACGACGCCCACCATCGCCGCCGCCATCTTGGAGGCCGAGGCGCGCGGCCTTTTGAACTTCTCGGTCTATTGCGCCCACAAGACCACGCCGCCGGCGTTGCGCGCCATCGCCAACGACCCCGAGACCACCATCGACGGCTTTATCCTGCCGGGCCACGTCGCCACCATCACGGGCTTGGCCCCCTTTGGCTTTTTGGTCGACGAGTTTAAGACTCCAGGCGTGGTAACGGGATTTGAGCCGGTCGACATCTTGCAGGGTATCTGCATGCTGGTCCAGATGGTTGTTGAGGGGCAACCCGCGATCGACAACGCCTACCGTCGCGGCGTCAATGCCGACGGCAATCCTGTGGCGCGCCAGCTGGTCGAGCAGGTATTTGAGCCGTGCGATACCACGTGGCGCGGGCTGGGATCGATTGCGGCTTCGGGACTCGCCATTCGTCCCGAGTTTTCGCACTTTGATGCCAGCATGCGCTTTGACGTGCCCGTTGAGCCGACGGTCGAGCCACGCGGGTGCCGCTGCGGCGACGTGCTGCGCGGGGCCATTACGCCGAGCGACTGCCCCCTGTTCGGCCACGCTTGTACGCCCGAGCATCCCGTCGGCCCCTGCATGGTGAGCTCCGAGGGCAGCTGCGCAGCATATTTCCGCTACCGAGGCTAATAGGTTCCGCCGTTCTAACGAACGGCGGACCAGTCGACGCTGCGCCTCACCCATATAATTCCACCCACGATTGGAGTTTTCGATATGTCCCATAGCGTTACCGATAGCACCGTCCTGCTGGGCCACGGCTCCGGCGGACAGATGATGAAGCGCATCATCGATGAGGTCTTTTTGGATGCCTTTGGGTCGCCCGAGCTGCTCGAAGGCAACGACGCCGGCGTCGCCGCGCTGCCCGCGAGCGGGCGCATCGCCATGTCGACCGACAGCTTTGTAGTCTCGCCGCAGTTCTTCCCCGGTGGCAACATCGGCCGCCTCGCCGTGTGCGGAACCGTCAACGACGTCGCGACCTCGGGCGCCAACGTGCGCTACCTATCGTGCGGCTTTATCCTCGAAGAGGGCTATCCCATGGATAAGCTCCACCAGATTGTGCAGACGATGGCCGAAACGGCGCACGAAGCGGGCGTGTCCATAATCACGGGCGACACTAAGGTGGTCGAGCGCGGCGGGGCCGACGGCGTCTATATCAATACCGCCGGTGTGGGCGAGGTACCCGCGGGCGTGGCGCTCAGCGGCGCAAACTGCCGGCCCGGCGACGTCATCCTGGTGTCGGGCACACTGGGTGACCACGGCATCGCCATCATGAGTCAGCGCGAGGGTCTGGCGTTTTCGAGCACCATCGAAAGCGACGCCGCGCCGCTCAACCACCTGATTGCCGATGTGCTTTCTGCAGCACCCGACACACGTTGCTTCCGCGACCCCACGCGCGGTGGCCTGGCGTCCACACTCAACGAGTTTGCACAGGCCAGCGGCGTTGCCATGGAGGTCGACGAGGATGCCGTGCCCGTGCGTCCCGACGTGCAGGCCGCCTGCGAGATGCTCGGCTACGATGTGCTGCAGGTGGCAAACGAGGGCAAGATGGTTGCCGTCGTGCCGGCCGAACAAGCCGATGCGGCGCTGGCCGCCATGCGCGCCGCCCGCTACGGCGAGAACGCCGCGATTATCGGCCGCGTGCTGCCACTTGGATCGGACGCTCGACCCGCCGTGCGCGTACGTACCGGCTGGGGCTCGACCCGCATCCTCGACATGCTCGTAGGAGAGCAGCTGCCGAGAATTTGCTAACGACAAAGGCTCAGGGCTATTAAAGATATTCAGATTCCAAACATGCCCGGCACGCATGCCCAGTATTATGGGGTGCGTTTTACAACTCAAGCGGCAGGAGCACCCATGGCAGCAGCTTTTTCCCATGTGATCTTTGACCTGGACGGCACCATCCTCAACACACTCGAGGACCTGGCGGCCGCCGGCAACCATACCTGCGAGATGCACGGCTGGCCCACGTTTGCCGTAGACGAGTACCGCTACAAGGTGGGAAACGGCATGCTCAAGCTGGTTGAGCGCTTTATGCCCGCCGAGTATGCGGGCGACGGCCGCATGTTTGAGCAGGCGCTTGCCGAGTTTAGGGCTTACTACGGCGAGCACAAGGAAGACCACACCGCCCCCTATGCCGGCACGATCGAGACGCTCGACCGCCTACGCGCCGCGGGCGTTCAGCTTGCCGTGCTCACCAACAAGGACCACGTCTCGGCGGCTCCGCTTATCGAGAAGTATTTTGGTTCCGAGCGCTTTGCGCTGGTGCAGGGCCGCGTCGATGCGTTTCCGCCCAAGCCCGAGGCGCCTGTTACGCTGCATGTGATGGAGGAGCTGGGCGCCGATCCGTCGACCACGCTCTATGTGGGCGATTCCAATGTCGATATCCTGACCGGTCACAACGCCGGCCTTAAGAGTGCAGGCGTCAGCTGGGGCTTCCGCGGCCGCGCAGAGCTGGAGTCCGCCGGCGCCGACTACGTGGTGGACACCCAGGACGAGCTAGCGGCGCTGATTCTGGGCGAGTAACGAGCGACACTGCTTAACGCAGCTGCGACAATTCTTCCGCGCGGAAAGCGCATCCCGTTTTGGAGCAATATTCCGGGTCGCACTTTCCGCAACCCACCCCATCCGGAAAATGCGACCCACTATTCGGCCAAAAACCGGGTCGCATCTTCCCAAGCACTCGATGCAACGCTGGCACAAGGAGTGTCCCCAACTACCGGCAGAAAAGGAACGTCCCCAAGTGCTGCCTGGTCATTTAAGAACGTCCCCAATGACTAAAACAAGAACGCCCCCAACGACTACCCCAACAATGGCAACACCGCAGGTAGAGGATGGACAGCGAGCGACGTCCAGGACGAACAAGTTGGCATAAAAAAGGCGAGGCATAGACCTTCTGGTCATGCCTCGCCTTTTGAATGACAAATTGTCGTCCTGGGCGGCGCGCAGCGTCAACTGGTTACGCGGTTCGTAGAACCGCGTAACCCCCTAGCTCAGCATTGCATCCATCATCTCGGAGTTGACGGAGTCGTCGGCAGACCACTCGCCGTCGTCGTTGCAGGTGTACTTGAAGATAACCGTGGTCTTCCTGGGCTCGGTGGCCTTGGTCACATCGACCATAACCTGACCGGCCATCTTGTACAGCTCGTCATCGGAAGGAACCGTGTCAAGCGCAGCGACCTTCTCCTGATACTGGGTGGAGAAGTCCTCGACGATCTTGTTCATAGACTTGCATGTGATAGAGACCTCGGCGGTCGCGACACCCTTGTCTTCGTCGACCGTCACGTCGCCGATCTTGTAGTCAAAGCCCTCGAGATAGGTCTTGGCATACTCCTTGGAATCGATACCCAGCTGCTCGAACTCGTCGCCCGAAGCTTCCTCCAGACCAGAAAGGAAGTCGTCGCCACCGTTCTTGACCTCGTCAAGCTGCGTCGTAAGATCCTCGGTGATGAGCTCCTCAACCGAAGGACCTCCACAGCCGGAAAGCACGACCACGCATGCAACCAAGACGGCCATGAGGGGCGCAAGCAGCAGCTTCTTTTTCATGTTGTTCCTCCCAATGAGCGGCACCGCGCTTCCCGGACGCGGCACACGTTGTAATAAGTAAGCCCATACTATCCACTTATGAACACCCTCGGCAACGCGAAGGCGCGGTCGGTTCGTTTTAGCGTCCGAACGGTTTGCAAGCCCGCCCAACGCGCAATAAAACGCACCTGCTTGGCCCATTAAAAAAGGTGGCCGGAAAACCCGACCACCCTTGCACATCCTTTGGATGCCGCAGTTTACTTGCGGACGACCTTAACGATGGCGTCACCGGCGGCGACAGCGGAGCCGGCCTCGACGGCGAGTTCGACGTCGGCGAACTCAGCGGTGTTGGACACAGCCACGACGACGCAGTCCTTATAGCCGGCAGCGGCGATCTTGGCGCGGTCGATCTTGAGTATGGGCTGGCCGGCCTTCACGACGTCGTCAGCCTTGACGAAGCCCTCGAAGCCGTCGCCGTTCATGTTGACGGTATCGACGCCAACGTGCACCAGAACCTCGATGCCGCTATCGGACTGCAGGCCAACGGCGTGACCCATGGTGACGGTCACCTTGCCGTCGCAGGGAGCGTAGACCAGGTCGTCCTCGGGCCACACGGCACAGCCCTTGCCCAGAACCTCGCCACCAAAGACGGGATCGGGCACGTCGGCCATCTTGATGACCTTGCCCTTGACGGGCGAGCACAGCACGTCGGCGCCAGCAGAAGCAGAGATGGAGGCCGGAGCAGCGGCAGCCGCGGGCTCAGCCTTCTTCTTGAACATGTCAAACAGACCCATACGTTTTCTCCTCTTGATTAAGCGCAACGTTGTGCGCATGCCTACGGTAATTATAGTGCCAAATGGTTCAAATGCTAAGGTGGGGACTCGAATCGCGAGCCCTTCCCGGTAGTGCTCGTGGGACGAGCATCTCCTTTGCATCGCAGGTCGATAAGCCGAGTATCGCCTGCGCACGGGACGGGCAGAAGCGGGCGCACCAAACCCGATACTTCTTTTCGCTCTCGAGTCCTGCCGCCGCCTTGTCCCTAACACTTCCTGACACCGACCGAAACGTGCCAAAATAAACCTGTCCTTTTTGGCAGGTTTGGCGAGTGTGGATTTTTGGACGCTTAACTAGCGAACGTGGATAATCTCCCACTTTGAGGCCGTCACCGAGCCAAAAACGGGAGATTATCCGCTCTCATTTTGGACAACCCCCCCGTACCAAGCCGAGCTCCATGGTCAAGTAATAACGACTTCTCATCATTAGATTGTTTACATCAATTCTAATAACTATTTAATCCTTAAACTCGTTATTAGAATTGATATGATTAGCCTAATAACGAGTTTCCGGCACTAAAGATATGGAAGGCGCGATGCAAATCGAGGAGAACGGCCAGGGAACGCTCCGCAATAATCTATCGGGGAAATTGGCTTACTATTCGTTTTTTCCAACGCCCTTGCAATCATTGAGGCAGCTAAACCTCACCGAGGAAACCTATCGCACGCTTTCCGCATGCTCACGAAAGCTTGGAGAGCTTGAAGGCATGCTCTACTTTGTTCCCAACGCCGACATGTATCTGGCAATGTACGTGCGCAAAGAAGCGCTCCTTTCTTCGCAAATTGAGGGAACCCAGTGCACGTTTGACGACCTACTTAGTCCATCGCAAACACAACTCCATCATAAAGATGTCGCAGACGTCGTGAATTACGTCCGTGCTGTCGACCGCGGCGTAGAACTGCTCAAAAAGATGCCCTTGTGCACGAGACTTCTTAGGCAAGTTCATGCAGTCCTGCTGGACGGAGTGCGCGGAACGGAGAAGAATCCAGGCGAGCTGCGCTCCTCACAAAACTGGATTGGCCCCTCAGGCTGCACCATTGCAACCGCATCGTTTGTCCCTCCAAACATTGAAGATTTGAGCAACACGCTCCAGGACCTCGAACGCTTTATCAATGAGCCTCAAGTCGAAATGGATCCGATTGTGCGGGCGGCGCTCGTCCATTACCAATTTGAAACTGCCCATCCATTCCTAGACGGAAACGGTCGCCTGGGCAGGCTTCTCATTACATTTATGCTCATCAATGATGGCGTTCTTCATTCTTGCTTGTTCTATCCATCGTTCCAGTTCAAGAAAAATCGAAGCGAGTACTACCGGCAACTCACATCCGTAAGGGAGAGAGGCACTTACGAGGAATGGATAGAGTTTTTCTGCAACAGTCTTCTCGAGAGTGCGAAGGACTCGGTAGGGTCTTTAAAAAACCTTGTTGACCTCCATAACCGTTCCACAGCAACCATTACCGAAAATCTCGGAAGGACCGCTGCAAACGGGCAAAGGCTGTTGGGCATTCTTGAAGAGCACCCCATCGTCGACACCGCATTCATCGCTGCCCAACTTGATATCGGCAGGAGTACCGCGAGCTCGCTCGTCAAATCATTTGAAGAATTGGGTATCCTCCGTCCGCTCGACGAGTCAAGACAGAGATACCGGCAGTACGGGTATGAAGAGTATCTTTCGATTCTCAGGGAAGACGCCGAGCCGATTAGATAGGCATCGCAGCCCAAGCAAATTAAAGCGAGCGCGAATAATCTCCCACTTTGAGCCCGCACACAGGCCAAAACCGGGAGATTATCCACGCTCATTTCTGACTAGTCATTTAAGAACGTCCCCAATGACTACTCCTTCGGAGCAAGACGACGCCGCAGGTAGAGAACGGACAGCGAGCGGGTTGGTAAACCCGCGTAACTACTACTCCCGTGCTCCGTACTGCTCGTAGTAGGCGTCGATGGCGGTCTTGAGCTCGTCGTCGATGACAACCTTGCCGTCGATCTCGTGGTTGTAGAGGGTCTCGACGACCTCGGCCATGGAGACGATGCTCGCGACGGGGAAACCGTACTTGGCCTCGATCTCCTTCTGCGCGGTGGTCACACCGCCCTTGCCGACCTCCATGCGGTTGAGGGACACGATCAGGCCCTTGATCTCGACATCGGCAGTAGCCTTGACCTTGGGATAGGTCTCGTCGATGGACTTGCCGCTGGTGGTAACGTCCTCGACCATGACCACACGGTCGCCGTCCTTGGGCTCATAACCCAGCAGGTTGCCCTTATCGGCACCGTGGTCCTTGGCCTCCTTGCGGTCGCAGCAGTACTTGACCTCCTTGCCGTACAGCTCGTGGTAGGCAATGGCGGTCACGACGGCCAGCGGAATACCCTTGTAGGCCGGTCCAAACAGCACATCAAAGTCGTCGCCAAAGTTATCGTGGATGGCCTGGGCGTAATACTCGCCCAGCTTCTTGAGCTGATAGCCCGTCACGTAAGCGCCGGCGTTCATAAAGAACGGGGACTGACGGCCGCTCTTGAGCGTAAAGCTGCCGAACTTAAGGACGTCGGACTCGACCATAAACTTGATGAACTCTTGCTTGTAAGCCTCCATGCGGGCTCCTCTCGTAATCGCGTACGTGCCTTCCAGTTTAGCGCAGGCGAAGCGTCGATGCGGGCGCGCTTTGGGGCCACGGCATTCTGTAAAGGCTTTGTCAGGGGGAATGGTTTTCCGAACAATGGGGTTGACATGTCAAACCCCCTCATCAAGAATACGGGCGGATTAAAAAGGGGTACGAGATACCCAAAGCGCGCTGCGCTCAGCCTTTAGGAGGTGTGCCATGGAAGGCAGTCCTAGTCGAAAAACCTGCATGTCGCCCTCGGCACGCCGCGAGGACTCCGCACACGCATAAACGCCACCGGCAGATCGCCAAAACCACCGCAAAGGCGCGCTGCACCCTTTGTGGGCTCAAGAGCTTGACGTGAGCGACATCTAGGTTTTTTGAAGCAAATACGACACGTACGCTAACTCCCCTCAACAAGGAGGACCCTATGCTGATGCTCAAAACCGTCACGGTACTCGAAGCCATCTCCAAGCGCCGCCGCACGGCGCGCCCTGCCGCTCATACCGGCCTGTCCAAGAACACCATATTCGCCGCCACCCATAGTGCCGAGGACGCCCTCGTACTGATTGACGCCACGGCAAACGGCCTCACCGTCGAGCAGGCAACTGAGCGCCTGAACGCCGTCGGCCCCAACACCATCGAGGCAACGACCAAAACGCTCGCCCGCCGCATCGCCGACGCGTTCATCGATCCCTTCGCCGGTATCCTCGCCGCGCTCGCACTGGTCTCGCTCTACATCGACGTGCTCGCCGTGCCCGAACCGCAGCGCGACCCCTCCACGGTCATCGTCATCGGCACCATGCTGCTGGTATCGGGCGGCATGAAGTTTATCCAGGAAGCCCGCAGCGGCAATGCGGCCGAGGCCCTCAAGGACCTGGTCTCCAACACTTGCACCGCCCTGCGCGACGGCGAGCGCATCGAGATCCCCTTCGACGAGCTCGTCCCCGGCGATGTAATCCGTCTCTCTGCCGGCGATATGGTGCCGGCAGATGCCCACATCATCACCGCGCGCGACCTGTTTGTGATCGAGTCCGCACTCACCGGCGAGAGCGAGGCCGTCGAGAAGACCACCGCCGCCACCGTCGTCGAGGGCGCCGACGGCTCCGCACTGCCACTCTCTGCCTGCAAGAACATCGTCTTTACCGGCACCTCCGTGCAAAACGGCGCCGCCATGGCGCTTGTCGTTGCCACCGGCTCGGACACCTACCTGGGCGGCATCGCCAAGATGCTCAACGGGCGCAGCGAAAAGAGCGCGTTTGACCGCGGCGTCTCGAGCGTCTCCATGCTGCTGGTGCGCCTGATGCTCGTTATGGCGCCGGCCGTCTTTGCCATCAACGCCGCCACCAAGGGCAACGTCATCGACGCGCTGCTGTTCGCCACGAGCGTGGCCGTGGGCATCACGCCGCAGATGCTTCCCGTCATCGTGACCACGAGCCTGTCGCAGGGCGCCAAGGACCTCGCCCGTCGCCAGGTTATCGTCAAGGAGCTGCCGGCGATTCAAAACCTCGGAGCGATGGACGTCCTGTGCTGCGACAAGACCGGCACCCTCACCGAAGACCGCATCGTGCTCGAGCGCTACCTCAACACCGATGGCAACGAGGACGCGCGCGTGCTGCGCCATGCGTTTTTGAACAGCTTCTTCCAGACCGGCCTCAAAAATCTTATCGACCTGGCCGTAATCGACCGTGCCGATGTGACACCCTCGACCGTCGCACCCGATTCCATGCTGGGCCAGAGCCTGCGCGACCGCTACACCAGGGTCGACGAGGTTCCCTTCGATTTCTCGCGCCGTCGCCTGAGCGTAGTTGTCGCCGACGCCCAAGGCAAAACCCAGATGGTTACCAAGGGCGCCGCCGAGGAAATGCTCGAGATCTGCTCCTTTGTCGAGATCGATGGCATCGCTCAGCCGCTCACCGACGAGAAGCTCGCCCAGATTCGCAAGCAGATCGCCGGACTTAACGCCGAGGGCCTACGCGTAATTGCCGTGGCGCAGAAGACCAATCCGCGCTGCGTGGGCGAGTTTGGCATCGCCGACGAGTGCGACATGGTGCTGATGGGCTTTTTGGCCTTCCTCGATCCGCCCAAAGCAAGTGCCGCGGGCGCCGTCGCCACCCTCGAGGCCAAGGGCGTGGCGGTCAAGGTCCTAACCGGCGACAACGACCGCGTCGCCGCCACCGTCTGCGAGCAGATTGGTATCGATGCGAGCAACGTCTTGCTCGGCTCCGAGATCGATGCGCTCGATGACGCCGAACTTGCCGAGCGCGCCGAGAAAACCCACCTCTTCGCCAAGCTCTCGCCGCTGCAGAAGGCGCGCCTGGTACGTGTCATGCGCGAGATGCTCGGCCACACCGTGGGCTTTATGGGCGACGGCATCAACGACGCCGCCGCCATGCGTGCGAGCGATTGCGGCATCTCGGTCGATTCGGCCGTCGATATTGCCAAGGAACCCGCCGATATCATCTTGCTTCAGAAGGACCTGGGCGTGCTCGAGCGCGGCATCATCGAAGGCCGCCGCACCTACGGCAACTTGCTCAAGTACCTCAAGACCACAGTGAGCTCCAACTTTGGCAACGTGCTGTCCGTGACCGTCGCGAGCCTGTTCTTGCCGTTTTTGCCCATGAGCGCCCTGCAGCTGGTTCTGCTGTCGCTGGTCTACGAGATCGTGTGCATCGCACTGCCGTGGGACACCGTCGATGACGCCTGGACTGCCCGCCCGCGTGCTTGGGATGCCGCGTCCATCAAGGGCTTTATGCTCGAGCTGGGCCCCGTGAGTTCGCTGTTTGACATCGTGACCTTCGCCGCGCTCTTCTTTGTCGTGTGCCCCGCCGCCGTGGACGCAAGCTGGTCCGAGCTTGCCGCCGCGGGCGACGTCGCGGGTATGGCGACCTTTGCTGCGCTCTTCCAGAGCGGCTGGTTTGTCGAGTCCATGTGGTCGCAGACACTCGTGGTCCACATGTTGCGCTCCCCGCATCTGCCGAGCCCGCGCGACCACGCCGCGCCCGCATTGTGCGTTCTTACCGTGCTGGGCCTGGCGCTCGTCACCTGGTTGCCGGCAAGCCCCATCGCCGATGCGCTCGGCCTCATGCCGCTGCCCACGAGCTTTTTTGGGCTGCTCATTGGCATCGTTACCGCCTATATCGCGCTCACCCAGCTGGCAAAGCGCCGCTACATTGCCCGCCACGGCGAGCTGCTGTAGCAAGAAGACGGAAAACACCCTGCCAGCTGCCGTTGCCACTACCACAGCTGCCAACGCCGCTGCCGTTGCCTCTGCCGCCGCCGCAGTCTATCCCCCCAGCAGTTGCGGTGAAATAGTTCCTGTTTAAAGCCCCGTGACTTTAATTTAGGGACTATTCCACCGCAACTTATTGGAGGATTAGCTAGTCCTTGGGTGTCCAGGACCAGAAGAAGTTGATGAGGGCCACGCGCGAGGCGGTGCCGGTCTTTTTGTTGATCGAGGAAATGTGACGATAGAGCGTGGAGCGCGAAAGGAAGAGCGTTGTGGCGATGTCCTGAACGCTCTGGTCCGAAACGACCAAGACCTCAAGAATATCGCGCTCGCGCTCCGTAAGCCCAAAGGTGGCGACGAAGGCATCGAGGCGCTCATCGGACGTGAGCTCCGCTGCCTCCACGGGCTCAGGGTCGGAGCATGTGGGCGCAAGATCCCCACCAAGATCGTCGGTGGCAAGCGGCGGTCCGTCCCGCATCGCGGCATCATCGGCTCGTTGCCCCAACTGCCCCAGCAGCGTAATCGCAATGCCCACAAACATCACGAGCGCCGCACCGACCGCAGCCAGCACATTTTGACTCGAGATAATCGCCACTGCCGGCGCCGTCACGAACATCGAGCACACGTTGTTGACGACGCGACCCATGCACGGCCAAAAATATGACCAGCGCGCATAGAGCGAGACGGCGGCATATTTTGTGGTAAAGAACACCACGAAAAAGCCCGAGCCCAGATAAAAGATGATCGTGGCAGCAAGCTCGTTGCCGCCATTGCCATCGACGATGAGCACAAAGAACGAAAGCGTGGACAGTATGGCGGCACATGTCATGCCGATATTCATATACGAGCGGCCGTGCAGGTCAAATAGTGCGCCAGCGACCAACGAGCTCACGACAAGCAGCAGGCGCGGCCAATCGCCCAAATCGACGGCTCCGACAGCATGCAGGGTCGTGAAGCCCGCGTTGAGAGCGGCGAATACGCTGGAAAGATACGCCGTCGCCACGGTCAGGCGAACTACGGCGCGACGGAATGCCGCCTTTGCCTCGGGATCGTCATGCCACTTGGCGCCATATTCCAGAGCATCTACCGAAAGCCCGGCAGCACTGGGTTCAAAGTTGGGATCGGACTCGTCGCGCAGCTTGGCGCGTCGGGCACCGTGGAGCAACGCCACCTGCGCGATCGCACAGACGACCAGAACAGCCTGCTGAGGAATGCCGACAGGCATCACCATGTGGTTGAGAACCTGCACCAGAACGCCCATGGCGTAAGAAAGCGCGGCGGCGCGCGCCAAGCAGGGCGTTCGCGCAAAGCGCCTCGCAAAATTTGCATGGGCAGTCGATCCGCAGTAGCCCAGCGCGCAGCACGCCACCAAACCGCCGGCAATTACCACCTCAACCTGAACCGCCATAATCAACAGCAGCAATGCCGCCACCAGCAAAACGCCCGTGACGTCACTCGTTGCGTCGATAGCATGGGGACGGCGATAGTACAGAATAGGACGCACAAAAAAGCCAATCACGCTCGCGCCGATAACAAGGCTCTCATAAATAACGACCTCGTTCGGAGACACGAACTCGGCCATGCGCACATCAAAAAGATACTCGCACGCCAAAAACGTGAAGAAGAACAGCGCCAGGCATATAATCTCCCGAATGCCCCGACGCAAATATGCGGTTGTGTCTCCCATGCCCCTCATGGTTAACCCCCACGCTCAATTGTCTGGAAATCTATTATAATAAAGAACCAGTCTCAATATCGAAGCCAGGCTCGAAATGCTGCCAATTCGACCCCAGCCGTCCACATCACGCCGCGATTTTGAGCCGCATGGACCAGAAGGGACACGCGCAACGCCACTTCCTTGACGGGCATCCCGATGCGAACGCGCCCGGCAAGCATTAACTGCTCGCCGGGCGCCTTGGTTAGGAGACTATGAGGATGAGCACGCGAAATTCACAGCGGTCAGGCCCGCCCCCTAAGGGCCTGAGGTGCTCAAGATTGGGAGCGACAAGCCCGACGAAGCGTACTTAGGTACGCGAGGAGGGTTGGAGCCCCAAGGTTGAGCGCCTCAGCGCCCTTAGGACAGGTCCTCACCATTCGTTTCAATGACGTGCTTGTACCAGTCGAAGCTCTTCTTCTTGGAGCGCTTGAGGGTACCGTTGCCGGCGTCGTCGCGATCCACATAGATAAAGCCGTAGCGCTTGGACATCTCGCCCGTGCCGGCCGAGACCAGGTCGATCGGGCCCCAGGTAGTGTAGCCCAGCAGGTCAACGCCGTCCTCGGTCACCGCGTCGCGCATCGCGGCGATATGCTGACGCAGGTAGTCGATACGGTAGTCGTCGTTGATGGAACCATCCTCCTCGACAACATCCTTGGCACCCAGACCGTTCTCAACCACAAACAGCGGCTTCTGATAACGGTCGTACAGGTCGTTGAGGGTGATGCGGAAGCCCAGCGGATCGATGGCCCAGCCCCACTGGCTCTCCTGCAGGTAGGGGTTCTTGGCGCCGGCGAAGGCGTTGCCCTGGGTGCGCTCGACATCGGGGTTATCGGCACCGGCGGAGCAGCGGGTGCTGTAGTAGCTAAAGCTGATGAAGTCGACGGTGTTGGCGGCCAGGATCTCGCGGTCCTCGTCCGTCATGCCCACATCGATGCCTAGACGCTCGAGCTTCTTGACAGCATAGGCCGGGTAGTAGCCACGGCTCTGAACGTCGACGAAGAAGTAATTGTCCTGATTGTCGAGCTGCGCCTGGCGCACATCGCCCGGACGGCAGCTGTAGGGGTAGTAGCTACCTGCGGCGAGCATGCAGCCGATCTTGACCTCAGGGTCGATCTCGTGAACGATTTTGGTTGCCCAAGCGCTGGCAACGAGCTCGTTGTGGGCGGCCAGGTACTCGACGGCCTCCTTGTCCTCGCCCTCCTCAAAGACCAGGCCGGCACCCATAAACGGCAGGTGCAGAATCATATTGATCTCGTTGAAGGTGAGCCAGTACTTCACCAGGCCCTTGTAGCGGGTGAAGATCGTGGTCGCGAGGTTCTTGTAGAAGTCGATGAGCTTGCGGTTGCGCCAGCCGCCGTACTCCTTGATGAGGTGAATCGGGCAGTCGAAGTGCGTGATGGTCACGAGCGGCTCGATGCCGTGCGCCTGACACTCGCGGAATACGTCCTCGTAGAAGGCCAGGCCAGCCTCGTTGGGCTCGGTCTCGTCGCCGTTGGGGAAGATGCGGGTCCACGCCAGGCTCATACGGAAGGTCTTAAAGCCCATCTCGGCAAAGAGAGCGATGTCCTCCTTGTAGTGGTGGTAGAAATCGATGCCGGTCTGCGCGGGATAGTAATAGCCGTCCTCGAAGTCGAGCATCTTGCGCTGGCCGGAGACCACCGCATAGCGCTCGGGGCCGTGCGGAGCCACGTCCACGTTGGCCAGGCCGCGGCCGTCCACGTCGTAGGCGCCCTCGCACTGGTTGGCAGCCGTTGCGCCGCCCCACAGGAAGTCATTACGGAAAGCCATGCATCAATCCTTTCGCACGCTGTTTGTCGTGGTTTCAGTATCCCTACAAACAACGCGTCGCTCAACGGCAACGACGTAGGCCGATACTTCTTTTCGCACGCAGGTGCTCGACAGCCGCCCCGTCTGACACTTTTTGATACCCGCCTGCCAATCACCACAAAGGGGACAGACACCTTTGTGGCGGTTGGGGGCGGTTTGTCTCGATCTGTAACAGGTAGGCAGCCAAAACCGGGCCTGATGTTACAGATCGAGATTGTTCGGTCAGCTTCTGCAGTTTGTCTAAATCTGTAACAGGTAGAGACGATTTAGCCCGCTAGATGTTACAGATCGAGACAGAAGATTCTAGTCGCAGGTGATGCCGAGGTTTTGCCGACGAGTCCTACGTAACCGCCTTCGCTCAGCAATTCATTTGACTGAATAGGAAAGAAAGGAAAAAATAGGAAAAAAAGGAAAGGAGACTTATGACTGAAACCATCTTCTCCCCCTCATTTGGAAATCGCCCGTCCTATCTGGTGGGTCGCGGGAACGTGATTTCGACATTCATCTCCGGTCTTGAGCAGGAGCCGGGCAATCGAGACCGAGCCATGCTCATGCTCGGCCAGCGAGGCAGCGGCAAGACGGTTCTTCTGTGGGAACTTGCCGACCGCGCACGCAAGCTCGGTTTTGTTGTCGCCACACCCACCGTAGCCTCCGAAGATATGCTTGAGCGCATTGTTGAAAAAATCCAAGAAGCAGGCGAGCCTTATGTCAGCAAGCGTCATCTCCCCAAACTTTCTGGCGGTAGCTTGAGCGTCTTCGGCTTCTCAGCCGGTCTCGAGTTCACACGCGATGTGCAGGAGACCAAGAGTTTCCAGTTCAAACTCACGCAGCTGGCGCGCAAGCTGACCGAGCAGGGGCACGGCATCCTCATCCTTATCGATGAGCTCCAAGCTAATTCACCTGAGATTAGACAGCTCGTCACCGCCTATCAAGAGCTGGTCGGTGAGGGACTCAACGTCGCGCTTGTTATGGCAGGTCTCCCGGGAGCCGTCTGTGCAACGCTCAATGACCGCGTGCTGACATTTCTCAACCGCGCTCGCAAGGTCACGCTCGAACCGCTTTCAGTCGGAGATGTCGATGCCTATTATCAGCGGGCTTTCGAAGAGCTCGACCTTGATATTCCAGGCGATCTTCGCCTCCGTGCCGCTCGCGCAACCCAAGGCTCGCCCTATATGCTGCAGCTCATCGGCTATAACATCGGCAATCGCTGCAAGACAGGAGAACACGTAACGCCAGAGCAAGTCGACGGAGCTATCGAAGCGTCAAAAGCCGATTTCGAAAACGATGTTTGTGAAACGACGCTCGCCGCGCTATCGGACCAAGACGTCGCGTTTCTCGACGCAATGACTGATGACGAAGACGCCGTTTCGCGCATTTCCGATGTAGCGAAACGTATGTCAGTCACACCCGACTATGCGCAAAAGTATCGCCGGCGCCTCATCGACGCCGGCGTAATCGAACAGGCGCGCCGCGGTTACGTGCGTTTCGCCGTACCATATATGGCTGACTATCTGCGCAGCCAACTCTAGGCAGCCACCACAAAGGGGACAGGCACCTTTGTGGTGGTTTGGGCCCGGTTTGTCTCGATCTGTAACAGCTAGGCCGTCAAAACCGGGCCTGGTGTTACAGATCGAGATTGTTCGGTCTGTCCCATGCAGTTTGTCTCGATCTGTAACAGGTAGAGACGATTTAGCCCGCTAGATGTTACAGATCGAGACAGAAAATTCTAGTCGCAGGCGATGTCGAGGTTCTTGCCGATGAGGCCTACGTAGCCGCCTTCGGCTGCCTTGGGGCTGTCAGCATGGCAGAGGACCCACTTGTCGGCCTTCCAGTAGCAGTAGCTGTCACCGGCCGCAGGCATGTCGGCCGCGACCTCGGGGCGCGGGCCGTTGGTGCCGGCGGGCAGCGCCACCATCACCTGGAAGCCACCGTCGTCGACCATGCACGGCGTGTAGTGGAGCGTGGTGTTGAAGACTTCGACGACCGTACCCGCCGGCACGCGAAACGCCTTAACGCACGCGGTGTCGAGCTTGCCGTCCTCGATCTCCCAGCGATGCGCCACGAGCAGGATAAAGTCGCGAGCGCCCAGGTTGAATTCGCTCGCGCGGTGATATTCCAGGCAGTTGAGTCGTGTATTGTGGCCGTTGCACCAGCCGAGCTGGAAGGGACGGCCACCAAACATGAGAAAGCCAAGCTTGTCGGCATCCTTGACGTCCTCGAGCTCCGGCGCACTTGCAACGTACTTGCTGCCCTCGGGAATGGGCGTGGCAGAGAGCGCCTCGAGCACGGGCGACGTAAGCTCGGACGGAACGTTATCCCAAACGTTGCCATAGGATTTGAACTCGGGATCGTTGACAGAGTAGATATGCATGTTCACTCCTGTTCGTAAATGTGACTATACGAACATTCTAGAACAAACACGAGCGATTTTGAACGCTCGCCCCGACCAATCAACAAAAAGGCGCCCCCGCATAAGCGAAGGCGCCTAATGCGCTCGTTTTGGGCGATAAAGCCCTTACGCCTGCTGATAGTGCAGGTGCTTCTCGTCGATATCGGCCAGGTCGCGGTCGAGGTAGCGGCGCGCAAGCCAGTTGGCCATGGGGAGGTTCTGGTCCAGGTAGTTACCGCACTCCTCGGGAGCGGCACCGGGGACATTGCCCTCAAAGTCGGCGACAAACTCAAACAGCTCGCGGACGAGCGGCAGGATCTTCTCGCTCGTCAGCTCGTCAAAGACAACCAGGTAAAAGCCCGTGCGGCAGCCCATGGGGCCAAAGTAGACAATGCGGCTCGACCACTCGGCATGATTGCGAAGGAACGTCGCACCCAGGTGCTCGATGGTGTGGCACTCGGCCGTGTTCATGACCGGCTCCTTGTTGGGCGTGGTCAGGCGCAGGTCAAAGGTGGTGACGGCGGCGCCGGTCGCCGGATCGCGGTCGATGCGGCTCACATACACGCCGGGCTCAAGCAGCAGATGGTCAACGGAAAAGCTCGCAATGCGCTCCATGGCAGATCCTCTCGGTAGTCAATTTGGGACGGGCTCTTTTAGCTGGTTCGAATGGTCGCACCAATCATACCAGTCAAAAAAACCCCGTCCCAAAAAGACAACTTAGCCCAAGACGCGGGCCATGCGTGCCTTGAACTCGGAAAGGAAGCGCGGGGCATCCACAGTCAGTGCCACGAGTGCGCTCTTGTCGGGGTCGGTCACACGGCGCTCATCGCAGATGGTGCGACCGCGGTACTCGCCCAGCAGATCAACACGCAGGTTGCAGCCGAGCGCACCTACGAGCGTGGGGTCAATCGCCACGGCAACGGCCAGCGGATCGTGCAGCGCACAACCACCCAGGTAGGGTGCGTTCATCTCGTACGAGCCAATGTAGTGCTCGACCATGCTCGCAAATGCGCAGCCCGCCATGGTGCCCGAGCCCGTCCAGCCGGCAATGTCGCGGCGTGTGAGCACCACGCGATGCGTCACGTCCAGACCCACCATGGTGAGCTTACGGCCCGAGCGCAGCACCGCGTCGGCTGCCTCGGGGTCGCTCGCCATGTTGGCCTCGGCGCCCGCGCTCACGTTACCGGGCACGGTAAGGGCGCCGCCCATTACCACCACGCGGCCGATATACATCACCGCCGCCGCATCGCGCTCCAGGGCAAGCGCCAGGTTGGAGAGCGGGCCGGTCGCTACGTAGACCAGATCGGGACCATAGGTGCGCGCGGCATCGATCAGATAATCGACCGCAGCGTTGCCATCAGCCGATGTCGCCCCCACCGGCTCGTAGGGCGACGCGGGCACGCTCGCGCCGCCGATGCCGTTCTTACCGTGAATGAGCGCGGTGGACGCCGGCGGCGTATAAGGCTCAGTCGCCTGCAGAGGACGGTCGGCACCCAGGTACACCGGCACCTCGGGGCGACCCAGCAGATCGAGCACCGCCAGGCAATTGTGCGCCGATTGCTCGACGCGCACGTTGCCAAAACATGTGGTAATGCCCACGAGTTCCACCTCGGGGCTCGCGATGGCATAGGCAAGCGCCATCGCATCGTCCACACCCATATCCAGATCAAGGATCAGCTTCTTGATTGCCATTGCTCTACTCCGCTTCTCCGTCTTATACCAAATCGTCTAAATCAAACACGCGATCAACTTCGGCGCGCGTGGGAATCGACTGCTGTGCGCCCAGGCGCGACACCGTCACCGCCGAGGCGCGTGCGCCCGCCGCCATGCACTCAAAGAGCGGCAGGCCCTCCAGGCGAGCCGCGGCAAGCGCACCGATAAATGTATCGCCCGCGGCCGTCGTATCGACCAACGTGCTCGAGAGCGCCGGCATGCGCAGCGGCTCGCCGTCATCGCCGAGCGTAACCGACCCGGCGCCGCCCAACGTGATGACCGCAGCTCCGGCACCCTTGGCGAGCAGGGCATTGAGCGCCGCGACGCAGCTCGCATCATCCGCGGGCAGAATGCCCGTCAGAACCTGGCACTCAGTCTCGTTGGGACAAACCAGGTCGACCGCAGGCCAGGCCTCCGCAGGCAACTCGCAGGCAGGCGCCGGATTAAAGACCGTATAGAACCCGAGCTCGTGAGCGCAAACAAGCGCCTCGGCCGTCGCCGCAAGGTCACATTCGCCCTGGGCGATAAAGACGCTTCCGGCAGCCGGGGCAATATCGCTGGCGTCTCCGTCGAGCTCATCGGCTACCAGACGCCTCAGCGCGCGGGCAACATCCTCGCCCGCGAGCGCATGGTTGGCACCCGGCGACAGCACGATGCGGTTGTCACCCTCGCAGCGAATGATGGTCGCCGTTCCCGTCTCCACGTCATCGCGACGCGCTACAAAGACACAGTCCACGCCGGCGTCTTGGAGCCCCGCCACGAGCGACGTGCCAAATGCGTCGCAGCCGACCGCGCCGATCATATGCGTGTGCGCGCCCATGCGCGCAGCAGCTACGGCCTGGTTGGCGCCTTTGCCGCCGGCGTTGGTGATAAACCCGCTGCCGCCAACGGTCTCGCCCGCACGCGGCATGCGCTCGCACGCCACCGAAAGGTCCATGTTCATGCTGCCGAACACCGCAACGATGCCGCGATCTGCCATGGAAACCTCCTCATCTGCGGGCCTTATACCCACCGCCAGTCGTCGATCGTGCACTCTCGCACCCCCTATAACTTTAGTTCACTTTGATGTGGACGCGCGCTTGAGCTTGCGCCAGCAGCAAGCATTCACAGGAGCAGGCAGCTACAATGAAGGCGTGCTGATTATTCTCGTCATTGGATGATGTTTTATGGAACAACTCTCGCAATCGGGCTCGCGCGGTCGTCGCCGCACGGGCAACGAGCCGGCGCCGCACGAACGCGTGAAGGGCGAACGCCGTGCCAACGAACCGCGACGCACCGCGAGCCCCCATCGCGCTTCTGCCAACAACGCGGGCCGCGCCAACACTCCCGCCGCAGAGCAGACGCCTGCTCGCCCCAAGTCCCGCTACATCCCTGCGCTCGACGGCCTGCGTACGCTCGCCGTCGTCGCGGTGGTGCTCTATCACCTCAACCTCACGTGGGCGCAGGGCGGCCTGCTTGGCGTCACAATCTTCTTTGTGCTTTCGGGCTATCTGATCACGCGCTTGCTGCTCAACGAAGTCGCTAAGACCGGCCGCATCGACCTCAGGAGCTTCTGGATCCGCCGCATCCGTCGCCTGGTCCCCGCCGTGGTGACCGTCGTGGTGGTGACCTGTGCTCTGTGCACCGTCTTCAACCACGTGATGCTCACCAAGATGCGCCCCGACATCCTGCCGTCGCTGTTGTTCTTCAACAACTGGTGGCAGATTGCCCAAAACGTCTCGTACTTCAATGCTCTGGGCGACCCCTCGCCGCTCACGCACTTTTGGTCGCTTGCCATCGAGGAACAGTTCTACCTGATTTGGCCGCCACTGCTGTTTGCCATGGTATCCATGCATGTGAGCAAACCCAACACGCGCCGCGTGGTTCTGGGCCTTGCCGCGGTATCTGCCCTCGCCATGATGGTGCTTTACAACCCTGCCGCCGACCCCAGCCGCGTGTACTACGGCACCGACACCCGCGTGTTCTCGCTGCTGCTGGGCGCCTGGATGGCCTTTATCCCCGATCGCGACCTGGCGCCGGTGCGTCTCGTTCATCGTTTGGGGCTCAATCGCCTGGCCGGCGCCGCCAAGCACGGCAAGAACGCCGAGGGCAAGCCTGGCGAGAAGGCCGACGAATCAGCCGAGACCGGCCCGGCACAGCCGAGCGCCCTCGTGCGCTTTTGGTCCTCGCCCGCATCCATCAATGTGTTGGGCCTCGTGGGTCTGGTTGGCCTTGCCGCCATGGTCGCGCTCACCAACGGCTACACCGCGTTCCAGTATCGCGGAGGCACGCTGCTGTGCTCGATCCTCACGCTCATGGTCATCGCGGCCTGCGTGCAGCCCCAGGGAATGGTTGCCCGCGCGCTGTCCGCCGAGCCGCTCGTATGGGTTGGCAAGCGCTCGTACAGCATCTACCTGTGGCACTATCCCCTGCTGTTGCTCATGAACCCGGTCGCCAACATCAACGATACACCGTGGTGGCAGTACATTTTGCAGGTGCTGTTAGTGGTCGCCGTGGCCGAATGCTCATATCGCTTTATCGAGACGCCGTTTAGAAAGGGCGCCTTTGGGCGCACCGTATCCGAGTTCCGCGACGGCACCGCCACGCCCGCCAACTGGGTGCGCGCGCACGTCCCTGCCTGCGCAGCCTGCGCCGTTGTGTTGGTCGTTGCGCTGGGCGGCCTGATCTTTGTGCCCGAGACGTCTGCGCTGAGCGGCGAGGGCGCCGAAGTTCTGAACAAGGAAGCCAAGAACACCGCACCCACCGACCAGCAGGCGGCCGACGACACCGACAAGGACAACGACGGCTTCCCCGATGGCTCCTACGATCTGCTTATGATCGGCGACTCCGTGTCGCTGCGTGCCGTGGACACTTTTGACGGCGTTTTCCCGCACAGCCATATCGATGCCGAAAAGGGCCGCCAGTTCGATGCGGGCCGTGCGACATTTGAGGGCTATCTCCAACAGAACCTTGCCGGCAAGATTGTGGTCTTTGCGCTGGGCACCAACGGCTTGGTAACCGACGAGCAAATCGACGCCATCATGGCCGATGCGGGAGATAAGCGTATTGTGGTGTTTGTGAACACGCGCAGCCCGCAGCCGTGGGTTGGCTCTACCAACCAGGCCATTGCTAACGCCGCTACGCGCTACAAGAACGTACGCGTTATCGACTGGTACGGATACAGTGCCAACCGCAACGACCTGTTCGATGGCGATGGCACGCACCTATCGACCACTGGCGTGACTGAGTACCTCAACTTGATCCACGATGCCGTCAAGAAGGACCTGCCCGTACACCCCGAGGATCACGTCAACGATCCGCAGCCGGCAGCCGTCAAGTCTGCCACCGACGCACTCGTCAATGCGCTCGCTCTCAAACCGCACAAGCTGGGCACCGACAAGTAACCTGCAGCGCAAACTTCCCACATCCGGAGGGGGTGTCTGCCACGGCAGACACCCCCTCCGGCAGTTAGGGACGTTCCTTATGTGCCGGTACCTAGGGACACTCCTGGCGCAGCCAATGAAGACCTCTACGGATGAATTCCAGGCCGCTCCGTCGCTCCAGACATCGTTTCCGCGCCTCGCGCCTGCCCCAAACAATCAAAACAAGCCCTTTTCGCCGCACCCTCAAAGGTCTGTGGGCAAAAAAGGGCAAATATGAGTACTGTTACCATTTTAGTAGCAGGCAAAACCACCCAAAATGACGTCCGAGCGAACCCTACAACCCCCTAAAGCAGCCAACCTGACTGGTTTAAGGCGTATTGGAGCCAATTTTAATGAACATACTAAAGGCTATGTTTATTATCTTTTAGGATGTAAATGCTATTCACTTAGCAACAGTACTCATATTTGGCATTTTTTGTCCATTGCTATATAACTAACACCCTATAGCAGACAAAAAACAGGCCGCAGCCCATCGCTGCGGCCTGTTCGGAAGCAAAAGTGGGCGTTAAGCGCTGTAGCCCATCGCTTGCAGGACAAACATGACGACCGTGAGCACCGTAATCACGGCGATAGTCGCCCAAGTGAGCATGTTCCACACGCGACCGTTGCGGTTGGCACCCATAATGTGACGGTCGGCTGCGATAACCACCTGGAACACCAGAACCACGGGCAGTAGCACGCCATTGATGACCTGTGAGGTCATCATAATCTGGAACAGATCGACGCCGGGCATAAGCACCAGCACGGCAGAGATACCGATGATGGCCGTAATGATGCCGCGATAGACCGGGGCCTCGTCCCAGCTGCGGTCGGCACCGCGCTCCCAGCCAAATGCCTCGCAGACAGCGCTCGACGTAACGCCCGGCAGCACGCAGGCAGCCAAGAAGCTCGCCGCGACCAGGCCCGAGGCAAACAGTACCGTGGACCACTGACCCGCAATAGGCTCCAACGCGCGGGCGGCATCGGCAGCATCGCTAATCTGAATACCCGCCGGGAACAACACCGTACCGGTCGTGATGATAATAAAGCCGGCAATGACATCGGCGGCAAGCGAGCCGCTCACGGTATCGATGCGCTGCAGCACGATATCGTCCTCGCCCGCGTTCTTATCGACCACGTTGTTCTGCGCCAAGAAAATCATCCACGGCGCGATGGTGGTACCGATCGTTGCGACCACGAGCGACACGTAGCTGGGGTCATTTTGAATGTTAGGCACGACCAGGTCGACCGCGACCTCACCCCAGTTGGGGCCAGCCATAAACGCGGCGACAATATAGGTCACGAACACGCAGCTCACCAGCAGCAGAATCTTCTCGATGCGCTGGAAGCTGCCCGACATGGTAAGCATCCACACCAGCAGCGCCACCAGCGGCACCGAAATGCTCGCCGGCACGCCAAAGAGGGCAAGGCCGCTGGCGATGCCCGCAAACTCCGAAATGGTCACAGCCGTGTTGGCGATCAACAGCGCCGCCATAGCAAGTACACTCTTGCGCACGCCAAAGCGCTCGCGAATGAGCGATGCCAGGCCCTTGCCCGTGACGCAGCCGCAGCGCGCCGCGGTCTCCTGCGTCACGATGAGCAGCACAGTCATGACGGGAAGCATCCAGAGCATCTTGTAGCCATAGCTGGCACCCGCGCTGGAATACGTTGCAATGCCGCCGGCGTCATTGCCCGAAAGCGCCGCCAACAGACCGGGACCCATAGCGCCAAAGATGGCCGCGATGGTCAACTTTTGCTTGGTGCCCGACTTTTGCTTGGTATTT
Organism: Collinsella sp.; assembly: GCA_018373675.1. Taxonomy (GTDB): domain Bacteria; phylum Actinomycetota; class Coriobacteriia; order Coriobacteriales; family Coriobacteriaceae; genus Collinsella. The sequence continues at coordinate 14,374 of JAHAGQ010000004.1, read as the reverse complement.
TGCACGCGACCACCTAGCCCATGACCGACATGGCGAGCAGCACCGCAGCGGCGCAGTACGCCACGCACGAGATCATGACGGCAACAACGTTCATGGCGGTGCCCGACGTGTTGAGGTCATGCTCGTCACGCCAGAACAGCACCATCAGGTAAATCACGGCGCTCATGTTGCCAACTAGGCAAATGATGGCAGCGATATTAAAGCACCCGGTAAAGAGTTGCTCCTCAAACATGGGCGCATCGGGGAACGCAGCGGTGCGCACCAGCTGGGCGCACAGGTAGGTCACGAGTGACAGAATCAGGCCCATGCCCGTGCTCTGGAAGAAGAACCCCAGATACGGCTTGGGCTCGTCGTCGTGACCGTCATACTCCAGGAAGTAGTTCTTGACGAACGACACCATGCGCGAGGCCGCCAGCAGCACGAGTGGCATGGCGCACATGGGGAACACCACCAGATGCGCGGAGCCGAGCGCCGTCCCCAGCACCGTTGCCATGATGCACGAGGCAATGCCCCACACGACAACCCAGTACTGGCGATGCACAAACCAGCTGAGCACGTTCGTCGAGTCGTCCGACGCGCTATCGCCCGAGCCGACACCGGCGATCTGCAGGTCCTCCTGGTGCTCCTCGGCGATAACGTCCATGGCGTCATCGAAGGTCACGATACCTAGGATGTGGCGGTTCTCGTCGCAGACAGGGATGGCAACCAGGTCGTACTTGGTCATCTCGTCCGTCACGTCTTCCTGGTCCTCGTCAGGCGACACATAGACCAGGTCGCGATAGGCCAGCTGACCCAGCGTGGCGTCGCGGTCGGCTACAATCAGCGTGCGCAGCGAAAGCACGCCGGTCAGCATGCCGCTCGGATCCTCGGTATAGACGTAATAGACACTCTCAAAGTCCTCGTCGAGTTTGCGAATCGCCTCGATGGCATCACCGACCGTCGCCGTGGCGGGCAGCGAGACAAACTCCGAGGTCATGATGCGGCCGGCGGTGTTGTCCTCGTAGCCCAACAGATTACGAATCGCCTTCTCCTCCTTGACGCCCATCAGGCGCAGGAGCTTCTCAGCCTTCTCATAATCGAGCTCGTCGATCAGGTCGGCTGCATCGTCCGGGTCCATCATGGCCAGCATCGACGATGCGTCCGTGTCGGACAGGCCCTCGAGCATCTCGGTCATAAGCTCGTCGTCATCGAACTCCGAGATGGCCTCGGCGGCCTGTGCCGTATCGAGCTGCGCAAACACCTGCGCACGTAGGCGCGGGTCGAGCTGCTCGATAATGTCGGCGATGTCGGCAGGGTGCAGCTCGCCGAGCGTCTTGTGCGACACCGAGAGTTGAATGTTCTTGGTCGAGCGGTCGAGCAGGTCCATGTAGGACCAAGCGATGATGTCCTCACTGAGCGGCTTGCCCAGGTGCTTCATAAAGCCTTCGACGATATGCTCGAGCGCGGGGCTGATGGCGCGTAGCAGACCGCGGGCACCGACCTCGGCGCCCAGCAGGCGCAGCTGATTTTCGCCCGACATGGAAAACTTGATGTCGTTTACGCGCACGACCTTCATGCCCTGCGTGTCGACAATCTGCTTGTTGAGCACGTCGCGGGCAAGCAAGAGTTCGGTCGGCTGCAGGTACGAAAAACGGATTTCGGTGGCCGACGTCTTAAGGTGTACACCCGTCTCGTCGATACGGTCGACCCATTTGCGCCAGCTGATCATAAACGGCGTCTTGCCGGGCCCGCAGAACGCGAGCGACGTCACGTGCGGAAAAACTTCGCCGGTAGCAATGCCAAAATCGTTCACAACGCCGAGCTTTTCGCCATCGACGTCCAAGACCGGCAATTTGAGCATCTCACTCAGATAATTCAATGGTGCTCCCCATCATAATTCCTCCGGATGCGGCCGCGCGTGCGGCGTCCGGGGCTTCTGGATATGTATACGCATGCGCGGGCGGCACGCCGCTCGACGCTTACACCCCGTGCATGCGCAAAAAGCACCTGCATGGGGTCATCGACTGTATGGTCGAGGTTTGGATTTCACCTGTAACCTTTCTCTTGACCCTCATTAACCGCAGTAACTATAGCATCAGCATCGCCCTGCGGCATCGATTTTATGCGCTGCACATTGCAGGCATACCAAACGCTGACGCATCCGTGACATAGTCATTGGGGACGTTCTTAAACGACTGCCCAATGACTACTCTGTGGCGTCGTCGTCCTCGGCAAGTTGGGGGAACACGGCGCCCTTGGGCATGGCGACCCTCGTCAGCGAGGCGAGCTTTTTGCTCAATGCCGTGTCCGTCTTGACCAGGTCGCTGAGCGTCACGATCTTGTAGCCGTCGGCAATGAGGCCGTCGATAATCTGCGGCAGCGCCTCGAGTGTCTGCTCGGCGCATTCGTCTCTATCGGTGAGCAGCACGATATTGCCCGGCGTCACCGAATCGAGCACCGTCGAGACCTGTTCGTCGGCACCGTTGAGCAGCCAGTCGCCCGAGTCAATATTCCACGAGACCACGGCGGAGACCAGGTCCATCGCATCAATCCAGTTTTGCTCGTCAAAGGCAGCGTAGGGAGCACGCAGCAGCATCGTCTTCACGCCGGTCGCCGACTTAATCGCATCGGTGCCTTTCGTGATCTGTTCGCGTACCGCCTCACGGTCCTGACCCTTGAGCGAATCGTCGCTGTAGCTGTTGGATCCGATCTCGCACCCGGCATCGACAATCGCCTTGGCCGTGGCAGGCGAGGCCTCGGCCGCATCGCCCGAAAGGAAGAACGTCGCGGTGACACCCTTTTCCTTGAGCACCTGCAAGATCTGCTTGGTAGCGCCGCTCGGACCCTCGTCAAACGTCAGCGCCACGTACTTTTTGTTGCCCTTGGGCGCCACGCTGGCGCACGCAACAACGCAATCGGTGGCGGGCACAACCTCGCCGCGGCCCTGCGTCTTGCCCGACTGCTCACCAACCCACACCTCGGAGCGGCCCTGGACACCCCATGTCTGCACATACTCGATAGCGCCCGTGCCCTCGACCTTGAGCTTGGGCTCGATAACCGTAGCCTGAACCTTGTGCTTCTCGTAGGTGTTACGGCCATCCTTGACCGTCACCTTCTCGCCGCCCTCAAGTTCGCGGCTATCCCATTTGCCCTGTTTCACGCGCTTGCCGTCGACCTTCACCGACAGCTTTTCGCCCCCATGGCGCTTGAGCACGCTGTCATCGACGGCCAGCAGGTCGCCTGCGTCGTAGGTGTCAGTCAACTCCTGGTCGTCGATGAGATTCTGCAGCGTAGAGCCCACACGCACCGCGGTCTTCTGGCCGTTGAGCTCCACGTCCACACTGCGGTTGACGTAGCCCACGACGGCAGCGATAAACAGCACGAGCGCACAGCCCACGGCAATGAGCGCATAGGGCAGGCGAGACGAACGACGGGGCGTACGGCTGTTGCCGATGCGAGCGCTGCGGTCGCTAAAGCCGCGGCTATGGTTGAGATACATCGCGCCGGGCTTACGGTGACGCTTGCGCTGACCGCTGGGCAGCTGCCCCAGGTCGCGGCGCGCCGTCGGACGCGCACCCGAACGCCCGTTTAAGTTGGATCCGTTTTGGCGCATGTGCCCTCCCCCATAAACACAGCAAGCCGGAGCAACAGGTCTCCGGCTTGCCTCCCATCATTTGGTACGTCGCTATTTTGTAGCTTTTGACGAGCCTCCGCTCGCCTTTTGGTATTCGTCCTTAAAGGCCTTGAACATGCCGCGCGTCTTGCCGAGCTGCTTGCCCAGTGCGCGACTGCCCTTGTCCACGGCAACCGATCCCTTGTCGTCGAGCACCTTGGCGCCCTTTTTGACCTTGTCGCCCACCACGACGCTGGCCTCGGCGGCCTTGGCAGCCGCACCGCCCGAATACCCGAGCGACTTGACCTCGTCCGAAACAATCATCGCGCCGTCCGCATAGCCGCGCAGCATCGTCGGCGGCACCTGCGTGTCGCCCACCAACATGCTCGATGCGGCGCTGGCGGTCACATAGAACGTCTGCACAATGCCCGAACGCGGTTTGAACTCAACGTCCGAGCAATAGCCCACGGCATCGCCCGATTCCGTGCACACGTCCATACCGACCCAGATGATGCAATCGTCCAGGTTGATGTCGAGGCGCTTGGCGGCGGCGGCATCGTACGTGTCCTTGACGTCATCGACCGCAATGGCGCCCTCGTAGACACCAATGGCGTCGAGCGCTACGAATCGATCGGGACGCTCGATCATGCCCGCGATATCGGACTGGCGGACCATAAAGCCGACCACGCGCGTACCGCCCGGAGTAAAGACCGGAAAGTGAATCTTTCCGAGCTTTTTAGGGCTGCGCGGTGTGCCGTCCTTTTTGGTGCGCTTGTCCTCGGTAGGCTTGCGATAGATCTTGGCGCCGACAAAATCCCCGGCGCGCATTATGCCTCGGTCGAGGGCTCCGCGGCCTCGGTATCAGCCTCGACGGCGTTCTCGACCACGACGTCGGCGGCAGGCGTCACGTTGCCGCCCGAAATGGCGTCGTTGAGCTGCTCGCGTAGCTGGTCCATGCGCTCGCGGGCCAGGTCGACCTTGGCGCGCAGGTCGTCGGTCTTGGCGTCGACCATCGGGCCAAAGTCATTCACCGCAGCACGGGCCTCCTCGGCGCTGTGCTCGTAGGTGTCGCGCATATTGTCCCAGGCGTCGTTGGCGATATCGGCAGCCATGGCGCGGGTCTCGGCGCCCGAGCGCGGGGCCAGAGCAACGCCGACAATAGCGCCGGCAGCGGCACCAAAAAGTGCGCCGGAGACAAAGCTGAAAGTCTTACCCATGATCATTCCTCTCCTGCGGGCACGTCGGTGCCCACCGTTTGAATGCTGTCCATTATACCCGCAGCGCATCACTTGCCGCTCCGCTCATCTGCGTACGGCAAAGGCGCAGGTACGTGATGGTGATAAACGCGTAGGCCTACTCCTGGGGCATAGCCGGCATGGCCACCGTGGCACCCGGGTCCTCGCCGGCGCCGTCCACGAGCGGCAGGCCGCCCTCATGCGCAGGTCCTGCCGGAACCGTCGCAGCACCGCCAAAGACGGCAGCGGAGGCCTCGTGGTTCTCGGCAACCGCGCCCTCGGTATCAATCGCCACCTGGGGCTCGTCGTCAAAGTTGGGGACGCCCTGGGGCTCGGCGGGAACGGGCTCGGCGGTCGCATCGGCAACGAGCTCGGCGTCGACCGGCACATCGCCCTCGTCAGCGCCCTCGTCCTCGGCAGCATCTTCGCCGTTCGCAGCGGCGACGGCCTCGTGAGGATCCTTGCCCTCGGCCTCGGCGCGCATGCCCAACACCAGGTTGCGCAGACCCGCGACCGTGCCTTCCACGTCGGGGGCAGGCTGGTCGGCGTGCAGGTACGCCCAGTCCATCATAAAGGTGGCCGACGACAGCGCACCAATGGCCAGCGCGTCATCGGGACACGAAAGCTCAACCTCAAAGACGCGCTCGTCGTGCTCGCTTACGCGCGTGCGGCCGCACGAGATGCTACCGGCAAGACCGGTCTCGTTCATGAGCTCAACCGTCACGTGCTCCAGCAGGTGGCAGAGCTCGGTCTGGCCCATGCAGTCCTGGAACTCGCGACCGGAATCACCCAGGCACAGGTGCTTGGCAATCGCCGGCACCAGGTAATACACGCGCGCCGTGGCCTCGATATCCTCCGAGGTCATGAGCGGCATGCCGGGGTTCACCAGCACATGCGCGCAGATCTTGTCCTCGCTGACGGTGACCTTAAGGATGTTGAACAGGCCTGCCATAACTCTCCCCTACTCTTCCTTGCCCTACTCGTCGCCATCGTGCGGATCCACAGAGCCCGCACCCGACGCCGCCGGCTTCTCTGCCGAAGACTCGGAATCCTTCTTATCGGTTTCGGCCGGAGCGATCACGCGAATGAGCGAGATGCGCTGGCCACGCATCGACTGAACTTTAAACTTGTACCCCGCGACCTCAAACACCTCTCCGATGTCGGGCACCGAGTCGCAAAGCTCCAAAATCCAGCCGGCGATGGTCTCATAATCATCGCTTTCCTCGAGCGGCCAACCAAGCTCAATCGCGTCATCGCACGAAAAACGCCCATCAACGAGCCACTCGCGGCGCGAAAGGCGCGTGAGATACTTGTTGTCGGGGTCGAACTCGTCCTCGATCTCGCCGACGATCTCCTCGACGATATCCTCGATGGTGATAATGCCGGCCGTGCCGCCGTACTCGTCCACGACCACCACGATCTGGTCGTGCGAGGTCTGCATCTCGGACAGTAGCGGCAGGATGTCCTTGGTGTCGGGCACAAAGGTGGCGTCGCGCAAAAAGCCGGCGATGGGCTGGTCACCCTTGCCGTCGAGCGCAGGTTGGATCAGGTCCTTGATGTGCGCAATGCCGGCGACGTTGTCGGGATCCTCGTGATAGACGGGGATGCGGCTGAAGCCGGTCTGGCGCATGGTGGACAGCACGTCGGCGACCGTCTCGTCGTCCTCGCACATGGTGGTGTCCACGCGCGGCACCATGACCTCGCGGGCAACGGTATCGCCCAAGTCAAAGATCTCGTGGATCATACGCTTTTCCTCGTCGAGCAGGTCGTCCTGCTCCGAGACCATGTACTTGATCTCTTCTTCCGAGACGTTTTGGCGGTCGTCGGCGCTCTTGATGCGCAGGATGCGGGCCAGGCCATCGGAGCAGGCGCCGGTCAGCCACACGAGCGGACGGGCGATCTTTTGGAAAAACGACAACGGTCCCACGACCTGCTTGGACACGCCCTCGGCATTGGCCAGGCCGATGCGCTTGGGGACGAGCTCGCCGATCACGATGGACACGAAGGCGACCGCGACGGTGATGATGACCGGCGCCAGGCCGCGCGCGATGGCGGAGAGCGGCGCGATGCCAAAGCTCATGAGCCACGTGGCGAGCGGGTCGGACAGACTCGTCGAGGCGACGGCGGACGAGGCGAAGCCCACGAGCGTAATGGCAACCTGGATGGTGGCGAGCAGCTGGTCGGAGTCGGCAGCCAGCTTAATGGCACGCTCGGCGCGCTTGTCGCCTTCCTCGGCCTCGTGCTCCAACACGGCGCGCTTGGCCGTGGTGAGCGCCATCTCGGACATAGAGAAGTAGCCGTTGATGAGGGTCAAAACGAGGGTGGTGATAAGGGAGATGGTTATGTCCATCGGGAGTTTCTCGAACCTCCAAGATTCGGGACGTCAGGTTAAAACGTTGATGGCGGATACGGCAATTGCACCGGCGCCCAAACGAGAACGCGGGCGCGCAGGCGTGGTCGCTAGATTACGAAGAGGATCACCGCCATGAACTGGAAGATGCTGCCGGCGAGCACCCACAGGTGAAACACGCTGTGCAGATAGCGCACGTTTTTGGCGATATAGAACGGCACGCCCGCGGTGTAGCACACGCCGCCGACGGCGAGCAGGGCAAGTGCCACGGGGTTGAGCAGCGCAACAAGTTCGGGCAGCTTAAAGACAACGAGCCAGCCCATCAGCAGGTAGACCAGGCCGCTTACCCAATGCGGCTGGCGCTCGCGTAGGAAGCACTCGAGGGCGATGCCGATGATGGCGATGGCCCATACGGCAAAGAACAGCACAGCGCCGCCGTCGTTTGCGAGCGTGATGAGGCAAAACGGCGTATAGCTGCCGGCTATGAGCAGGTAGATGCAGCTGTGGTCGATGATGCGAAACACGCGCTTGGCGCGCGCGGGCTGAATCGCGTGGTAGAGCGTGGAGGCTAGGTATTCGAGGATAATGCTGACGCCATAGACAATCGCCGCGGCCATGTGGGCCGGGCCTCCGCCGCGCAGGGCGGCGAATACGATCAGGAGCACCAGGCCCGCGATACCCAACAGGCAGCCGACACCATGGGTGACGGAGTTCATGATCTCCTCACCCACCGTGTAGTGTGGAACGGCCGCGGTCTTGGGTCGCGGCTTGGAACTGTCGCTCGAATCGGACATGCCGGTTACATCCTCCAACGTAAAGAGTTCTCAACACTATATCAAAGCGTCTAGGTACGTGCGAAATTTGCACCATACGCGACCCTTTGTTTACCCATTCTTTGCCTGTTGACGCATCAACGGCGAACGTCCATAATGCGCTTGCATTGAATGTTGACGTATTAACATCTTATAGGAGAATACCGCATGGCTCAAAACGCACGTTCCCATCGAAAGCTCAAGATAGCCGGCGTCGCTGCGCTGGTGGCTGTCGTTGTGCTGCTCGGATTTGCCGGCAACTTTCTGTTTGACTTCGCGCTGAACCCCCAAGCGCCGTACACCATGAAGATGATGCAGGATAGCAAGAACGACAAAGAAGGCGAGCAGCCGGATGCCGAGGAAACCGAGGCGCGGGCATGGTTTAAAGAAAACCGCAAGAGCAGCAGCCTTACCGCAGATGACGGAACCGAGCTCGCCGCTTGGTATTTTGCCGCCTCGGAGAACACCCACGATTACGCCGTCTGCCTGCATGGATATACCAACGAGCCCATCGGCATGGCCCGATACGCCAAGCGCTTCCACGACCGCGGCATGAACGTGCTCGCGCCTGCCGCCCGCGCCCACGAGCGCTCCGGCGGCGACTATATCGGCATGGGCTGGCCCGAGCGGCTCGATGTCGTCGCATGGATTGGGCGGATCGTTCAGGCTGACCCCGAGGCGCGCATCCTGGTCTTTGGCGAGTCGATGGGTGCGGCAACCGCCATGAACGTCGCGGGGGAATCTCTGCCCGCAAACGTGAAATGCATTATCGAGGACTGCGGCTATACGAGTGTTTGGGACGAGTTTTCCCTGCAGCTCAAGGACGTGTTCGGCCTGCCCAGCTTTCCCTTGCTCGATGTAGCAAACTTGGTGTGCAACGTGCGCGCGGGCTACGACTTTCATACGGCGAGCAGTGTGGAGCAACTCAAACACGCGACGGTTCCCATGCTGTTTATCCACGGCGACCAGGACACCTTTGTGCCGTACGACATGCTCGACCAAAACTACGACGCGTGCGCCAGCAAAGTCAAGCAAAAGCTCACCATCCATGGCGCCACCCACGCCAAGAGTGCGCAAGTTGACCCCGAGCTCTACTGGAACACGGTCGATGACTTCCTCGACGAGTATTTTTAGGCAAAAAGCAACGTCTGGGGCTTTATCTGACCACCTATTTTCGGAAGTATGCGGCAAAATCTGGAACTGTCGACCAGACCGCAGTTTTACCAACAATTTATCAGGGGTTTTGTTGCCAAAAAATGTCGTGTGCTCGGCGGTCTCGAAATTTACCGCATACTTCCGGAAAGCCGCCCGCGAGAGCTGTGCTCGCGGGCGGCTTTTGCTAACGTTGCGCTACAAAAGCGCTCGATATGTCCAATGGACAGGTGCTACTTGACCTCGATGAGCTCGTACTTGCTCGTGCCCAGGCCGATCTTCTCGGCATGCGCAATGCAGGTGCGCCAGTCGGTGTCGGGATGCGTGATGCAGAAGGGGTCCTTGGCTTGCTCGCCCTCCAGATGCTCGTGGTTGTGCTCCATCTTGGCCGCGCTATCGGTGAGCTCGGTGTTGGGCAGCGGCTCGGATGCCATGACGGCGTCGGCGCAGGCCTGGTCGATGGCGACCGGGTCGAAGCTCGCGAACATGCCGATATCGTTGACGATGGGCGTGTCGTTTTCGGGATGGCAGTCGCAGTTGGGGCTAATGTCCATGGCGAGCGAAATGTGGAAGCTCGGGCGGCCGTCGACGACGGCCTTGGTGTACTCGGCGATCTTACAGTTGAGCACGTCGGCCGCGGCGTCATAGCCGGGCTTGATGGCGTCCTGGTTGCACACGCCGATGCAGCGGCCGCAACCCACGCAGCGATCGTGGTCGATGGCGGCCACGTGGACCGTGCGGGTGTTACCGTTGGCAAGCTCGCGCTCGCGGGTGTCGTCAAACGAAACGGCGTTGTGCGCGCAGATCTTCTCGCAGGCGTGGCAGCCAACGCAGTGCTCGGTCGCGACGTTCGGCTTGCCGGCGGCATGCTGCTCCATCTTGCCGGCACGGCTGCCGCCTCCCATGCCCAGGTTCTTCATGGCACCGCCAAAGCCGGCCTGCTCATGGCCCTTAAAGTGGGTGAGGCTGATCACGATATCGGCGTCCATGAGCGCCTGACCGATCTTGGCCTCGTGCACGTACTCGCCGCCCTCGACCGGGACGAGCGCCTCGTCGGTGCCCTTGAGGCCGTCGGCGATGATGATCTGGCAACCCGTAGCATACGGGGTAAAGCCGTTCTGGTAGGCGGTGTCGATGTGCTCGAGCGCGTTTTTGCGGCTACCGACATAGAGCGTATTGCAGTCGGTGAGGAAGGGCTTGCCGCCCAGCTCCTTCACGACGTCCGCGACGGCGCGGGCGTAGTTGGGGCGCAAAAAGCTCAGGTTGCCCAGCTCGCCAAAGTGAATCTTGATGGCGACGAACTTGTTCTCAAAGTCGATCTGCTCGATACCGGCGTGACGGATGAGGCGCTTGAGCTTGTCGAGCTGGCTCTCGCGAGCATGCGTGCGCAGGTTGGTGAAGTACACCTTAGCGGGTACTGCGGGTGCAGTTGCGGTCATAGATCTATCCCCTCGGTCTATATGGCGTTACAGACATAGAGGATGGTACCAGTTAAAGCAGAGTTAAAGTCAAGTACGGAACCTAGTCATTGGGGACGTTCTTAAATGACCAGTCGCAAGGGACACTCTTTCGCCGCCCGGCAGTTAGGGACAGTCCTTGCCAGCCGGCCGGCGAGCCGACGAATGGCAAGGACTGTCCCCGATGGCTACTCCTGCACTTTGAGGGCTTCGGCCAGGCTCACGCGTTTGATGGAGCGCGTGTGTAGCAGCGCCACGACCAGGTAGGTCGCAAAGCCAATGCCGACGCACGCAGCCATGGACCAAGCGGGCACGTAGATCTCGATATTGCCGTTGTAGGCGAGCAGCATCGAGCGGAAGATGGCCGTGAGCGAGCCAATAATGACCGGCAGGCTCAGCACGAGCGACGCCACCACGCACAGCGTGATCGAGCGGATGTACAGATGCGAGATCTCGCCATCGCGATAGCCAAAGACCTTCATGTAGCTAATCGAACGGGCGCTGTGGTCGATCACAGCCTTGGTCAGCAGGTACATAAACAGCAGGAAGATAAACACCGCGAGCCCGACCATCATGCCGATCATTTTGCTCATCATGCCGATGAACTGGTCGCCCACGGCGCGCATGTCGTCGGGCGTGGTGTCGCCGGCAAAGTAACGAGCATCGAGGTCGAGCTTCTTGTTGCTCGCATAGCCGTTAAAGTAGGTGGCGTCGTTGTCGAACAGCTCGTTAAAGTCGTCGATGCTCATATAGACATTCATATCCGACTTGGAGCCCCAGGCACAGTCCTTGCCCGCGTACTCAAAGGAATAATGCTCGCCCTCGTACTTGTCGCTGAGCGTGACCTTCTGGCCCTCGCTCCAGCCGAACTTGTCGAGTAGGCCGCCGCCAAAGACGACACGGCCGTCGCCGACGTTGAGGTCTTTCCAATAGCGTGAATCGGATGAAATGCCGTAGACGGAAATCGTCTCCTCGCCATTTCCATCGCCGCGGTCGTATTGCAGCTGGTAGACGGCGTATTTCTCGGCTTGCGCAATTGCGCCTGCACCATTGTCGATCGTATTGACCGGGTGGATATCGTCGTTGTCGGTGTCAATCTTAGAGGCCTTATCGATCAGGTCGATGGCCTCATCGCGATCGCAGCCGAGGGCATCGGCAAGATCGTCAAGGCGCGCGTAGAGCGCATTCTTCTTGTCCTGGACCTTGGCGAGCGCGTCCTGCGCCGCGGCCAGGCTCTCGGCAGACGGAGATGCGGTCGCGGCATCGGCTGCCGCCCGCGCCGCATCGGCCGCGTCGTCAAGCTCGTCATCGGCATCCTGAGCGGCAGAAAGCAGTGCGCCGTCAACCGACTGCAAACGCTCGAGTGCCGACCACTGCTCGCGCTCCTCGGCGGTGCCCTCGAGTTCCAGCGGGGCCTTGAGCGTGTACTGGTGCTCGGCGACCAGGCTTGTCTCGAGGTTGTCCGCGTAGTGCGTCATCGTGGGCAGAATCGCCAGGCCAAAGAGCAGTAGCAGCGAGGCAAACGCAATGCCCACGAAAAGCGTGGCGAAGTTGCCCAGATTACGCAGGAAGATGCGCAGGCGGAAGCGCGAGACAAAGCCCATGCGCTCCGGCAGCTGCAGGCCGCGCTTGGTGCCCGACTTGCCGCCCGCCTCGTGACGGAGGAACTGCAACGGCGTCTTGCCCATTTTGCGGAGCAGGCCCATCAGCGTAATGAGGATGAGCGCGGCGGCGGGAACTACGGCGCACTTCACAAAGATCTCCCAGCTCCAGTACACCTGGAAGGGCGGCAGGCTATACGAACCGTAATAGAGGCTGCGCATGGGCTCGGTAAAGAACACAACGCCGAGCGCAGTGCCCAAAAGCGCCGCGACCACGCCCACGATAGCGGGAAGCGCAAGGTAGTGCAGCACGATCTCGCGTCGACGATAGCCGCTGGCGAGCAGCGTGCCGATGATGGCGCCCTCCTCCTCGATGGTGGCGTCGGTAAGGACCACAAAGACGAACGCCATGATCACGATGATGATGTCGAGCAGCGTCATCCACATCATAGAGTCGCCGTCCACGTCATCGCGCGCATAGCCAATGCCCTGATTGGAATCGGCGTCGATCAGATCGTCCACGCGCGCATCGGCGTCGGTCAGTGCCTCGACCATATCTTGCTCGGCGTCGATGCGGTCCGCGGTGGGGAGGTCGCGATCGGTAAAGGTGAAGGAGTAGGTGTAGGCGGGTGCGCCGCCGGCATCTTCGAGCGCGGCAAAGCCGCCATCGGTGACCTCGGCCACGCCGTACGTGATGGTGTTCACCGTAAAGTCCGAATTGTTGAGGAACAGCGCCTGGCTATCGGGCTGGGTCATGATGCCGCAGATGATGTAGGTGCGGCCCTCAAGCTCAACCTTATCGCCCACGGCGAGGTCGTTGTTGGTGGCGAAGACACGGTCGATGGCTACCTCATCGTCCGTCTTGGGCTCCCTGCCCTCACAGTAGGACGCGATATCGACCTTGGTGCGGTGCGCATAGGTGCGCAGCGTGCGCTTGGTGCCGTCGTCGCCGGCGGTCTTTTTGATGATGGCGTCGATGGAGAAATTCTTGTAGAGCGTGACGCCGCCGACGTCGTCGGCCGCGTCCTCGGCTGCCTTGAGTTGCTCCTCGGTCGCCTCGAAGGAGGTGGTCACGCGGCCGTCCTCAATCGTGTACGCATCGCGCATGTCATCGATGAGGCAGCCGATGGAATGCGCCGCGAGCAAAAAGCCCGAGGTGAGAGCGATACTTCCGCACATAAGCAAAAAGATGCCCAGGTACTTGCCGGTATTGCGGCGCAGCTCGCGTGGGAGACGTTTTGCGAGAGGTGTCATGGCGCCGCCTACCAATCGAGCTCGGCGGCCGAGACGGGCGACTCGTTGAGCTCATCCTCGACGATGCGCCCGTCGCGCAGGCGCAGCACGCGATTGGCCATGCGCGCGATGGCGGCATTGTGGGTGACAATGATGATGGTGCAGCCGTAGGTGCGGTTGACATCCTCCATGAGCTGCAAGATTTCCTTGGACGTCTTATAGTCAAGCGCGCCCGTGGGCTCGTCGCACAGCAGCAGGCCCGGGTTTTTGACGAGTGCGCGGCCGATGGCACAACGCTGCTGCTGGCCGCCCGAGACCTGGCGCGGGAACTTGTTGCGGTGCTCGTAAAGGCCCAGCGAACGCAGCAGGTCGTCGACATTGAGCGGGTTTTTGGACAGGTGCGCCGTGACCTCGATGTTTTCCTTGATGGTGAGATCGGGCACCAGGTTGTAGAACTGGAAGACAAAGCCCAGCTCACGGCGGCGATACTCGCCCAGATCGGTAGGTTTGAGCACCGTGAGGTCGCAGCCGTCCACCATGATGGAGCCGCCGTCGGCATCCTCCAGGCCGCCAATCAGGTTAAGAAACGTGGACTTGCCCGAGCCCGAGGGCCCCAGCATGACGCAGATTTCTCCGCGGTTGATGGACGTGTCGATGCCGTCGAGCACCGTCAGGCGTGCATCTCCATCGCCGTAATGCTTTTTGAGATCCTTAACCTGGACGTAGGCTTCCTGCGTTGCCATGGTATCCCCCATTGTTAGCCTCGTACTACTTTATGAACATAATAGTAAACCTTGGCGAACTATTTTTGGGCGAGGCCTGGATTTTATTTCAGACTAGTCATTGGGTGTTCCTATAGTTTTGTCAACCGTCGGGGCTACTCCCGGTAGGGCACCCGGTCGCGCATCACGGCGTATATCGCCCTGAGCCGCTTCCTCGCGA
>JAHAGQ010000033.1 GCA_018373675.1 Collinsella sp. | reverse complement strand
CGGCATTCAGCATCAGGGTAGCGCTGCGACGCGGAAATCGCGCGCCGTTGCCGCGCCCCGCAGTGCCCGCTTCCCCCGAGAACAATTATCAGTGCAGGTCACAGACTTGTGCTCTGTCGGTGTGGTCGGGGATTCGGTAAAAATCTACTCACTTAGTTTTACGTGTCCGCAACGAGACTCCAGCCGGGGTGATTCCACCGCAAATTAGCTTCTCCCATCGCCGCAATTAGGCGCCGTACGGATTCCGGTCCCTCTCTATGCGTTGGCGGATGTGGGCGTACTCGATAATCAACAGTACCAGCAGTAGGGCCATGATGGTCAGGTAGCTCACGACGGCGCCCATCAGGCCGAGCAGATTGATCAGAATCACCGGGAGCACCACGCTCACGGCAAAGCAGATCAGGTAGATCTTGGTGACGTCGCCGGCATGGCGCAGCACCGTGATGATGGCGTAGATAAAGTCGATGGCCGCGGTGACGCCGCCGGCGACGACCATCAGCAGCGCCAATGTGCGGTAGCGCTCAAAGTTGAGGCCGTACATATAGCTCATGAGGGGAATACCGGGACCTGCCATAAATGCGGCGCACACGCCGGTGATGACCACGATCAGCGCCATAACGGCAACAATAATCAGGTCAAAGCGACGACGCTTGCGAGGATTAGCCCAAATGCTCGACAAGCGCAGGAGCTGCGGTTTATAGACAAATCCAATGCTCAACAGAATAGCCTGAGCTGGAAAAAACAGGGCATTAAAGTACAACTGGTATTTGTAGGCCAGTGTTCCTTCCATCACAAACTTGGGCATGCTCTCGATAAGATTGAACTGGAATAGCGCGCCAAAGAGTGGGGCGCACTGGACAAACAGGTGGCCGACCTCGCGCAGGCTTACGCGGCGCGATTTTTCGGTCTCGAGCAGGGCGAGCGGCGCGGTGACCAGCACGAGCGAGGCGATCGCGGCGATGCCCATGGCCATGGCCGCGATGGGCATGCTACGCGTGAAGAACAGCGCCACGCTGAAGACCGCGATGACGCCGACGGAGCGTAGCGTTTGACTCATTCCAGCCAAGTAGAGCTTGTCGGCCTGCTGCAGGCGGCCTTCGTACACGTCGGCGACGCCGTCGATGACCTTATACAGGTAGACGCCCAGGCCGATCGTCGCCATCTGCGCGTCATAGCCGCGGGCGCTGCTATACATGAGGCCGCAGCCTAGGGCGAGCGCTCCGCAGATCCAACGATTGAGTTGGTAGGAGGCGAAGGACGTCTTTTCGTCGATGTCCGAGACCTGGAAATTGCGCACGCCGTAGTTGCATGCGATCATGATGAGCGTGCCGGTGACAAAGGCGATGGAGAACTTGCCGGCTTCTTCGGCGCCCACGAGCTGTGTGGACACGATGGTGAGCAGCGGAAACGCCAAGCCCCACACGGCGGTGCCGAGAGCGTTCCAAAGGTAATCGCGGCGGGTGGCGTGCTCCTCGTATTCCGCTTCCTGCATGGAGAAGCCGCCGCCGTAGACGGCACCGAGCAGACGGTTCCACCAAGCGTTGACCATGCGGCGGACGGGGCCGGGCTTGCGATCGCGTTCGCGCCGGCGACGTGTGGCTTGGCTGCTATCGGGCCCGCCGGCGTTGCGCTGACTCAGCTCTTGGATGCGTGCGAGTTCCTCGGCAGTGTGCGAGGCAGGGAAGAGGCCGTTCTCGATGCGGCCGCCTTGGGCCTTCGCGGCGCCGTCTCTCGATGCAGCGGGGTTGGAGACGCCGTTGCGGCGAGCGATGGCGCGGCGAATGCTATCGAGGGGCGTGATGCTCAAAGCGGAGTCCTTTCTATTGCTGCGCTTTAGTATAGACGCGACGGTGTTCGCTCGTGTTTTTGAACGGATTGTTCAATAATTTCGGCGGGCGGCTGTAATTTGTCGGTAAACGTGCGGTATCCTGTTAAAGTTTTGTGACACCCCCGATGCCGCCCACGCGGTACCAAGGAGCTTCTACCTATGGACGTCGCCGCATTCTTACTGGCTCTTGTGCCGATTATTTGGCTGGTCGTGATGCTGCTGTGCTTTAAATGGCCAGCTTGGAAGGCCGCTATCGGATCGTTTGTCCTTTCGTGCTTGCTTGCCTTCGCATGGTGGCACCTGCCGGCAGCGCAGATCGCGACCGCCTCGCTCGAAGGTTTTTTGATGGCTCTGTGGCCCATCGTCCTGGTGATCATCGCCGCGGTGTTCACGTATAACCTGTGCGTTCGTACGGGCGCCATGGACGTGATCGGCAGCATGATCACCTCCATCAGCAGCGACCGCCGTCTGCTGGCGCTGCTCGTGGCTTGGTGCTTCGGTGGCTTTATGGAGGGCATGGCCGGCTTCGGTACCGCTGTCGCCATTCCCGCCGGCATGCTCGCGGGCCTGGGCTTTGAGGCCGTGCCTGCCGTGCTCATCTGCCTGCTGGCCAACGGCGTGCCCACGCCCTACGGCTCCATCGGCATCCCCACGGTGTCCGTTGCCGACCTGGTGGGTTTGGATTCCCTTCACCTAGCGACCGTTCAGCTGGTGCAGCTCGCGCCGTTCTTTGTGGTGATGCCGCTATTTATTGTGCTGGTTGCGGGCCGTGTTGCCGATGACCAGGGCAATGCCGCGAGTGTGGGCGAGCGTCTGCACGGTGTTGCCGGCGTGGCGTTGCTCTCCGGCGTGTCGTTTGTCGGCGCGGCTCTGGTCGTTGCCATGTTTGTGGGCCCCGAGCTGGCCGTGGTCGTAGGATCCATCGTTTCGCTCGCGCTGACAGCTGCGCTTGCCATGCGTGCCGAGAAGTCGGGGCGTCTGGACGCACGCTTTCACATGAATATCGAGGCGGGGGAGAAGCTCACCGTTAAGTCGGCGCTTTCGGCCTGGTCGTGCTTCATCCTGATCTTTGTGTTGCTGCTGGGCACGTCTAACCTGGTGCCCGCTGTACATGCCGCGCTCGCGCCGTTTGCGAGCCACGTGCAGGTGTATTGCGGTGAGAATCCCGGTACGCTTACGTTTTCGTGGATCAACACGCCGGGCGTCTGGATTTTCCTGGCGGCGTTTGCCGGCGGTGCCATTCAGGGTGCTTCGCCACGCATGATGGGCGAGGTGCTGGCCGCGACTGTGAAGCAGATGATGCCGACGGTGATCACGATGCTTTCGGTGCTGGGCTGTGCCAAGGTGATGGGCTATGCGGGCATGATCTCTTCGATCAGCGCGTTCTGCATCGCCGTCGCCGGTGGGCTGTACCCGATTCTGGCTCCGTGGATCGGCGCAGTCGGTGCGTTTGTGACCGGCTCGGGCACGTCCTCGGGCATGCTGTTTGGCCCCATTCAGAGCCAGGCTGCCACTGCGCTGGGTGTGAGCGACTACTGGATGGTCGCGTTGAACGCCCTGGGCGTCGCCGCCGGTAAGATGATCTCGCCGCAGACCCTCGCCATTGGTCTTGCCGCCGTGCTCGTGCGCGGTAAGGATGCCGAACTCCTGGGCGCCGTCCTGCCCTACGCCGCCGGCATGCTGGTCCTGATGAGCGCCATAGCCATGCTCGGCCAAGGCCTGCCGCTGTAGTCGGCACTTAGGGACGTTCCTTATGTGCCGGCACTTTGGGAACGTCCCTAAGTGCCGGCATCCGGGGACACTCCTTGAATGTTGTCTGTTCAAGAGTGTCCCCAATGACTAGTCGTTTAAAAGCGTCCCTAACGACTAGGCCGCTTGCCTGCGATTTTTGACCGTTGGGCGGGCGCTTCGCCGTTGCCGCAAAAACGTTTTTGCATATCGGGTACAACGGGCTTTACGTGAGTAAAGTGCGCGCCGCGTCCACGTGTCGCGCTTTTAAAGGAGGCCCCATGCCTGGTGTTACCCCTGCAGAAGTTCTGTCCAACTTTGGTATTGCGCTCGTTGAAGATCCCGCCGAGAATCAGCCCCGTCTGCTGGTCGATCTATCCGCCGCGGAGCTCGTCGAGCACGCCATCCGCCGCGAAGAAGGCCGCATGGCATCCAACGGCGCGCTGGTGATCGAGACGGGGGAGCGCACTGGTCGTTCCCCCAATGACCGCTTTATCGTTGACACCCCCGATGTTCACGACAAGATTGCCTGGGGTGCCGTCAACCGCCCGCTTTCTGCCGAGAGCTACGAGGCCATCAAGGCCGGTATCGTCAACTACCTCAACGAGCGCGATGTGTTCGTCACTCGCGGTATGGCCGGTGCCGATCGCAACCATACGCGTCGCCTGCTTGTCGCCTGCGAGCGTGCCAGCCAAGCGCTCTTTATTAAGCAGATGCTCGCCCGCCCGCTTGCCCGTGAAATCGCACGCACCGGCGAGCCGGACTTCTGCGTGCTCGCCGCTCCCGGCTACCAGTGCGATCCCGCCATCAAGGGCCTCAACTCCAGCGCCGCCGTGGTCATCAACTTCCAGGAGCGCGTGATTTTGGTTGCCGGCACCGGTTACTCCGGCGAAATCAAAAAGTCCATCTTCAGCGTCATGAATTACCTGCTGCCCGTCGAGGACGACGTGCTACCCATGCACTGCTCGGCCAGCATGGATCCCGTCACGCACGAGACCGCCGTGTTCTTTGGCCTTTCGGGCACGGGCAAGACCACGCTTTCGGCCAACCCCACGCGGCTGCTGATCGGCGACGACGAGCACGGTTGGTCCGACATGGGCATCTTCAACATCGAAGGTGGCTGCTACGCCAAATGCGAGGGCCTGGACGCGTTCCACGAGCCCGAGATCTTCAACGCTGTCCGCTTTGGCGCGATCTGCGAAAACGTGGTGCTCGACGAGAACCGCAAGCCCAACTACGACGACATCTCGATCACGCACAACACGCGCGTGGCATACCCTGTGGAGCACATTCCCAACGCGTGGACCAAGGGCATGGGCACCACTCCAAGCGTCGTGCTCTTCCTGACCTGCGATGCCTTTGGCGTGCTGCCGCCCATCTCGCGCCTGACGGCCGACGCCGCCATGTATCACTTTGTGACGGGCTTTACGGCCAAGATCCCCGGCACCGAGGTCGGCGTCACCGAGCCCACGCCCACGTTCTCTTCGCTGTTTGGCGAGCCGTTTATGCCGCTCGACCCCATGGTCTATGCCAAGATGCTCGGTGAGCGCATCGCCGACGGCCGCACGCGTGTGTACCTGGTCAACACCGGCTGGATCGGCGGCGGCTACGGCGTGGGTCATCGCATCGAGCTTGCCTACACGCGCGCCCTGGTGGCCCGCGCCCTCGACGGTACCATCGAGGACAGCGAGTTCGTGCACGACGACATCTTTAACGTCGACATTCCCACCACGTGCCACGGCGTACCCGACGGCATCCTGGTGCCGCGCCAGTATTGGCAGAGCACCGCTCGCTACGACGAGGCCGCGCACAACTTGGCCGTGATGTTCGAGGAGAACTTCGAGAAGAAGTACTCGCACCTGCCCGAGTCCGTCAAAGCCGCCGGCCCGCACGCCCAGGTGTCCGCCGAGGCCCGTCATCACGGCCGCGGCCTGCTGGGACTCCGCCACTAGCTTCGCCGTGAGTCCATATCCACCACAAAGGGGACAGGCACCTTTGTGGTGGTTTTGCTCGTGTGGATGACTCGGGTTACAATACGCCTGACATATCGTTCCCTTCTCCGGATGGGGACAGCGCAAGCGTTCTTGTGACGGCACCGTAGGACTTTGAAGGTGGCCGTTGTAAGGGCGCTTTTTGTTTAGGCGCCCTCACTCGGGCGCGCACAATGAAGGGAGAGCGTATGAAGAGCTTTATTGCCGAGGATTCATTCTGGGAGCTGTTTCCGCAGGCAGCGGTCGGTGTTGTGGTCGTGGAGGGCATGAAGCCCACGGCTCAGATTCCTCAAGAGGACGTGGATGCGATTGCGGCGTTGCTCGACCGCGCCAATATCGATGCGGAGCGTCATCTGACCAGCGACACTATCAGCGAGAACGCACCGGTCAGGGCATGGCGCGAGGCCTATCGTCTGTTCAAGACCAAGAAAGGCGCGCGCTGCTCGATCGAGAACTTGCTCAAACGCGTGCTCAAAGGCAAGCCGGTGGGCCACATTACGCCCGCGGTGGATATTTACAACACGGTGTCGCTGACCTACGCGCTGCCCGTGGGAGGCGAGGATCTGCATGCGATCGAGGGGGACCTTCGCCTGAAGGTGACCGACGGTGGCGATGCGTTCTTGCCGCTTGGCGAGGAGACGGACGATCCGACGCTGCCCGGCGAGCTCGCCTACATCGATGATGCGGGCGCTGTGTGCCGCTGCTGGAACTGGCGCGACGGCGTTCGCACGGCGCTGTCCGATGATTCGGCCGATGCGTTCCTAGCGATTGAGTGCGTGGAGCCCGAGCGGATGGGGGATTGCCAGGCTGCGATCGATCGCTTAGCCGAGCTGCTTGAGCGCTATCTGGGAGCGACGGTTGTCATTAAGACGCTTGTGACCCGCGACAATCCTTGCGTGGAGCTGTAGCGGCGCCTAGAACCTATTGATGCCCCAAACCACCACAAAGGTGCCTGTCCCCTTTGTGGTGGTTTTTATGTTGATGGGTTAACAAATGGGGTATTTGGGTACGGGTGTCGCCTTATGCGACTAAGATGTTTACCCGTTAGCATTATGCAAGCGAAAGGCGGTCGTCTCCCATGCAGCAGAGCGACGAGACACGTTTCGAGGACTTTGTCGGACTGATCAGCGGTCTCTACAAGGAGATCCAGCGCATTAAGACGTCTGAGGGCGCAAGGCTGGGCCTCAAGGGCTCCGACGTTATGTGCCTGTACTATCTTGAGCGCAGCAAGGACGGCCTGACTGGTGCCGACCTGGCTCGCATGGCAGGCGTGACCCGCGCCGCCGTCTCGCGTACGCTCGCGCATCTGGAGGAGGGCGGCTACGTCGAAGTCGATGATTCGGGCGATGCCGCCGTTAAGTATCGTGCTCCGGTTCGCCTGACCGCTCTGGGCGGCGAGAGCATGAGCGAGGCGGACCGCATCATTCGCGAGGTGCTCGATACCACCGGTAAGGCTATGGGTGTGGAGCAGCGCGAGCAGATGTATGCATCGCTGCGTACGATTCTCGACACCCTGCGCGAGATCTAAGGCCGCCAAGGCATTTGCTTCCCATTAACAACTGCATAGTCCCGTTTGAGCGCGTATACCGTGCCGGGGCATTGCTGTCAAAATTCCCCGCGCGAGCTCCGCGCAAGAAAGGATTTGTTATGTCCATTCGTATTATTACCGATTCCGCAAGCGATATGTCGCCGGCGGAGCACCCCGCTCTGCGTGTTTTGCCGCTGTCCGTCACCTTTGGCACCGATGTGTATATGGATGGCGTCGACATCGATCATCAGCGCTTTTACGAGATGCTCGTGGAGCGCGATGAGCTGCCCAAGACCGGCCAGGTCAACCCGTACGCGTTTTCGCAGACGATTGCCGAGGCACGTGAGGCCGGCGACGAGGCAGTGATTATTACCGTGGGCGCCAAGCTTTCGGGCACCAATCAGAGTGCCCGTACCGCACTTGCCGAGGCGCCGGGCGGCGACGTGTTCGTGGTGGACAGCAATAACGTCACCCTGGGCGAGCGTGTCCTGGTCGAGTATGCGTTGCGCTTGGTGGACGAGGGCCGTAGTGCGGCCCAGATCGCGGCGGCCGTCGAGGCAGTCCGTGACCGCGTGGTGGTTATCGGTCTGCTTGAGACGCTGGAGTACTTGGTGCGCGGCGGTCGCCTGTCTGCTGCGGCCGGCGCTGTGGGCACGTTGCTCAACGTAAAGCCCGTTGTGGCCGCCGAGGACGGCCTGATCGTGCAGCTGGGCAAGGCGCGCGGTTCCAAGAACGGTCGTAACCTGCTCAACCAGAAGGTAGAAAAGGCGGGCGGCGTCGACTTTTCCATGCCGCTGGCGCTGGGCTATACAGGCCTTTCGGACGCCGTGCTCAAGAAATATATCGAGGACAGCGCGGCACTGTGGGCCGGTCACACCGAGGGCGAGCTGTCCATCCACACCATTGGCGCCACCATCGGCACCCACGTGGGCCCCGGCGCCGTAGCCGTAGCCTTCTTCCGCCCCGCCAACTAGCTTTCCGGTCAAAACCACCACAAAGGGGACAGGCACCTTTGTGGTGGTTTATGCTTTTCCGGGTGGAAGGGAGCGAGCAATGGCGTCTGAGGGCTTTTTTGAACGGGTGTACGAGGTGGTCGAGCAGATCCCCGAGGGGATGGTCGCCACGTATGGCCAGGTGGCGCTGCTTGCCGGTCGTCCACGAAGTGCGCGGTACGTGGGGTATGCCCTGCATAGTAATCCGCGCCCCGGCGAGATTCCCTGTCACCGCGTGGTGTTTGCCGACGGGCACATATGCGAGGGCTTCGCTTTTGGCGGTCCCGATGCTCAACGTGAGCTTTTGCTAGGGGAAGGTGTGGCGTTTAAGGACGACATGCACGTCGACTTGGCCGCCTGTCGCTGGCCTGCCGGGCTCTAGCGGTTCTTCCGTGGCGAAAACCACCACAAAGGCGCCTGTCCCCTTTGTGGTGGTTTTACACTGTAGGTTTACCATAGCTAACTTATGGAGAAGGTGTGGCGGCGTACTTTGCCGTCAGAAAGTAAACCACGGTGAACTATATTGGTTTCAGCAAGGGAGCAGGCAATAGGCGATGAAAAAGCCTGCCCTGTTGAGTTTGATTCGCATCCCTCCCCTCTGTGCGATTCAACGGTGTACTTCGGGAACAGGCCCGCTGGCAGCTAACTGCCGGCGGGCCTGTTCCTGTTTGTCGAGGGGGTGCGATGGACGGAGCCGAAGCGGTCCGGCTCCAAAAAAGGCGGACGCCGCAGCGCCCGCCCTAAAGCAATCGAAAGCTCAAGCCAGTAGATCGGTCTAGTACACCATGCCCATGGCGTCCTGAACCTCTGCCAGGGTCTGATCGGCGATCTCGTTGGCGCGACGGTTGCCCTCGTGCAGGACGTCCTTCACATAGTCCAGATCGTTCTCGTAGCGCTGGCGACGCTCGCGGATCGGTGCGAAGTACTCGTTGACGGCCTCGGTCACGTACTTCTTGAGCTGGCCGGAGCCGCCCATGCCGATCTCCTCGGCAATCTCGACCTCGGAGCGACCGGTGCAGATGGCGGCCGTCGAAAGCAAACCGGACACGCCGGGGCGGTTCTCGGGATCGAACGTGATCATGCGCTCGGAGTCGGTCTGGCTCTTTTTGATGCGCTTGGCCGTTTCCTCGGCGGTCATCGAGATGTTGATGGCGTTGCCGTAGCTCTTGCTCATCTTGCGGCCGTCCAGGCCGGGCAGCAGCGGGGTCTCGGACAGCAGCGCGTCGACCTCGGGGAACACCTTGCCGTAGCGGTTGTTAAAGCGGCGGGCGATGGTGCGGGTGAGCTCGATGTGCGGCAGCTGGTCACGACCGACGGGCACCACGTTGCCCTTGCAGAACAGGATGTCGCAGGCCTGATGCACCGGGTAGGTGAGCAGAAGGCCGGTAAGCTCATGGCCCGAGGCCTCCATCTCGGCCTTGACGGTGGGGTTGCGCGCCAGCTCGGCCTCGGACACCAGCGACAGGAACGGCAGCATGAGCTGGTTGGCGGCGGGCACGGCGGAGTGCGCGTAGATCATGGTCTTGTCGGGATCGATACCGCAGGCAAGGTAGTCCATGACCATGTTGTACACGTTGTCCTGGATGTGCTCGGTCGTGTCGCGGTCAGTGATGACCTGGTAGTCGGCGATGAGCACGTTGGTCTTGGCGCCCATGTTCTGCAGCTCAACACGGCCCTTGAGGGTGCCGAAGTAGTGGCCCAGGTGCAGACGGCCGGTGGGGCGGTCGCCGGTGAGCATGGTGAACTTCTCGGGCGTCTTGGTCAGGCCCTCGCGAATGGCGTTGCTCTTTTGCAGCGCGACTTCGTAGCTGTTCTCGTTTGGCATGATTGCTCCTAACGTATGTTCATGGGTCAAGATGATAACGCGTTTATTGGAGGGGTGGTGCGTAAGTAGGCGAGGGGCGGGAGAGGGACGCGCGTGGTGCGGCATGTGCGATGGGTGCGGCGCGGCCGTGCTTGGCTAACGGTGCCTTGGCACATCCTCGGCAGCTTGCCCTAGAGCTTGTGGTGGCGCTCTTCTTTGCGCTCCTCGGCTGCCTGCTCCTCCTGCTTAAAGGCGGGGTCGTCGGGGGTGACCAGTTCGTCCTCGTGCGTGCGCTTGTTGTAATGGTGGCGCAGCACGGGTTCAAACAGGTGCAGGTGCTTGGCAAAGGCCGCCGAGCCAATGGCAAGCACGGTAAAGATGAGCACGCGCATGGGCACCTCGACCTGATTGATGGCGGCGGCGCCGGCCGAAAGCATAATGCACCAGGCATAGATGAGCAGCACAGCCTGTTTTTGGTTGTAGCCTTCTTGGATCAGGCGGTGGTGGATGTGGCCCTTGTCGGCCTGCCCGATGCTAATGTGGGCGCGCTTGCGGCGCACGATGGCGCTAAACGTGTCGATGATAGGCACGCCGGCAACGATGAGCGGGATGATAAGCGAGGTGAGTGCGGCGGTGCGGCTCACGTTGAGCAGCGAGATGGAGCCCAGCGCAAAGCCCAGAAGCAGCGACCCCGAGTCGCCCAAGAAGATGCTTGCGGGGTTGAAGTTGTAGCGCAAAAAGGCCAGACAGGCGCCAAAGAGCGCAATGGAGAGCGCGGCGGCGTCGATGCGGCCCGAGAGAACGGCCATCGAAAACATGGTGAACGAGGCGATGCCGCAGATGCCCGTGGCCAAGCCGTCGAGGCCGTCGATGAGGTTAATGATGTTGGTGAATGCCACCAGATAGATTACGGTGATGGGGTAGGCGAGCCATCCGAGCATGATCTCGCCGGGAGCAAACGGGTTGACGATGACGCCGATTTTTAGGCCGCCCATGCAGGCGATAAGCGCGGCGAGGACCTGTCCGGCCAGCTTTTGCTTGGGCGTGAGCTGGAAGACGTCGTCGATAGCGCCGGTCGCAAAGATGACGGTAAAGGAGAGCGCCAGCATGGGATAGCTAATGTGAAGGCGCGGGTGCGGCACCAGGACGGGTGGCCAGCCTAGGTACCAGGTGCCTAGGATTTGCACAATGCAGGCAACGACCAGGCCCAAAAACACCGCCGTTCCGCCCAAACGCGGGATGGGCTTGGTGTTGATGCGGCGCTTAGAAGGATAGTCGACGGCATCGAGCTTAATTGCCAAGCGCTTGACCAGGGGCACCGCGAGGAAGGTCGTGATAAAAGCCGCCGCTGCCACGCATAGGTACGGTATGTAGCTCGGGGATGAAGCCATGAATCTAAAAACCGCCAAGCGTCGAAGGAAAAGGTCAAAGGTTGCTACGCGGAAATGGCATAGCTGTCCCATGATACTCGACCGAGGGGGGTGCGGAGGTTTGCACCGTGCGATTATCACGCGCATACCAGATATTGGAATGTTGTCGATGGCTTGTCGGGATGCCGGCGGGGATCCATATGGACTGTATGGTGATTTTCGGCAAAAGAAAACCACCCCCCACGTTACGAAAATGAACCCACCTAAAACAGGTGGGTGCCCTCATCGACTGTTCCAGCGTCCTTAACAACGAAGGATACCTGTACTAGGCACGACTGTGTGGGCTCCCTAAATAAACGCGACGGTTCACCCAGTTGCTCCGCGGGGGGCGGAATAACTACATCATAAAGCGGCACTTTATCGATTCCAGTCTTGACATTACAAAAATCGTGTCGGACGATTACGGCGCCTTAGGGACGGAGCCGTCTACCCGGTCTGGCCCTTTACGTTTGAGCTGCTGAATCGTTGTTTTGGAGCATGTTTTTATGCCGACGTCGTTGACCGAACTTTTTTCGCCCGCCTGCCATTTGTGTCCGCGCCGTTGCGGTGCGGCGCGCGATGAGGGCGCGCACGGCGTCTGCGGTGCTAACGACACGCTCAAGGTGGCCCGCGCCGCGCTTCATATGTGGGAGGAGCCGCCTATCTCGGGCGAGGCCGGTTCGGGCGCGATCTTCTTTAGCGGTTGCTCGCTCAAATGTATCTACTGCCAGAACCACGAGATCTCGACCGGCAATTTTGGCCTTGAGATTTCGCCTGAGCGCCTGGTCGAGATTATGCTGGAACTGCAGGACCAGGGTGCCAACAACATCAATTTGGTGACGGCGACGCACTATGCGCACCTGTTGCCTGCCGTGATTGCCGCGGCACGGGCGCGCGGACTGGTTATCCCGATCGTCTACAACACGAGTGGTTACGAGCGCGCGAGTGCCGTGGCGGCGCTGGGCGACCTGGTCGATGTGTGGCTTACCGACTTTAAATATGCCAATGCCGGGCTTGCGCAGTCGCTCTCCCATATAAAGGATTACCCGCGTGTGGCCGTGTCGGGTCTGGCTCAGATGGCGCGCGAGATCGAGCGCCGCGGGGGAGAGATGGTGGATGAGGGCGGGCTCATGAAGCGCGGCATGATTGTGCGCCATCTGGTACTGCCGGGACATGCAGACGATTCGTGTCGCGTGCTGGACCTGGTGTGGCAGACGGTGGGCGACGTGCCGATCTCGGTCATGAACCAGTACACGCCCAATGCGCTCATGCGCGAGCAGGGCGGCGAGTTGGCGCGCGCCGTGACGCGCGAGGAGTACGAGCAGGTGCTCGACCATGCCGACGACCTGGGCTTTACGACAATGTTCTGGCAAGAGGGCGGCGCGGTAGACGAGAGCTTCACCCCCGCCTTCGACACCACCGGCGTCCTCACCAGCGCAAAGTAGAGCGCACGCTGATGATTTTTCTGGGACGGGGATTAAAAAAGGCTCTGTTAGACCAGGATTGACATGCCGACCTGCCGGCTAACTCGCCGTCTCCCCGTCGGGCGCCGGCGTCTTGACCCTCATCTCGAACGGCATC
>JAHAGQ010000032.1 GCA_018373675.1 Collinsella sp. | reverse complement strand
TCGACGAAACTGGAGAGGAGGTATTACGAGCTCCTGTGCGAATTGGAGAGAACGCTCCCGCAAACTGCCTCTTGACAACTTATAGGAGCGTCGGTTTTACTTAAAAGGCGCACGTCAATTGCGTAAAACTCACATCCTCTCAACAGGAGTTTTCCACAACTCGAATGCATAAAGCGTGTCAAAAACCCTGTTTTTGCGCCCTCTCTATGCAAAAAAGGCGCCTGTGCAACCATTGTTCGCACAGGCGCCTTGAGCAGGCATTTTATACAGTTATACCTATCGAGTCGCAAGGGGTCCTTGCACAAGTCGCCTTACTCGTCCAGCGCGGCGAAGGCCTGCTTCAGATCCCAAATGATATCCTCGGCATTCTCGGTACCGATGGAAAGACGGATCGTGGAGGGCGTGATGTTCTGCTCGGCGAGCTCCTCGGCAGACAGCTGGGAGTGCGTGGTGGTAGCCGGGTGCACGACGAGCGACTTGACGTCGGCCACGTTGGCGAGCAGCGAGAACACCTGCAGATGATCAATGAACTTCCAAGCTGCCTCCTGGCCACCCTTAATCTCAAAGGTAAAGATCGAGGCACCGCCGTTGGGGAAGTACTTCTGATAGAGCTCGTGATCGGGGTGCTCAGGCAGGCTCGGGTGATTCACCTTGGCAACATGGCTGTCACCAGCCAGGAACTCAACGACCTTCTTGGTGTTCTCGACATGACGGTCAACGCGCAGCGACAGAGTCTCGGTGCCCTGGAGCAGGACCCAGGCGTTGAACGGGCTGATGCAGGCGCCCTCGTCACGCAGCAGGATGGCGCGGACATAGGTTGCGAAGGCGGCGGGACCGGCAGCCTCGGCAAACGAGACGCCATGGTAGGAGGGGTTGGGCTCGGCGATCTGCGCGTACTTTCCGCTCGCCTTCCAATCGAAGTTACCGCCGTCGACGATCACGCCGCCCAGCGAGGTGCCGTGGCCGCCGATGAACTTGGTTGCGGAGTGGACGACGATGTTGGCACCATGCTCCAGCGGGCGGAACAGATACGGGGTGCCGAAAGTGTTGTCGACGACAACCGGCAGACCGTGCTTCTTGGCGATCTCGGAGATGGCGTCGATGTTGGGGATGTCGGAGTTGGGGTTGCCGAGCGTCTCGAGATAGATGACCGTGGTGTTGTCCTTGATGGCGCCCTCGACCTCGTCCAGGTTGTGGGCATCGACGAAGGTGGTCTCGACGCCAAACTGGGAGAGCGTATGCTCCAGCAGGTTGTAGGAGCCACCGTAGATGGTCTTCTGAGCCACCACGTGGTCACCGGCCTGGGCAAGAGCCTGCAGGGTATAGGTGATGGCAGCAGCACCGGAGGCGACGGCAAGACCTGCCACGCCACCCTCGAGCGCGGCGATACGATCCTCGAAGACGCCCTGGGTGGAGTTGGTCAGACGGCCGTAGATGTTTCCGGCGTCGGCAAGACCAAAGCGGTCGGCGGCGTGCTGGGAGTTGCGGAACACATAGCTCGTGGTCTGGTAGATAGGCACGGCACGGGAGTCGGATGCAGGATCGGCACTCTCCTGGCCAACGTGCAGCTGCAGGGTATCGAAACCAAAGGTGTGCTCGGGGTTGTTGATGAACTGGCTCATGATGATCTCCTTGATCGAACAAAAGTAAATAAAAAGAGAGAAGTAAGTCGCTGTCTCCTGATCACGCCGACGGGCGCAAACAGGAGCCCGGCATTCGTCTTGGTAAGCAATTCATATGCAGGCCTCCTTTCGCATCCCGGTTCCGTGGTCGGTTTAATTACCTACCGCCTTTGTGTGTTTTGAATAGTACGGGCATTGTTTCGCTCGGTCAATCACTTAAAAGCGCTAACTTGTTATCTGTTTTATAGATAACTATCGAAAGGACGGGCGCCGATGACCCTCCAGCAGCTTCGCTTTTTGATCGCCGTGGCAGAGTCCGGTTCGATCAACGCCGCAGCTCAGCGCCTCTATACCGCACAGTCCAATATCTCCAACGCCGTCAAAAGCCTGGAACAGGAACTTCATATCGAAATCTTTACGCGCTCTAGCCGCGGTGTTGCACTCACCAACGACGGCACCGAGCTTTTGGGTTATGCACGCCAGGTCGTAGAGCAGGCCGACATGCTTGAGGCCCGCTACGAGGACGGCGGTACCCCGCAAGCCCGCCTCGCCATTTCCGCCCAGCACTACGCCTTTTCGGTCGAGGCCTTTGTCAACGTAGTCGAGCGCTGCCGCGACAGCAAGTTCGAGTTCATCATGCGCGAGACCACCACATCGCAGATCATCGATGACGTCCGCGCGTTTCGCAGCGACATCGGCATCCTCTATCTGGACGACTTTAACGCCCGCGTCCTGCAGAAGGCCTTCGCCGATGCGCGCGCGAGCTTCCATCCCCTATTCGACGCGACGGTCCACGTCTTCGTTAGCGAGCGCCACCCGCTCGCACGCCGCCCTCAGCTGTCCCTTGCCGACCTCACACCATATACGCGCTACAGCTTTGAGCAGGGAACCTCAAACTCCTTCTATTACGCCGAGGAACCTTTTAGCTATATCCCTTGCGACCGCAACATACGAATCTCGGACCGCGGAACACTTACTAACCTACTTATCACGTCGAACGGCTACACCCTGTCGACCGGTGTCCTCTCCAATGAAATGCAATGGGGTATGGCATCGATCCCGTTAGCAGACGCCCCAACGATGCACGTAGGCTATATCATGCACGACGAGCGCAAGCCCTCTCCCCTCTTGCAGCAATACCTCGACGAGCTCAACCGCATCATCCATGCCAACTAACTGTCGGAAGACGGGGTAGAAATCGTAGATTGCTAGCCCTCGACGAACGCGGCGCTACAATGGTCACTCACACGAAACGTACCCAACGAAAGGAACCATGTGAAGGTCATCATCTATACCGACGGCTCGGCCCGATCAAATCCGGGACGCGGCGGCTACGGCGCCGTGCTCAAATACACCAACCCCGCCGGCAAGACCTTCACCTCCGAGCTTTCGCGCGGCTACGCCAAGACCACCAACAACCGCATGGAGCTCATGGCGGTCATCGTGGCGCTCGAGGCACTTAACCGCCCCTGCGAGGTCGAGGTCCATTCCGATTCGCAGTACGTCGTCAACGCTTTCAATAAACACTGGATCGACGGCTGGAAAAAGCGCGGATGGAAAACCGCCAACAAGCAGCCCGTCAAGAACCGCGACCTGTGGGAGCGCCTACTCACCGCCAAAAGCAAGCACAAGGTTGAGTTCATCTGGGTTAAGGGTCACGCCGGCCACGAGCTCAACGAGCGCTGCGATGAGCTCGCCACCACGGCGGCCGACGGCAGTAACCTCGATATCGACACCGGCTTTAACGAGAGCGACCTGTAATAGCGTTTTCGCGCAGCTTTATATCCCCACGCGCTACACTCATCCTGTAGACCAAACAACGCAAGGGGGACGTATGCTGCGCATCGCGACCATCGGCACATCCATGATCACCGACGACTTTATCCAAGTCGTCAACGCCAACGACCAAGCCGCGTTTGTGGGCACGCTTTCACGCGACGCCAATCGCGGTACTGCCTTTACCGCCGAGCGCGGTGGTGAGCGAAACTTTACGTCACTCGATGAGCTTGCGGTAGCCGCCGACGTCGACGCCGTCTATATCGGCAGCCCTAACGCACTTCACTACGAGCAGGCCCTTGCCTGCATCGCCGGTGGCAAGCACGTCATCGTCGAGAAACCCTTCTGCGCCACCGAAGCGCAGGCGCTGGAAGTCTTCCGCGCTGCCGAGACAGCAGGTGTCGTGGCCCTCGAGGCTATGCGTCCCCTCCACGATCCCGCCTTCCACGCCATCGAGGACGTCCTGGGCGAGATCGCCCCCATCCGCCGCGCCTCATTGCGCTTTGGCAAATATTCCTCGCGCTACAACGAGATTCTCGCGGGACGCGCCACCAATATCTTCGACTGCAATATGGCATCGGGTTCCCTCATGGACATTGGCGTCTACACCGTCGAGCCCATGGTCGAGATTTTCGGCATGCCCTCCGGCCTTACGAGCATGACTACTCTGCTCGACCCCACCACGCGACAGCTCACGCACGGCCCCATCGACGGCTGCGGTTCCATCCTCGCCAGCTACGGCGGTGGCCGCATCTCCGTCGAGCTCGCGCACTCCAAAATTACGAATGACCTGCTGCCCTCGCAGATAGAAGGCGAGCGTGGCACTATCCAGATCGACCATCTGTCCACGCCCCGCAACGTCCGCATCGACTATCGCGGCGACGTCGTACGCGGCTCGGCGACCGAGGCACCGCGCGAACAGGGCGAGAACGGCCGCGTGCTCGACCTGCCCAAATCGAGCAACACTATGGAATACGAACTCACAGACTTTATCACCGCCATCTGCGGCATCGATAACGTTAAGGAAGAGATTTGGGAGACCCCGGCGGGACGCCACGAGCTTGGCCACTACCGCGATGTCACGCTCGTCTCGCTGCGCATCATGGATGCCGTGCGCCAGCAGGCCGGCATTATCTTCCCGGCCGACGCAGGCAAGCAGGCATAGCGATGGGTCTCTTCGATACGTTCTTCTCCAGCGTCACCGGCGGCAGTCGAGAACCTCAAAAACCATCAAACGTCGAGCTCGAGCTGCGCCGCAGACTTACTGTGCTCGCAAGCGACAAGGCCACTCTAGACACTCCCCTGCGCTATTTCCTGCGCTGGGCGGGGCAAGTCCAAGGCGTTGGCTTTCGCTTTACCAACGCCAACCTCGCGCAGGCACGCTCCCTCACCGGCTGGGTGCGTAACATGGAAGACGGCTCAGTCGAGATGGAGATACAGGGAGCTCCGGCAAATATCCTATCTCATCTCGAGGCACTTCATGCCTCCTACGAGCGCATGGGAACGCGTTTTCGCCTCGTAGACGCCCAGGCCCGAGCCCCACTTGCCAATGAAGACGGTTTCACTCCTCATTATTAGTATTGTGTGCTAAATACGGTATCATTTACCTACGACCGTTAATAGAAAAGAGGCGAGGCGCATGGCGGTGCAAAGAAGGAATACCAAGCAGCGAAAGCTGGTTCTTGACGCCGTGCGCCAAAGCTATAACCATCCCACCGCCGACGAAATCTACAACGTCGTGCGCGCGCAGGATGACAAAATCAGCCGCGGTACGGTCTACCGCAATCTCAATCTCTTGGCCAACGCCGGCGAAATCCTCTCCATCAAGACGCCGGGCGGCAGCCGCTTCGATCGCACCGTCGAGCCGCATGCGCATATCATCTGCACCTCGTGCAGCCGCGTCATCGACGTACCACTCCCCTTCGATGCACAGCTCGACGCCAAAGCATCCGAGCAAATCGGCTGGCACGTCACGTCGCACTACACCATCTTCGAGGGTCTCTGCCCCGATTGCCGGTAGACGTTTGGAACATGCCTTAAAATCCACCTTTCCGCACTTTGCAGCAAGAAGTAGATTTCTAGACATGCCCCAAATGTTTACTCAGCAAGTAGACGGTGCAGTTCTTCTTCGACCGTGCGCACGTAACGGACGCGGTCGTTGATGCCACACATAGAGGGATTGCAGCTCTCCATTAGATAAGGATGGCCCACTACGTTGAGCATGTCGCGGTCGTTTTCGTTATCGCCAAACGCCATCATCTCGTCGGGCGAAATTCCCAGGGCACGACCGTAATCGGCAAGCGCGGAACCCTTGCCCGAATCAAAGCCGATAAAGTCCGTCCATTCGGTTCCCGACGTCATCACATCGACTCGATCGCTAAAGAGGCGCTCGAAATACTCCAGGGCCGCCGGCTGATTCACCTCGGGCGTCTGGAAGGCAATCTTAATGACGTCCTCGTCGATGTCCTCGGGACGGTCGACCACCGCCACATCGCAGTGGACCTCATAGCGCAAATGGTCGACGAACGCATCGTTGCCGCTCATGGTGTAGAGGTGTCCCTCACACGAAAGGGTCACGTCGGCATGGGGATACGCAACCACGGCATTCGCGATATCCATAGCAAGGCTACGCTCCATGGAACGCTTGACAACGGCACGTCCCTCGCTCATCACCAGGGCTCCGTTTTCGCATACATAGGCGAGCTCATCGGCCACCGGGGCAAACAGATGGCGCAAGCTCGCATATTGACGACCGCTCGCCGGCATAAACACGATACCGCGACGATGCAGCTCATCGATGAGCTCAAAGGCCTCGGAACGCGGCTCGCGCTCCCCCGGATGCAGCAACGTGCCGTCCAAATCGCATGCAATCAGCTTGATTCCTTCAAGACCCATATGCTTTCCCCCACAGCATCTCATCAACAGAAAGACGGACTTTGAATAGTTGCCTCTCAAAGTCCGTCTTACTTATACGCACGTTAACCGCGCGCCTTCTTTACGATCGTAAAGTCTGGAGCCATACTCACAACGGCATCCGCCGCACTCGACGCAAAGCGCCGGTCCGAATCGAGTTCACGGGTAACCGTCGAGAGCCGAACGCCCTCGACGCCCCGGAGCATGCGGCCCAAAACAGGCTGCACCGGCGTATACATGCGCACGGTATGCTCGTCCGAATCGCCTCGGAAAAGCGGCGCGTGCATATTGCCGATCTCCCAGCACGCATGCGCGAGCGCAATCGGGTCCATGCGGTCGACTTCGACCAAATAAACCTCGGCACTGCGCAGGCGCACGACAACCGCCACGGGCACCATGCCCGAACGGTCGATGGCGAGCACGTCGCCGTCGGTAAGACGACCGCCGTCGGCAGCATCCAGCCGAACATCGACCGTGCGCCCCAGCTCCGTCACACCCACAAACGCGCGCGTGTCAGCCTGGTCCCAATCGAGCAGTAGCTCGTCAACTTCAAAGACGCCGCCCAAATTCCGGCGGAGCAGGAGTTCATAGGACGGATCGTTGAGATTTCCCAAGCATGTCGTCGAAACCAAGCGCTCGGGCATACTCTAACCCTCGACCTCGACGAGCTCGATATCAAAGTTGAGGTCCTTGCCGGCCAGCTCGTGGTTGGCGTCGAGCGTCACGGCCTCGGGCGTAACGTCGATGACCACGGCGGGGACGGGCATACCGCTCGGCGTGGACAGGAAAAGCTTCATGCCCTTCTCGATCTGCTCGATGTTGGGAACCTGTTCGGCCGGGAAGGTGATAACCATCTCGGGATTGTGCTCGCCGTAGGCATCGGCAGCCGGGATGTGCACGGTCTTCTTCTCGCCCACCTGCATGTCGACAACAGCGGCGTCGAAGCCCTTGATCATCTGACCGGCGCCGCAGGTGAACTCCAGCGGCTCGCCGCGATCGTAGGAGCTATCGAACTGCGTGCCGTCATCGAGCGTGCCGCGATAATGGGTCTTGACCTTCTTGCCCTGGTTGGACATGGTAACCTCCGTGATAAGGGCGGCGCACAACGCGGGCCGCCGTGAACATATGGCGCTAACTATACCCTAGTCATACAATTCAATGATAGTTTGCAAAGAAACGCTGCAACCGGAGGAACCATGGCATATCCCGTATTTGACCTACACTGCGACACCGCCGACCGAATCGGCTGGGCCACGCTCGATCTCGACCTGCGCTTTACCGCCGGCACCGACGGTTATTTCCCCGGCGACGAAACGCATCCGCAAGATTTCGACCTCATCGAGGGCAACGCCTGCGCCATCTCGCTCGCAAAGATCGGCAACACGCCGTGGGCACAGTGCTTCGCCACGTTTGTCCCCGATGAGATTCCCACCGCCCACGCCGCGCGCTTCCAGGCGCAGATCATGGCGCATATGAGCGGCCAGGCCATGCTCAACCACGACCGCATGGTCAACGTACGCAGCGCAGCAGACATTCGCCCCGCGCTCAAAGACGGCAAGGTCGCCTGCATCCACACCATCGAAAACGCCACGTTCTTTGCCGAGGACCCCGCGCTGATCGAGGTGCTTAAGAGCCTGGGCGTACTCATGTCATCGCTCAGCTGGAATGCGCAGGGACCGCTCGCGAGCGGACACGATACCCACGCCGGCCTCACCGCCGCCGGCATCGAGGCACTTACGCAGATGGAGCACGCCGGCATGGTACTTGACGTCTCCCACCTCAACGATGAGTGCTTTGACGAGGTTGTCGCCCACGCCACACGTCCCTTCGTCGCCAGCCACTCCAACTCCCGTGCGGTTTGCGGCGTCAAACGCAACCTTACCGACGACCAGTTCCGCACCATTCGCGACATGGGCGGTATCGTCGGCCTCAACTACTGCAGCGAGTTCCTTTCCAACGACGCAACCGACAAGACCGCCGCAGACGTCACCTTCGACCAGCTGGCGGCACATATCGAGCACTGGCTCGACCTGGGCGGCGAGGACGTCATCGCGCTCGGCGGCGACTGGGACGGTGCCACGGTGCCCGCCTTCCTCTCCGATGCCAGCAAGATGCCCGAGTTCCAGAACATGCTCTCCAAGCACTTTGGCAAGACCGTGATGCAGAAGCTCTGCAGCGACAACGCGCTTGCCTTCTTTGAGCGTTATTAATTTCACATCCCTTGAGCGGGCCGGCATGCCGAACGGTCGACATGCCGGCCCGTCCCCAATCTGAAGGACCGCTTTTGACGCAGCAGTTTACGATTTCCGCATCCCGACCGGATGGGACGCCCATCCCCGTCATCGTTACCAAAAAGCGCGTCAAGAACTTCAACCTACGCGTCACATCGAACGGTGAGGTCCACGCCAGTGCACCGCTCGGCGCCAGCCGCGAGCGTATCGAAGCGTTTGTGAAGCGCAACAGCGCCTGGATTATCAGCCGACTTGCCCAGCGCGAGCAACGTCAGACGACGGCGCGAGAGCCGCTCAGTCCCTCGTCCATCATTGCGCTTTGGGGCAAACCCATCACCGTTCAGGATGCACTCGACCACAACTTTGAGCCACCCGCACCGCGGCCCAAGCAGGCTACCTTCGCAAGTTTTATGGGTACCGACGAGCCAAGTGGGTGCACGCAGGCAAAGCAGCGCACAGCCCTCGACGGCCTAACGCCCAAAGAACTCCAGATCCACATCGACCAGCTTTATACGTCCGAAGTCATATCGGCGCTGCGCGATATGGTGCACGCATACGAAATCGCAATGGGTGTCGCCGTTTCCCGCGTTTCCGTACGCAGCATGAAAACGCGTTGGGGCTCCTGCACGCCCAAATCCGGCGCCGTTCGCATCGCACGAGAACTTGCCGCCTACCCCGTCGAATGTCTCGACATGGTTGTCGCCCACGAGCTCGTCCACTTGCTCGAGCCAAGCCACAATCAGCGGTTTCACGCCCTGCTCGACACGTACTGCCCCAACAATAGAGCACTGTCCCAGCGGCTCAAGCAGCCACCCATAGAGACGTATTAGAACCGGTTAGCGCACGCGCTCGATCTCGACACCGCAGCTTGCCAGGGGAAGACCGACGGGCGCCCAAGGCTTATCGAGCTTAACACGCACGCCAAGCAGCAAGGGGTAACGACGTAGCAGCATCTGGGCCACACCCTCGGCCGCAGCCTCGATAAGCTTAAACGTATGCTCACGCAGATAGCCATCGACATCGTGGCACACCGAGCCGTAGTCAATCGAGGCGTCCAGGTTATCGTGCTCCCCCGCTGCACGCAGGTCGGCATAGAGCACCAGGGACACGATGAACTTCTGGCCCAGCGTGTTCTCTTCGGGATACACACCATGATTGGCAAAGACCTCGAGACCGTCGATAGTAATGCGATCGGCATGGCGAAGATCGTCATAGCTCACGTGGGGCACCGCCGTTGCGGTGGATATTTCGCCCCTTCCACGGCGGGCGAGCTCGGCGCCTTCAGTCTTGGTTGCATTCTCGGGCAGTTTCTTGTTGCTCATCGCGATCGTCTCCTTCGTTTAGAACCCCGGCCGCGCAAACTAACTACACGCGAATCGACAGGTTCTTTTTATCATCGCTCCAGTTGCAAGCATTGCGCGCGGGGCATGCAAAGCAGGCGCGCGACGCTTTATCGGCCGCATAGAGCAGACGCTCAAGCGGTTGGCTGTTCACGCGCAGCTTTCGATGGCCCAGAATGGCCGTCTTAATGGCTGCGGCATCGGCCGGCTCAAACGCCACATCATCGGGCATGCCGCCGAGAATCGCATCAGCGACGCGTTCGCTTGCAACATCATGGGATATACCCGATTCATACTGTTCATCTTTGCCGATATCGTGAAGAAGTGCCGTGGCGTAGATGACCTCGCGGTCAAATTCGAGCTGTTCCTCGAGATTCTTGATCCACATAATGCGAGCGACATCGAGCAGATGGTCAATACCGTGGCGGCAGAAGATGCGCCCCGATTCCAACTGCGCAATGTTGCCCAGGTGCCGCCGAAACAGCCCGTTGGCACAAATGTAATCAATGCGAGGCATAGCACCAAAGGGGGCCAGGCCCGAAGCCATGAAGCCGCGACGCGACGTCCCCTCATCGGTCTTCGATGTAAAGTCGTTGACGACCCTCATGCTAACGGCCCAGCATCCTAAAGAACCGCTCCTCGAGCGCGGGATCGGTCTCAAAGACGCCGCGGCGAGCGAGCGTCACGGTCTTGGTGCCGGGCTTTTGCACGCCGCGCATCGTCATGCACATGTGCTCGGCTTC
Organism: Collinsella sp.; assembly: GCA_018373675.1. Taxonomy (GTDB): domain Bacteria; phylum Actinomycetota; class Coriobacteriia; order Coriobacteriales; family Coriobacteriaceae; genus Collinsella. The sequence goes on along the minus strand of JAHAGQ010000032.1, from coordinate 4,405 downwards.
CATCAGCACAATCGCCCCTTGGGGAGCAAGATATTCCATGAGGGCATCGGCAACCTGTGCACACAACTGCTCCTGCAGCTGCAGACGACGGGCATAGACTTCAACCGTGCGAGCGAGCTTAGACAGACCCGCCACGCGACCGTTAGGGATATAGCCGATCGCAGCCTTGCCATAAAACGGCAGCAGATGGTGCTCGCACAGCGAGTAAAACGTAATGTCGCGCTCAATAACCAAGTCGTTCGAAGCGACGGCAAAGGTTTTGGACAGGTGCTCCTCGGCACTCTGATCCATACCGCCGGCGATCTCACCATACATACGGGCAACGCGCGCCGGGGTCTCCAGCAGGCCCTCACGAGTTGGGTCCTCGCCTATGCCCTCAAGCAACAGCTTAATGGCGGCCTCGACTTTTTCCTGATCGACCATCTGGGCCTCACTTTTCCGATTTCACGTTCGCGCTATGGTACCACGCCCTTTGGCATCGGCCACAAGCTACATAGTATGGGTCGAATAGACCGGATCGTCCCGCCAAAGCTCCACAGCGTCGCAAAGCGCAACGCCCTCGCGCTCAGCACGGTCGCGCGTAGCGTTCATATCGATCACACGCTGGTTACTCGAGCCTCTAAAACGCAATGAGATATCGTACAGATCCTGAACAAACGGGCCATCCACCAACATATCGAGGCAGGCCAGGATACGGTCCGTCACCTCGGTATGATGACGGCCACCCGGCATAAGCTCCTCGAGCACGTCGCCGGTAAAGCACCAAATGGTCTTGCCCGACCCCTCGGGATAGGCCGCACGCACGCGTTCGATAAAGTCAACAAGCCCCGCCTGATTCTCGGGCTCCATAGGCTCGCCGCCCAGAATCGTCAGGCCATCGATGAAGGGATGGTCGAGGCTCTCGATAATCTTGTCCTCGACGGCACGATCGAACGGCTCGCCCGCAGCAAAGTCCCACGCGACAGAGTTAAAGCAGTTCTTGCACCCACGACGGCACCCGCTCACAAACAGAGAAGTGCGAACGCCTTCCCCATCAGCAATGTCGAAATACTTGATGTTCGCGTAGTTCATAAGTAACTCTCCCGGGAGGCCGGGACATATCATCCCGTCCTCAAACATTCTCGGCCTTCGGCCTGCGAAACTGCGGGCGGGACGATATGTCCCGGCCTCATGCAAAGGGTAACTCAATGAACGAAGCGAACATCGAGCATAGGGTTCGAGGTCCAATAAAAACTGGGTTGCGGCTCAACCGCCATCGCAAGTAAATCGCAGCTGCAGCCCGAATTATTTCCGCTAAGAACTTCGAGGAGTGAGCAGGCCGCATGCTGCATCTCAACTACGTCAACTTGACTGCCCCGTAGCGAGGCCCCGGACCTTTGCTCGATATGAGTTCCGCACGAACAGGAGGCGCCAGTGGCGCCTCCGTCGTGAGCCAGGACTGTCCGAAATAGCGAGTAAAGGTCCGGGGCCTCGCTACGGGGCGGCCCGGGATGGTTATTAGAGATGCAGCACGCGGTCGCGGATCTCCTCGGTTCGGCCCTGGTTCCAGAATTGAGTACCGATGTAGCCGCACGTACGACGGGCGACGTTCATCTTCTCCTGGTCGCGGTTGCCGCAGTTGGGGCACTCCCACACCAGTTTGCCGTCATCCTCGACAATCTTGATCTCGCCGTCGTAACCGCACACCTGGCAATAATCGCTCTTGGTGTTGAGCTCGGCGTACATGATGTTGTCGTAGATGTACTGCATCACGCGAATGACAGCCTTGAGGTTGTCCTGCATGTTGGGAACCTCGACGTAGGAGATGGCACCGCCCGGCGAAAGCTGCTGGAACATACCCTCGAACTTGAGCTTGTCGAATGCGTCGATCTCCTCGGACACGTGGACGTGGTAGCTGTTGGTGATGTAGCCCTTGTCCGTCACGCCCGGGATAATGCCAAAACGGCGCTGCAGGCACTTGGCGAACTTGTAGGTCGTCGACTCCAGCGGCGTGCCGTACAGCGAGAAATCGATGTCGCTCGCGGCTTTCCACTCAGCACATTTGTCGTTCATGCGCTGCATGACGGCCATGGCAAAGGGCGTGCCCTCCTTCTCGGTGTGGCTGTGGCCCGTCATGTACTTGACGCACTCATACAGGCCGGCATAACCCAGACTAATGGTGGAGTAACCGCCCACGAGCAGCTTGTCGATCGTCTCGCCCTTCTTCAGGCGGGCGAGGGCACCGTACTGCCAAAGAATCGGTGCGGCATCCGAAAGCGTACCCATCAGACGCTCATGACGGCACAGCAGGGCGCGGTGGCACAGCTCAAGGCGCTCGTCGAAGATCTTCCAGAACTTGTCCATGTCCTGATGCGAGCTCAGTGCGACATCGGGCAGGTTGATGGTCACAACGCCCTGGTTAAAGCGACCGTAGTACTTAGGCTTGGCCGGGTCGTAGTTCAGCGCGTTGGCGACATTGTTAAAGCCGTTGCCCGAACGGTCAGGCGTCAGGAAACTGCGGCAACCCATGCAGGTGTAGCAATCGCCGTTGCCGGCGGTCTCGCCCTTAGACAGCTTGAGCTCGCGCATCTTCTTCTCGGAGATGTAATCGGGCACCATACGCTTGGCAGTGCACTTGGCAGCCAGCTGGGTCAGGTAGAAGTACGGGGAATCCTCGTGAACGTTATCGTCCTCGAGTACATAGATAAGTTTGGGGAATGCCGGGGTGATCCATACGCCGGCCTCGTTCTTAACGCCCTCGTAGCGCTGGCGAAGCGTCTCCTCCACAATCATGGCAAGGTCGTGCTTCTCCTGAGGCGTACGGGCCTCGTTAAGATACATAAAGACCGTCACGAACGGCGCCTGGCCATTGGTGGTCATAAGGGTCACGACCTGATATTGAATCGTCTGGACGCCGCGACGGATCTCGTCACGCAGACGGTCCTCAACGACCTCACGGACCTTCTCGGCAGACGCAGAGACGCCGAGCTCCTCAAGCTCACGAGCGACCTCGCCGCGAATCTTTTGACGGCTCACCTCGACGAACGGGGCAAGATGGGTCAGCGAAATCGACTGGCCACCGTACTGGGAGGAAGCAACCTGGGCGATGATCTGCGTCGCGATGTTGCAGGCGGTCGAGAAGCTGTGCGGCTTCTCGATCAGCGTACCCGAGATAACAGTACCGTTCTGGAGCATGTCCTCCAGGTTCACCAGATCGCAGTTGTGCATGTGCTGGGCAAAGTAATCCGAATCGTGGAAATGGATCAGGCCCTCATTATGGGCATCCACGATCTCTTGAGGCAGCAGCACACGCTGAGTCAGGTCCTTGGAGATCTCGCCGGCCATGTAGTCACGCTGAACGGAATTGACGGTCGGGTTCTTGTTGGAGTTCTCCTGCTTGACCTCTTCGTTATTGCACTCGATCAGCGACAGGATCTTGTCATCGGTCGTGTTCTTCTGGCGCTTCAGGCTCTGAACATAGCGATAGATGATGTAGTGGCGGGCAACCTCGTAGCAGTCGAGACGCATGATCTCGTCCTCGACCAAATCCTGAATCTCCTCGACCGAAACAGTGTGGCCCGCGTTCTCGCATGCCTCGGCGACGTTTTGCGCCGCGTAAACCACCTGGCGGTCGGTAAGACGAGAGCTCTCCTCGACCTCCAAGTTTGCGGCACGGATGGCATTGACGATCTTATCGATGTCAAAGACAACCTCGGTGCCGCTGCGCTTGATGATCTTCATCCTCTTGCCTCTTTCGCATCGTAGCCTCATCGCGCTTCAGAGCCAAACGATACCCGGCAGGGCTTGCCCCTGTCTTGCGGCGCCGTCGCGCAATCTGTGTTCTCGATAAACCATAAGTCCTCATGCGGACAATCCTCGCGGCCGATCAAGCGGCTCAAAGACGTGTCCAAATGGGGCGAATAAGGTTCTCGTTCTCTGTCCGCCATCTATCATACGACAAAGAGGCATCTATATCCTGTATTCTTTTTTTAGGTCAAACACAACATATAGTGTTTCAGCAGGTCAAAGCAATTAGTCATTTTGCAGACGCATTAAAAATGAGGGGTTCTTGGGAAGTCGGTAAAACGTTACCAACACGGCTACCTGCATGGCAGTTATAAAACCCCCTTAGTCAAGCCGCTGACAAATCCTACCAAAACCAAGCCGCTCACGCCAAAAGAATCCAAAAGATTATGCTTGACCAACATGTTGCGGTCACGGTCGGCCAGGACGTATGCAATCTGCCGGCACCTCTACGGGGACCTTGGATCAATATTTGGTGGCATATTTGACGGCGTGCTTGGTAGCAAAACAAAACAGCCCAGAGGACATAGCCTCTGAGCTGCGAACATTTGGTGGGCGTTAGAAGATTTGAACTTCTGACCTCTTCCGTGTCAGGGAAGCGCTCTCCCCCTGAGCTAAACGC
>JAHAGQ010000031.1 GCA_018373675.1 Collinsella sp. | reverse complement strand
CGATTGGGTGCCGGAGGTCGCCGGCGACGTCAACATCTTGGTCGACGCCGTCGATTCGGCCGGCAACGTGAGGACCTGGAGGTTCCCCGTCAGAGTGGAGAGAAATCTATCTAACTTCACTTCAATAGATTTGAAATCTGATTCATCCAATTTGTGCGTAGGGGATACGCTTTCAATTACACCTCGGATTACCATCCGAAAGAATAATCAGATTTCATACAAATATGTTTGGATGCGGAACAACTGGGCTGAATGGGGTGTGATTGACTCCGGCAGAGGTAAATCCTCAATTGACTGGAGAGTCGATAAATCTGGCGCTGTCACCGTTTTTGTTGATGTTATTGATGAGGCCAACGATCAGACGATGACCTCGAAGACTGAATGCTCGATTGGCTCCGAGAAGTGGAATTACGAGTCCTTGAGTTCTTCTGCAACGCTTGTCAGGCCTAATGAAAGCACTGAGATCGATGCCAGATGCTCGGGTGATACTAATTACTTACAGTATAAGTTCGTCTGGAATAAGAATAATTGGGCTGACTGGGGCGTTGCTCAACAGGGCACAAGTTCACACTTGCAATGGGCTCCAAAAGACGCCGGAGACTATGAATTGATCTGTGACGTTTCGGGGTCAGATGGAGTTGTCCAAACAAAAAGAACAATCATTAGCTGTTGGGATTTCTCGAGGATTACTGCAATTTCGACTGATGGCAATAATTCTTGGGGAGTTCGAGCTGATTTGGGAACGCTTGCAGCTGAAAAATCTGGGCAATTTCAGTTTAAATTTGTTTGGGCCAAGTCCGACTGGAGCAAATGGGGTGTTCTAAAAGAATTTTCCAGTGTGAATGACGCTTATTTCAATCCCTCTGCACTTGGATTGCAAGATGGTTATTACGATCTTTACTGCGATGTCTTGCTTCCTGATGGCACTCTCCAGTCGAAGTCGACTCAGATTTACTACAGCCCATTTGGTAGCTCAACGGTTTTGGGGGTTAGTCGTATTGGACTCGTCACTTGGCTTACGTCGCATCAATTTGATGGCTATTATTTAGGAACGAGATATTCTGGTGGCTTCTCTTATGATAGTTGCCTTTATCCAAAAGGTGCCCCGAGATGGGATGGCTATACTGGCATGAATTGCACTGGCTTCGTGGCTCATGCTTATGCTGCGGTTGGTGGCGATGTCAATCGTATTGCGCAGAATAATAATCACTCTCCTTGGGCTGGGGGGCCAGGCGGTGGCGGCTATATTAACGCTTGGAGATGGTATGGCTATGCTCGAGATTTGGGATGCAAAATGTATGAGTTCCGTACTGTCCAAGATATGCTAAATAGTGGTTATGCTCAAAAGGGAGATATTATCTTCTTTAAGACTGACGGATCAATCGACTGTCATATTGGGTTCTTCTGGGGAGATAATCCGCATGACAATAAAATGTGGCATCAAATTCTGCCTGGGAATTTAATTGGACCCTGCTTTAACAATGCGAACAAAGGAGAGGTTCGGCAATCGGTTGTTCTGATTAAATAGTGCTTTAATTTCTGAATGGTATTTGAAGCAACTAATTGTGAAACGGTGATTCTGATAAGTAGCGCAAGCAGAAGACTTACTGGCATAATAATTACATATGGTTATATACTGGCTCAGGCTTTAGTCGGCTTTGTATATGTTCCGATGTTGTTGCAAAACATTGGACAAGACGAATATGGACTCTATCAATTGATAGGTTCTATCATGTCTTATATAGTTTCCATTAATGGGATTTTGTCTGCCGGTGTTGGGCGTTTTTATTGCAAGTATATGGCAGAGGGCAAAAATGACTTAATGGAGAATACTCTCGCAATAGCTAGGCGTCTGTACTGGGTCCTATCTGTGTTCGTGATGCTAATAAGTTGCGTTCTCGCCGTGGTTGTTCGGTTTGTATATTCAGCCAGTTTTACAAACCCACAGCTTGATGAGTGTTCCGCAATGCTTGTTGTATTAGGGATCAACACAATTGTTATCATGAACAACACTATTAGCGTTGCGGCGATAACTGCTAATGAAAGGTTCGTTTTTTTGAAGGGGTCGCAATTGGCCGCCCTAATAGCTCAGCCTTTCATTGTGTATGGACTTACGACAATTTTTAAGAATGCATTAGCCGTATGTTTAGTTGTGCTTGTTACAAATGCGTTGTGCGCGGTGAGCCAGCGTTTGTTTGCTAAATATAATCTGCATATTAGTTTCAGATATCATGGCTGGGACATGAAACTGGCTAAAGGATTGCTATTTTTTAGCGGCGCGATTGTATTGGTGACGATTGCTGACCAGATTTTCTGGAAAACCGATCAATTAATTGTCGGCTATTATTTTGGTGCTGCCGCCGTTGCGGTATATTCTGTTGGATCTCAAATCTACACGATTTATATGACAATCGGTACGGCAGCCTCTTCAGTTTATCTTCCTCGAGTTTCAGAACTGTATTGCCAGAATAAGGATATGTCTGAAATTTCGGATCTCTTCATTAAAGTCGGTCGCATTTCCTTTATCGTCTGCGGATTTGTTCTTAGTTTATTTATTGTTCTGGGGAAAGATTTCATCATTATTTGGGCTGGTAAGGACTATATAGACGCTTTCTATATCGCCTTGATCGTAATGGTTCCATTTACCATTGACTTAATTCAGAACTTGGGACTTACCATAATGCAGGTTGCGAATGTTTACCTGTATAGGGGGTATATGTATCTTGCGATTGCGCTTGTCAACGTGGTCGTGACGATTATACTGCTTAAGCTTATGGGCATAGTGGGCGCAGCAGTTTCAACAGCCATCGCTATGGTTATAGGTAACGGTTTCTGTATGAATTGGTATTATTCTGAAAAGCTTGGGTTGAACATAAAGAAATTTTGGCTTGAAATTGCCAAACTTTCCGTCTTGGTTATTGTCGGTACGGGGGCTTTGCTGCTGCTCTATAACCTAATTAAAAGCCTTTTATCTGGCCTTGTGGTGGTTTTGGTGTCAGCAATAATTTATTTCTTTATCTATTTCTTCTTGGTTTTGATGTTTGGGCTAAACGAATCCGAAAAGACGAGCATATCTGCATTTATCAAGCGATAATCTGCGACGCTTATTAAGCAGAATAGCCTAATGTACTTTCATTACTTTTATGACCAACCGGCTTGCCTAACATTTGATTATCGAAGGCTAAGTCGGTTGGTTTTACTACTCGGTGCCAGGAAAAATGAGCGATGACAACAGAGCGATTAGCTCAAGATTTTCAGTATCAATAGTTTTAGCTGTTCACAACAGCGAATTACTACTCGAGATAACAAATAGTTCTTATTCTTTGCCGCAAGGAACAGTAAATAGCTGTCAGGTCTGTAGGTGCTGCAAGGGACATTAGCTTTAATTGAGGGATTAAATAAGGCCTCTGAAATTGAAACAAAGTTACGTTTTTTGGTCTCTTTATTGTCACTGAGCTCGTTGATCGATAGGAGATAAAGATACTGTTCCGTTCTTGTTTTCCATGCCAGCCTTTCTGTTTCTTCTCCCCAACGAGCAGCGATTTTCACTAGGCTTGAGGTGACGAAGGTTAAATCTGAAAGCTGTTTTTCCTTATAGCTGTGTGTTGCGCTTTGTCCGTTTTGACAATTGTAATAATACAGCGCATCACTTATTTGTAAAACCGATCTGGCTGAATCGACTATGGGTATCATTTGCAGAAAATCTTCTGCAAAATCGATTCTCTTTGTATCGGTATTGCTTAAATCGTCAATCAGACAGTTTCTTTTGATTGCCTTTCCCCAAATTGAATTGAGTTTCCCTCGTGCCAAACATTTTCTGACTTCGGCGAGATCGTCACCTTCATAGATGCCAGACGGAAGGGCGGGATTGATAAACGGATCGTTTGAATAGTCTGGGTTTCTTGTATAGCTGAAACAGATTATGTCTGGATTGCACTTATCGATTTCGCGAGCAAGAATAGATAGGGTATCGAAGCGCAAAGAATCATCCGCATCAACAAAGACCAGGTAATCTCCGGCGCTTATCTCCGCGCCTTTTCGCCTGGCCTCATATACGCCCATATTATTTTGTCTAACGTAATGCGTATTGTTGTGAGATTCACAAAACATTTTGCAGACACTTTCAGTAGCGTCTGCTGATCCATCATTGATGAGAATTATTTCATAGCCGTCATATGTTTGTTGGTAGATGGATGATAACGTTTCCGGCAAACTGGATGCCGCATTATATGCAGGGATAATAATTGAAAACAGCATTTAGTCCCTTTCCGTATTGGAAGAACAAGATGGTTAGTTAGAAAGCCCGTTTACAATGTCCCTGTATAAAATAAATTGACGCTTGGCAATGGCCTTCCATTGAAAGTGTTCAATTGCATACTTTCTAGCTGCATTTGCAAGTTTACAACGAAGTTCATCGTCATTGAACAGGGTGAGAATTGCGTTAGAAATGGCTTCGAGATCAGATTCTACACCGATTCCAATTCCTTTATTGTTCGCTGTTTCTTTCCATGTGGTTCCCTCGGTAACAATAATTGGGAGGCCATATGCTAGTGCTTCCAAAACAGACGTCGGGAAACCTTCAGTGCGTGAAAGTTGGATATAAAACTGCGATTGGAGGAAAGCGTCCGCTTTAGATTGACCATTAACTGGACCATTTAATAAAACAATATCGGATACTTGATTGTCGGCAATAAGTAGTTCCAGTTTGGCCATAGACCCATCTTCGTCTGGACCGTAGATGTAAATTTTAGCTCCGAGCCCTCTTAGTTCATCAGCTATTAGCGGCAGACTCTTGATCAGTAGATCAAGACCTTTGACCTCTATATCTAGGCGGCCAATAAAAAGCGCGATGCGGCTGTCTAAGTTTGAGGCTTTGGCGTTTGGGATGCTAACACCATTTGGAATAATGCTTGCTTTCCTATGTTTAAAGCCGTTTGAACTCATCGCTTCTTTTTCCGATAGAAAATGGATACAATCAGCATTGCGAATAAAGGCGTTATAGAAGAAAACATTAAGCAATTGTTTAGCTAAATGATGCTGTTCTTGAGCCACATATGTTAGAGACCCATGTGGTGTGATGATGTATGGGATCGCATGTCTTCTGAGCCAATGGCTTAGTTTAATGTGATCCGGCCTATATATCTCATGAAATATTACGAGTGACGGATTGCAAAACGGTTCAGGAAGTTTTTCTATGCATGACTGATGATAGAAGACGGGATATTTAGCATCTTTAGGTCTATAGTTTGCAAGATTTAATAGAGCTATATTCATGTCCTTTATTTCTGACTGCTCATTTAGGTATTGAGGCACCACTGTAGACACGCCAGAAGCGAAATCACTTGTAATATATGCCACATGAAGGACTATTAAACTATCGGTAGTTTGCATTATCGTTTGCTCCCGCAGCGGTGTTGGAGGTTTTAGTTGACAGATTCACAGTTGGTTTCAGTGCTCATGCCTTGTTATAGGGAGAGCGCCAAAGATTTTACTGAGGCACTAGCGTCTATTTTAAAGCAGACCTATCACCGAATCGAGGTGGTTGTTGTTTTTGATAATCCAGATGACAACACACTTTACGACATTGCTCAAAACTATAGCTCTCATGACAGCAGGATTTGCCTCGTGAGAAATGAACGTAATCTTGGTCTTGCTGCATCTTTGGAAAGGGCGTTCAAGTTCTCACGCGGTCAGTATATCTGCCGAATGGACTCAGATGACATTTCTGAGGCGCAGCGCATTGAACGGCAGTTGTCGTATCTTGAAGAACATGAGCTTGACCTAGTGGGTTCTTATTTGAACGCCATTGACGAAGACGGTAGTCAATTATATCTCGTTGATTCAATTCCATGTTCGGGTGAAGGCGTTAGGCGTTCTCTTGTGATTAGAAATTGCGTACCTCATCCGAGTTGGTTTGGAAGAAGGTCTGTATTTGAAATGGGGTATCGGCCTGTTCCGCTAGCAGAAGACTATGACTTGCTGTTGCGTGCTGAGCTGGAAGGGTTCACTATTGGAAATGTTCCAGAGCCCCTCATTCGATACAGAATGACTGTTAATAGCATTTCGCGTAGCAATTTGTATAAACAGTTCGTTGTTTCTCAGTGTTTACGTTCAGCTTTCAAAGAGGGTCGATCACTGGATGTCGATAAGATTGATGCAATCGTCGCCGAGCGGTTCGATCGGCGCCGAGCTGAGAACTATCTAAAGGCAAATGCATTATTTAATAATGGGTTGAGAAGTATTCATTCTGGTAATCGAGCAAAAGGTATTTCACAATTGCTTCAAATCCCATTTTGCTCTAAGTCGTATTTAATGAATATCATTAATATGGCGCGTGTGGTTACAATTAAATCTTTTGAGAAAACCTCGTAGTTGTGCACCTACGCTTAGAGAGACATGGCGTAACCATGCTGTTCGACACTCGGAAGATTGATAGCTTTGAAATCTAGGGCGAGGTTTGTTGCGGGGTTCTCGATGCCGTGTGCACCATTCGTGGTTGATTTCCGATCTCAGTCGAACACACTGCGCAGATAGTCCGTACCTGCGGCTAACCGAACGTCCCCGCGGCCCCCATGGACCCCGGGGGTGCCGTTTCCCCAGTTGAAGGAACGGTGGATATGTGTTCGATAGATCCGGTGGCCATTCTCCGCCCTCAGTTTGGCACCTCTTTCCAGACTCAGCCGGACGGTCGGTCCGCCTATTCCGTTTTGCCTCTAGGCTAGGCCAGCGGGGCGTCGCGCCTTTCTGCGCGCGCCCTCTCGATGAGGCTCGGCGTCAGGTCGAGTCTTCCGATGGGCACGTCCCTCCAGGCCGTAGGCGTCTAGCAGCGCCTCCGCATCGCCGCCGAGCATCGCCCTGGAGGCGCGCGGGCGTCCAGCTCCAGCATCTTCTGGACCGTGTCCCTTTCGTGACTGGTGAGCCTGCCGTAGACACTCGGGGTCGCCTTCTCGGAACCCTTTTTCTTCTTTCCGGACATGCCGTCCTTCGAGTTCCCGGGGCCAACCGGTTCGGCTCTTAGGGTAACGGGTTCCCACATTCATCCGTACATGTACGGATGAATGTGGGAAGTGTTCGGATTAAGTTGATAATCAAGGGTGCACCATTCGTTGTGTCTATTTAACCATTTGTATATCTCTCGCTATAATAATGAGAAAAACTAGAGATCGGTTTATGTGTATATGACACCCAAAACTCTTATCGCTATTCCTGCTTATAATGAGGAGGAATGCATAGAAAAGACGATATGCGAGCTCAGACAAATTGCACCTGAGTTTGATTTTGTTGTTATCAATGATGGGTCTCGAGATCGAACGCTGGCTATCTGCAAAGATCTTGGTTGTGACATCATTGATATGCCCATTAACTGTGGTTTGACCGTTGGGTTTCAGACGGCTGCGCGTTATGCGGTTGATCATGGATATGACTATATGGTTCAGTTTGATGCTGACGGCCAGCATTGTCCGGAATATATAAAGGTCCTTGTTGATAGGGCTCAATCTGATGGATCAGATATTGTCATTGGCTCTAGGTTTGTAAGCGTACGCAAAGACAAGACGCTTCGCATGATCGGCTCGCGTATGATTACGGTGCTAATAAAGATTCTGACAGGCAAGAGGATCAGTGACCCAACGTCTGGATTTAGGCTATTTGGGCGGGATATTCTTAAGAAATACTATTACGACAATACCTTAAATCCGGAACCAGAATCTCTCGCTCTCTTTTTGAAGCAAGGGTATTCCATTTCAGAGGTACAGGTTAAGATGCGCGAGCGTCAAGGTGGCGAGAGCTATCTTAACCCTGTTAGGTCTATGCAGTATATGGTTCGTGTTTTCGTTACGCTCCTTGTCGTTCAGTGGTTTAGGTGATCCATTTGCCGGTTTCTCTTCGTATTTTGCTTCTTGTTTGCGCTGTTTTGGTATTCGTGTTCGTATTGCGCAAATTAAAAAAATCCCAAATGCAAGTTTTGGATTCTCTGTTTTGGCTGCTATTCAGCGTCAGTTTTGTAATTTTGGGCGTTTTTCCACAAGTTGCAATGTGGCTTTCAAGTCTATTTGGTTTCATGTCGGCTTCTAACTTCGTGTTCCTTTACGTTATTGCCGTTCTTGTGGTCCGTGATTTCTGCAATTCTCTTCGCCTCTCTCGACAGGAAGAGCGTTTAAACTCGCTTGTTCAGGCTGTTGCGTTAAGTAGGGAGAAGGAAAAGTAGGCTATGCGTTTCGCTTTAGCGTATAAATCATCTCGATGTGAATGTCCCTACTTATATTACTTTCAACAGTTGTGAACAGTGCTTGGCGCCCATACTTGTAATCCAGACGACTGGGAACGATTCTTCTAGGGCCCTTGCAGCTTGATTTGGATAAAGGTGAATTAGCTCCGTGTTGTCTCGATGCGTAAACCAAAAGCAAATAATGAAAGCCGTCTTCGTTGCTCTTCTCTTTATTGTCGAGCTTCTGTGCATGAAGCACTTTTATGTGAACCACTCTGTCTCACAGCTGTTTGTTTTAGCGCTCTATTGCGTCGTTGTAGATGTTGCCATTTGGCAATCATATTGTGTCTTCCTTTCCTCAGATAATGAAAAAAAGCGTGGCAACTGTTCTGGTCGCTGCGCTCAATTATTAATCCTGTTGCTTGCGGCATTTGCTGTGGCGGTCATCTGGGAGGGCTGTACCGTTCTTGGCTCGCCGGCTTCTCATTTCTCGAATATTGCTGACTGGAATAAAAAGCGGCTCATATTCTTTTTTCTGATTTCCTATTGCGCAATACTCTGTTTATTCCAAAGCGGCTTTTCTCTGAAAGCGTTGTTCCATTCTGTTTCGGCGAGGGTCAAGGCTACCGACTACGTTTCCCTGCTGATTATCGCATTCTTTATTGTTTTTGGCTGCTCTACGATTGCATTCGTGAATGGGTTTATTAATGCTGTTGTTTATTTCCTGCTGGTAATCATAGCTTCGGTTTTCACGGCTTGCTCGGGCATTCGAAAGAGAAACTCTGCCCTTCCTGTTGCTTTCTTTATCGCTGCATTCTCAATTGGTGTTTTCCTTGTGGTGAGCACTCCGATAACGACGGGTATTTCATGGGATGATCAAATTCACTATTCCAATGCCCTTTCGACATCTTATTTATTTGAAACTCAAAAAACTGATACGGATATTAAATTTACTGACGAAGCGGTCCGTCGTGCACAGGGCTATGAAGAGCCCTCTCTTTCCCATTTTGATCGAGCGGAAATTCTTGAGCATGCTAGGCAGTTGAATGGCTCCTATAGATCTGATATCGCTTCTGGTCATGTGCAAGTTAACAAGCATGAAGAATTCGTTTATACGCTTAGCAGCATTGGGTATATTCCATCGGCAATTGGCCTTTGGCTCGCTCGCCTTCTGCATTTCGATTTTTCTTCTATGATTCAATTCGCTCGGATTTGCAATTTATTTAGTTACTGTCTTGCAATTGCCATTGCAATCAAGGTTACGCCCTCAAAAAAGGGACTATTTGCTTTTGTGGGAATGCTGCCAACTTCGATCTTTCTTGCGTCATGTTTCTCATATGATGCATGGCTCATTTCGTTTATCATTCTCGGTTTTGCTTATTTTTTGAGCTATGCATGGGGTGATTTAAATGAATTTACAGTTCGCAATATAGCACTCGCATTTTTATTTACCTTTTTAGGACTCGCAGTCAAAGCTGTGTATTTTCCGATAATCGGTCTTTTCTTTATGGTTCCGCGTAATCGTTTTGCGGGCTCGAAGCAACGAGTTCATTACTATGCCGCCGTGTTTGTTTTGGGCTTGATTGCTTTTGCCTCATTTGCGCTTCCGTTCTTGTTTTCAACGGCCAGCGGATCTAACGTTGGCGATATGCGAGGCGGCTCCGATGTTAACTCTGGTCAGCAAATCGCTTTCATTCTCGCCGATCCATTGCGCTACGCGGAAATACTCGCCAATTATTTTTCAACTTATTATTTAAATCCGATAACCTCTTCTGGATATGCATTGAACTTTGCATACCTTGGATCGCTTGCTGCTCAGATTTCTGTAAATGCAATCCGTGGGTTGGTTCAGGTGCTTCCAGCTGTTTGCCTATTGTTGTTTGGGCTTTTTTCGGCCGATTCGATTAGCGTTAATCATATTGGTCTCGGACAATTTCTTTGGGCCTCATTTGTGTTTTTGTTTACGGTGATTTTGGTGGCAACTGCACTTTATGTGTCTTTTACTCCCGTTGGATTGGGGACAGTTAATGGTTGCCAGAGTCGTTACCTTTTGCCACTTCTGGTTCCGTGCCTATCGTTTATCCTTAACCAAAGTCGTTTGGTCTTTGGGGACAGCAAACGATTCATATTGATATGCCTCGTATTCCCGTTTACTTTGGCTACGATTTGCGAGTTTGTTTTAGTTGTTGGAAAGTGTTGCTGATATGGGCATAGTTTTTAATACCGAATTTTACAATAAACTAAATTGCCGTGGCGACGGCAAGCTATATCTACTGTATGAAGCCGCATCCGTTTTTCCTGATGCTGTTGAGTCGCAATCACCCAATGGGCAAATTCTGCCCGCAAGAATCATTCCTTTTTCAGAGACTGAATTTGTTGTTGTTCTTGCCGATTTTGGTGTCGACCAATCGCTGTCTTTCTTTAGCGGAGATAATGTAATTTACCAGCGCCGCATCAATCCTGGCAAGTTTTCGATTGAGTCGAAAGTTAACGGCTTGCTGCGCGCGGAGCATTGTGGACAATTTCGCAATATTGACCGTTCTGGCGTGCATGCGCTCGCTTCTATCCAAATTGAGAGCTTTATTCCCTGCGTTGATGGCGTAATCGTTAGAGGTGTTCTTTCGGGTACTGATTACCTTGAGGGTGATCGTATTGTCGCTTTTAATGAAGAAGCCTGCGCTGTTGGGGAATCTTTGTTATTTAATAACTTAATAGCCGATGCGAATCCTGGTCTAATAAATTTCTCTCTTCATATTCCTGAGGTCGGGGATAGCCTGTGCATTTGCATACACAGGGCTTCTGGTCATCTAGATACGTTTATCAATCTAAAGAAAGATATGCTTAAAGAGCTTTTGGATGAGGCTGATCGGAATCATGCGTGTGCATTCGATCAACCCCGTTATTTGTCCTGGTTTTCTGGGCGCAGATTGACTGGATCCGATTCGCGGGCACAAGCACAAATAAGACTTGCATACCAGCCCTTGTTTTCAATCATCGTTCCTCTATATAAGACTCCCTTGAATTTCTTCAGGGATATGGCTGATTCTGTGATTGCTCAGACGTATTCGAATTGGGAACTCATCCTGGTTAACTCTACGCCAGATTACGATGGACTTAGCGACTTGGTTTCCGAGTACGTGACTGCAGACTCTAGAATTAAAGTGACTGATCTTGAGGGCAATCTAGGTATCACTGAGAACACCAATGTCGGAATCAAGATGGCCAAGGGAGACTACCTTTGCTTTTTCGATCATGATGATGTTCTCGAACCGAATATCTTGTTTGAGTATGCACACGCTCTAAATCAAAATTCGGATATTAATCTTCTCTACTGTGATGAAGATAAGCTATTGCCTGATGGGTCCTTGGCTCATCCTACTTTTAAGCCGGATTTTAGTCTTGATATGGCTCGAGACAATAATTATATTTGCCACCTTCTTACTATTAAGAGGGCATGTTTAGACAGAATTGACCTTTCTAACAGCGAGTTGGATGGCGCCCAGGACCATGCCATGGTGCTGAAGATTGCCGAACTTGGTGGGACGATCCATCACGTTCCTAAAATCTTGTATCACTGGAGAATAAGCGAGAATTCGACTGCGGGTAATTCCGATAGTAAACCCTATGCAACCCTCGCTGGAATAAAAGCTGTTCAGGAGCACCTTGATAGATGCGGTATCAAGGCGACTGTGGTCAATTCTCATAATCGTGCTTTTCGTTATAGCCCCATTTATGATGTTCCTTCATCTGAGTCCTGTTCATTAATCGTTACCACCCGCGGCAATTCTTCGGTTCTTTCGACTCTTGTATCTTCAATCAATGACACCGATTTTGATGATCTTGAAGTCGTTTTCGTGTGCTCGCAGGAAGCGGAAGCTGCTGTTAAGCAATCGAGCTCTGGACTTCGTTGCCGCTATATCGTTCACGCGCTTGATGACCCCTTTAATATATCTGTGTGGAGAAATGCCGGTGCTCTCGCCGCGCGTGGCGAGCAACTCGTCTTTATTCATGACGATATTCAGGCACTAGACTCCTCGTGGCTAAAGACTCTCGTCGGTTTTTCTCAACGAGAGGATGTTGGCGTCGTTGGAACAATGACGTGCGATCTTGACGGCATTGTGCAGCAGGCAGGCCTGTCTTATGTTGGAGAATCAATCGTCAACCTGTCGCAAGGCATTCATCGCTCTTCTCCTGGCTATATCTATATGCCATTGACCGTAAGGGATGTATCGGCGGTGAGTGGTGTCTGTTTAGCTATTTCACGCGAACATTTTAATCGTCTGGGTGGTTTTGATGAGTCGTATCTTCTTGACTATTCGGATGTTGATATTTGCTTCAAGTCTTCTCAAGCTGGGTTAAAAGTGATCTATACACCAGAGGCATGTCTCTACCATATGGCATGTGTTGACAAATCCCTTGATAGTAAATCTCGCTCTCATAAGCATTTTGAGGATAAGGCACGATTGTTGCATAACTGGTCCGAGCGTTTCTCTGAGGGAGATCCATGGTTCTCCGTTAACTTTTCTCGAGATCCCAAGCGCGCAGCGTTATATAAGTTCGATCCTTTTGACTACGAAGCGATTTGAGTGCTTTAAATGAAACAAATTGCCTGGATAATATCTCCGCCGGCAAAGGGTTCTGGCGGCTTTCGAACCATCTGCAGCAAGGCTTCCTTTCTAGATTCTCGCGGATATGAGAACTACTTTTACATTATGCCGGGCTGTGAAGCATACAAAAGTGCTCATAGAGTTCAGACCGAAATAAAGGATTGGTTTGGTTATTCGCCTAAAGAAGTTCGTGTGGCTCCGAGTGTGTCCGAGGATTTTTTTGCAGTAATCGCCACCGCTTGGAATACGGCGCACTTTGCATCTATGCAGAAGTGCGCCCATAAGTTCTACTTCATTCAGGATTTTGAACCTTGGTTCTATCCGATGGGGGAGATGTATCTAAATGCCGAAGCAAGTTATCGTTATGAACTAAACCCCATAACAATAGGCAGATGGCTTTCTAAAAAAGTTGAACCCTATTATTCGCATGAAGTCCCATATTGTGATTTTGGCGTTAGCGATATATATACTGCGCAGGAACAAAATCTAAGCAGAGAGTATGCCGTCTGTGCTATTTATCAATCCAATAAGGATCGGCGTTTGTCTGGCATGTTGCTTGATGCAATTAAATTGCTTCTCAAGCTCGACGATGCAGTTGTCGTATATTTATACGGCGAAGACGCAATGCCTCCCATTCGTGATCCACGTGTACGCAGCCTCGGCATCTTGACCGCTGATGAATGTGCCTCGCTTTATGCCAAGTGTGTTGCCGGCGTATCGTTGAGCGTGACTAATCCCTCTCGCCTGCCTTTCGAAATGCTTGCATCGAAGCTTTCGGTAATTGAAATAAACCGTGAGAATAATCTACTCGACTTTCCGGAGGGCACCATCCACCTCGCTGAGCCCTCTGCTTGCGGCATTGCTTCTTCTATTCTTGAGGCTCTTTCAGGCTCAAAATGCGATTCGCCTAATCGATTTAGCTGCACGTCGATTGAGCGTGAAAATGAAATGTTCTTCGAGGCCTTTACACGTTATCTGAATGAAGAGCCATCCTTGGTTAGCGGGAAGTCCGCCTTCGGGAATGTGCTAAAAACCGAAGAACTAAGTAAGGTCTTCTTGCTCAGCGATCATCTCGCTGATGCTCGATTGCGATCGTCTGCCATGTCTCAAACGCTCATTCAAGCTTCTTCTGTTGATTTGACTGTGCGTTTTGAGTCGTCTTTGATGCCTGTGGATGTTCGCGCGGCAGTTTGGTGTGCCCTTGATCAGTCTGATATTCGCTGGATTAGTCTTGAATCTAGGGACGGTCTTTTTGCGGGGCATGTTCCGCTGTTTTTAAATGATGATGAAGAGGCCTATCTTCGCATTCATATATACTCTTTTGCGGAAGACGGCAAGAATCCGCTTTGTGTCGCCGAGCTAAGCCAACTAGTCTGTCTTTCGCCTTCTCGCAACGCTCATCCTGTTGTTCGTTCGGTTGAAAGTGGCGCATGCAGCGTGTCTGCCGTTTTTAACCTATCTGATGATTATTGTGAGCCGTTTCAGCCTTCTGCTTCGACGGGCGTCGAAGGCGGTCACGTTGCTCTACTCAAACGTTTATTTCGGAGAAACTAATGGCGCGCTTTAACCAATGGACTCAGCTACTTAAAGCCTCTGCGACATCGCGCAGGCACGATGAAAAATCCGATGGTGTTAAGCAAGAACGCTATCTCCTTTTGGATACGGCTATGGGAAGCGAGAACTCTGGTGACCATGTGATCATGGATGCCTGTGGCTGTATCGCGGATCAAATCTTTGGCGGTGCGTTGCCCCATGTGGCAACGCACTATTATTCCAAAGAGCTTGAAATGTATCCTGAATACGTAAAGCTGTTGTGCGGCACCAATATTCTGTATACGCATATGGCTGATCAGCAGCAATGGGCGCTTGCCAAGCGGTTGGGCAATAATAGAAATGTTGTTTTGTTCGGCGTGGGCATGTCTGATATTGGGGTGGACGATGCTATCGACGCCTATACAAAGAAGTTCTATAAAACCTTGCTATCCGATGAATATCTTCATAGTGTTCGAGATGAAATGACTAAGAAGAGGCTTAACTCTATTGGCATAGAGAATGTTCTTAATACCGCATGTCCGACCATGTGGTCGTTAACCCCATCTAGGCAACTCGAGATATCCTCTAAGCGTTCTAAAAACGTTGTTACGTCAATTACCGATTATTGTTTCGATGCGGAACGTGACCGTAAGATGCTGGAATTGCTGTCGTCGGAATACGAAAGGCTCTGTTAGACCAGGATTGACATACATGTGTCCCCACGGTGCCATATCGTTAGCCTTGTAGACGCGCGGCGATGGGGGCAGCATGAACGCCGAA
>JAHAGQ010000030.1 GCA_018373675.1 Collinsella sp. | reverse complement strand
TCGCGAGGAAGCGGCTCAGGGCGATATACGCCGTGATGCGCGACCGGGTGCCCTACCGGGAGTAGCCCCGACGGTTGACAAAACTATAGGAACACCCAACGACTACTCATTTAAGTCTGTCCCCAATGACTGCCCAATGGCTGGGAAGGCGCATCCCACACCGACGCATTGCCTTCGGGCCCTCTCCCCAGGCTCTCCATAGCTCAGCTGGACTCCCCGCAACCTGTTCCGAGTTGGCGGAACGAGCGCGACGTGGAGTGTCATTCTTTACCGCGTTAGACTAGACGCAGGGAAAGGAGGAGGACATGGATGCTCGCGTCAAGCAGCTTGTAAATATGATCGAGGACGCTCAGCCTGTCGCTGTCGCGGTACTTGCCAAGCGTCTCGAGGTAAGCGAGCGCGCCGTGAGAAACTATATCCATCGCGCAAACGACAACCTTGCAGGGGTTGCACGCATCGTTGGCAGCAAGGGGCAGTATCGTATCGATGTTGCACGTGCAGATGAGCTTGCTCGCTTGCTAGACGGTGCGGCTCTGGCCCATCCGGGCATTCCTGATACGCGCGACGGCCGTGTGTCCTTCCTTCTTAACGACCTCCTCATGCGGTCCCAGTGGGTGACGATTGAGGAGTATGCGGATTTACTCTACGTTTCGGCGCGAACTCTGTCCAATGACATGCGTCTGGTAGAGCAGAAACTCGCCCAATTTGACTTAACGCTCGAAAAGCGCCCACGCTACGGAATCCGCGTTGCGGGCGGGGAGTCGCAGCGGCGCCTGTGCCTGGCCTCGCTGGTGAGGCCCGTGTTGCCCGACACCGACGATGCAAAGCTCGCCGAGCGCCTGCGGGCCATCGCCGCATGTGTGGACGATGCTCTGACGGCCTCGCCCGTCACGGTGAGCTCGCTGGCATCCCGCAATCTCATCATGCATCTTTACATTGCTCTTGGCCGTATCGAGCAGGGCTGCTATGTCCCAGCTGCAGAATCGGACGTTCAAAAACTGGAGGGAACGCGCGAATACGCCGCGGCTTTCCAGATTGCCGCAAACATCAAGGATGCCCTGGGCGTGAGCATGCCCCGAGAAGAGGTTGCCTTTATCGCAATCCATTTGCTCGGCAGGGGCACGGGCGTGCCCGAGAAGGGCTCTGCCGTTATCTCGGACGAGATGTGGGAGATTGCTTCCGAGATGGTACGTGCGGTCAACGATGAGTTTAGGTTTGACTTTAGCGGCGATCTTGAACTTCGCATGAACCTTGCTCGGCATATCGGCCCTCTGGGCTATCGCCTTGAATATCACATGCATATGGATAACCCCATGCTGTCCGATATCAAGACGAGGTTTCCGTTGGCCTATTCGATGGCAGCTGGCACCTCGCAGGTACTCGAGCGTCATTTTGGCAGCCAGCCCTCTGATGAAGAGCTCGGCTACATCGCCATGGCATTTGCCCTGGCCCTCGAGCAGCAAGCCGACCAGCCGCGTCGCAAACGCATCCTGATCGTGTGCGCCTCGGGAGCGGGAAGCGCCCGTATGCTCGAGCACCAGTACCGCAAGCAGTTTGGCATGTATATCGATTCGATTGAGACATGCGATGTCGCCCGCGTGGGAACGTTCGATTTTTCGCATATCGACTACGTGTTCACAACGGTGCCGCTCAACGTCAAGTTGCCCGTGCCCGTCCGCGAGGCCGATTTCTTCTTGGAGACGAGCGATGTCAACGCTATCCGCAAGGTGCTGAGCGACGACACTGCGCAATCGGACTCCGTGAGCTCTTTCTTTAGCCGTGCCCTGTTCTTCAACCGCGTTGAGGCGTCGTCGAAGCAGGCCGTTCTCCGATATCTCTCCGAGCGCGCCGTCGAGAGCGGCCGTGTCGATGCCCAGTTTGCCCAAGAGGTCGCCGAGCGCGAGAGCGCGAGCGCCACCTCGTTTGGCAATGGGGTAGCCATGCCCCATGGGATGCATCCCTTGAGCGCCGAGGCCTTTGTTACCGTGGGCCTGCTCGAACATCCCATTCTTTGGGACGAATACGGCCATGAGGTCGATATCGTCTTTATGGTGTCGTTTGCCCGGTCGGGCGGCGATGAGGCGCGGATCTTGAGCTCACTGCTCGCCGAGATCTTTATGGACCGCCAGGGGGTCGAGCGCCTACGCGAGCGCCGGTCCTGGCATGAGCTGATGACGCTTGTGCAAGCGCATACGGCTTAAGACTTCTTTTGTCGATGACCCTGTCAGTCTACCTGCAATAAACCTCGAGGATTGCGGGCGGGAGATAGGCGTTTCGAATATTCAAGTACAAACCAAACATCACGGGAGAGGAGACCGTTATGGACGATCAGGGAACCGAGATGGTTTCGTTTCAGCTGGTCGCTGCAGCGGGAGAGGCACGCAGCCTTGCCTTCGAAGCCCTTGAAAAGGCAAAGGCGGGGGATTTTGACGCCGCCGCCAAACTCATGAAGCAGTCAAAGGATGCGGGAATCAAGGCTCACCACATCCAAACGCAGCTGCTTTCGACTGAGGCAGCGGGCGAGCATCTGTCGGTGGATGTGTTGCTGGTCCATGCTCAGGACCACCTCATGTGCTCCATGCTTGCTCAGGAGCTCGTGCAGGAGCTGATCTGCCTGTATGAGCGCACTGCAACCAAGAACGCCTAGCGGCGTGCGGTGACTATCCAACCAATCAATGCGAAGGGAATCCCTTATGAAGATCCTTCTTGTTTGCGCGGCTGGTCTGTCTACAAGCATTCTGATGAAGAAACTCGAGAAATATGCGGAGCAAAACGGCATCGAGCTCGATATCGATGCGGTGGGTATCGGCGAGTATCAGGAGACGTGCGCCAATTATGACGTGCTGCTCTTGGGGCCGCAGGTGTCCTACCAGCTCAACACCGTCAAGCAGGGGAGCGGTAAGCCGACCGCGGTCATCCCCGCACAGGACTACGGCATGGGCAACGCCGCCAACGTGCTGGCACTCGCCCAGTCGCTGTTGGGTTAGGAGGCAACCATGGAGAAGTTCATGACCCTGCTTCAGGAAAAACTGACCCCTATCGCCAATTTCTGCGGCACCGAGCGCCACTTTGCCTCCATGCAAAAGGGCTTTATGAGCGCGATCAGCTTCATCTTGGTATCTGCCGTCTTTATGATCCTCGCCAACCCGCCGGTCACGGCCGACCTGGTGGCGCAGGGCGGGTTCTGGTCCGTCTTTGGCCCTTGGCTCGATTTTGCCACGGCCAATAAGCTCACGCTGCTCATTCCCTTCAACATGACGATGGGCATACTGTCGGTGATCGTGACGTTCGCAATCGCCTATAACCTGGCGGGCACCTACAAGATGCCCAAGCTTAACGCCGGCATGACCTCGCTGGTGATGTTCCTGATCGCCGCGGCGCCGTCGTCCTACTACCAGCTTGCTGACGAGTCCGTGCTCCAGGCGGTCCCCTGCACCTATCTGGGTGCGCAGGGCCTGTTTACCGCCATCATCGTTGCCTTGGTCTCCGTCGAGGTCACGCGCTTCTGCCAGACCAAGGGCATCACCATCAAGATGCCCGATGGCGTGCCGCCGTTTTTGTCCGAAACCTTTGGCGCCATCGTACCTATGCTCGCCAACATCCTCATCTTCTTTGGCGGCAACCTGCTGATCCAGATGATCGATCCCGCGCTGTCCATCCCCTCGGTTATCGAGAAGCTGCTCGCTGCCCCGCTTTCCGTCGCAGTTGACTCTGTGCCCGGCGCACTGCTTATCTGCTTCATGACGCTGCTGTTTTGGTGCTTTGGCGTCCACGGCAACATGATCGTAATGCCCATCACCGCCCCGGTCACGCTTGCCGCCTTTGCCGCCAACGCCTCGCTCTATGCTGCCGGGCAGCCGCTTGAGTTCCACCCGGCGCTCATGTCGTTGGCCATCAACCTCATCGGCGGCACGGGTAATACGTTCTCTTTTGTGGCGCTCTGCGCGTTTAGGGCAAAGTCGCAGCAGCTCAAGGCATTTGGCAGGGCATCGATCGTGCCGAGCTTCTTCCGTATCTCCGAGCCCGCGATCTTCGGCGCGCCCATCATCTTCAACCCGATCCTCATGATTCCGTTTGTGCTAGGCGGCATGATCTCGGCCCTGCTGTATTGGGGTGCGGTCTCACTGGGTCTTGTCTCTAACTTCTACATCTTGGTGAGCGGCACGTTCCCCATCTTCGTTCAGGGCTTTGTCCAGTGCCTCGACCCGCGCATCTGGGTGTTTACGATCGTTTTGATCGTGGTCATGGCTGTGGTCTGGTACCCGTTCTTTAAGGTGTACGATAACCAGCTCCTGGCTCAGGAGCAGGAGAACGCCGCGGCAGCTTCTGCCGAGGATGCTGAGTAGCATGAGTTACTTTGACAGAACGTCTGCCGCCGGTATGCCCGAGGGCTTTTTGTGGGGTGGTGCCCTCGCCGCCAACCAGGCCGAAGGGGGCTGGAACGAGGGCGGCCGCGGCATGTCGCACTCCGACCTGATCCCACAGGGTTCCGACCGCTGGGATGTAATGTTTGGCAGGCAAAAGCCCGTGGACGATCCGGACAGGCTGTATCCATGCCGCTGGGGCAACGACTTCTTCCATCATTGGCACGAGGATGTCGAGCTCTTTGCCGAAATGGGCTTTAAGTGCCTGCGTCTTTCAATTTGCTGGAGCCGTATTTTTCCCACAGGGATGGAGACCGAGCCCAACGGCGAGGGCTTGGAGTTTTACCGTCAGGTATTCAAGGCGCTGCGCGAGCATGGAATCGAGCCGCTTGTGACGCTGTCGCACTACGACTATCCGTTGGCTCTGGTCGAGCGCTATGGTGGCTGGCAAAGCCGAGAGATGATCGAGCGGTATGCGCACTACGTCGAGACCGTCGGACGCGCGTACCAGGGCCTCGTGCGTTATTGGCTTACGTTCAACGAGATCAACAGCGTGGCGCTGTCCTATCTCAACGCGGGTGTCACGCTCGAGGATGAGCGTGACCGTGCAGCCGTGACCGCGGCGTTCTCGCACCATATGTTTATGGCGAGCGCTCGCGCTGTCGAGATTCTGCACAAGATCGATCCCGCAAACAAGGTGGGTTGCATGGTCGCTGCCGGTGCGACCTATCCGTACCGTTGTGCGCCCGAGGACGTATGGCTTGCGTATGAGGAGGACCGCGGCCGCTACTTCTACACAGACGTGATGGCTGCGGGCGCCTATCCTGCTTGGAAGCTGCGTGCACTCGAGAAAGAGGGTGTTCACGTGCCCTTTGAGCCGGGCGATACGGAGTATCTGGCAGAGCATACGGTCGACTTCATCTCGTTCTCGTACTATTGCTCGCGCTTGGTGTGCGCCGATGATCAGGTGATCGCCGAGAAGGCGGAGGGCAACGTGTTCCCGACGTTGCGCAATCCGTACCTCAAGGATAAAGAGACTGCCTGGAAGTGGCAGATCGATGCGCTGGGTTTGCGCGTGACACTTGCCGGCTACCACGATCGTTACCATCTTCCGCTCTTTATCGCCGAGAACGGTGTGGGCGGACTCGATGCGCTGGAAGACGGCAAAGTCCACGATGCGTATCATATTGATTACCTGCGAAGGCATATTCTTGCGCTGCGCGATGCAATTGTCGAGGACGGTGTTGACCTGATGGGATACACGCCGTGGGGCTGTATCGATTTGGTGTCGGCCTCGACGGGGCAGATGAAGAAGCGCTATGGCTTTGTTTATGTTGATGCCGATGATATGGGCAAAGGCACGTTCGATCGCTACCGAAAGGACAGCTTCTGCTGGTACCAAAAGGTCATTGCATCAAATGGCGAGGACTTGAGTTAACTCTTGCAGGTCTGTTGCCCCCGCGGTCCGCTTCGGCCGCGGGGGCTTTTGTTATTGAGGCGGCTGTTCATGAGGAGCATTGCAGGCTGCGGAAACCCGGCACTTGGGGACGTTCCTTTCCTGCCGGCAGCTTGGGACAGTCCTTAAAGGCCGCATCGATCAACTGCGGAAAGCACATCCCAGAATGAGCGTCCAACATGGGGTGCGGTTTCCCTTGAGGCCCTCAATCGGAAAATGCATCCCGGATTTTTGTCGAAAAGCGGTCCCTAGTTTCCCAAACGGGCCGCTAACGGAAAGCGCATCCCGCTATTGGGCCCCAAAGCAGGATGCGCTTTCCGTGCTGGCAGTTCCAAGCAGTTCGGGATGGCCCTTTTCGTCTGCTCTCGGCCGGCGTCCGTAAGACTGTCCCCGACGACCACTCATTTAAGTCTGTCCCCAATGAGTGCCCAATGACTAGTAGTAGGCCCACATGGCTTCGACTTCGTTGAGGACCTCTACGACGCCCCAGCGTCGGGCGCTGCGGCTGGCCGAGTTGGGATCGAAGACTTCAATCTGGTCGGCGTCGTCAATACCGTAAAGTACAATGTAGTGGCCCACGTTGGTAAAGGTGCCCGGCCGAACGGCGGCGATGACGGGCGCTCCCGAACGCAGCGCCTGAGTCATAGAGTCGCGATCGTTATGGAGCTCCGTTCCGTTAAGTCCCAACTGCCATGCGCCGCTCGTCATAAACGACCATTCGGTTGCGCCGGTGGGGGCGTAATTGCCCGCCTCGGAAAGCGCGCACATATCGACGGGGGTCATATTGGTGCGTCCCGTCTTAAAGATGTAGACCATGGTGAGGCACGTGGGCCCGCAGGCATTTTGGCGGATGGTGCCGCCGGCGTAAGGCAGCTCCGACCACGCAGGGTCGATCTGATAGATATGGGGCATCGTGCCGGCTTGCCATTGCGAGCGTGGGGTCGAAAAGGCGAAAGAATAACCGGGTGCGACGGGGGCCTTGAGCAGCTTGTCCTCGGCGGTGGGCTCGAGACCGGCCGACCCGTGGGACATACAGGAGCTCATAAGCACAAAGACCAGACAGGTAAGGATAGAGCACAGTGCGAGGCGAAGTCGACGAGCCGGCAGGGCGGGGGCATTCGCGTGCGATGTCGAGCGGTAGGGCTTGCCGTCGCGTCCGCCTTGGGGATGCGAAAAGAAGCGGTTGATATGGATGCCGGGCTGACGTGCGCCGTTGCGGCGCAGTTGCGGAACCTCGGCCTGACGCTGTCGAGTGCGCGCGCCCAAGCGGCTATCTTGCTGCGCGCTTGTGCCCGTGCTCAGACGGCCACTCTGCCGCGTTCTGCTTGCCTGCTGCCGAGACGAAGGCCTGGGTTGCTCTTGAGGACGTTGCGGATTGCTGCTCGTGGCACTTCTGGGCGTCGGCGTGGTACGGCCAGCAAGGCGAACGCTTTGTCGCCGTTGATCACCGTCGTTGTATCCGTATGCCATTCGTACCGCCTTGTCTCATGTATAACCTGTCTATCCTACAAAAAAGATGTGCAACAAATGGGCCTGTGCGTCAAAAGCTCGGTAAACGGTATGAAAGGCGCAAAACACACGGCCTCAAAAACAACTCTATATGCGTCCGATGAGCGTACGCCCGTCGGACGGGCGGCAACAATGAACGGCAAACCGTGCCGTTCGTCCCAAAAACGGCGCCGCTCGTTTTGCAGTTCTGCCTTCGGTCGAGCTACAAGCGGAGCTGCTGCGCCAAGGCCGTATCTTAAAGCCACGAAATAAAAGAGCGCGGCAAAACAGACCGCGCAAGGGGTGACGTCAAGGGGCGTCAAAAAGGAAAGGAGGGGAACAATGGCGGACAAGAACGCAGAAGTTGCAGTTGAGGATAACGGCGGCATGAAGAAAACGCTTTCGCTCTGGAACTTCTTCACCATCGGTTTCGGTGCCATCATCGGTACCGGTTGGGTTCTGCAGGTCGGCGACTGGATGGTCGTGGGCGGCGGTCCCGTTCCCGCTATGATCGCATTCCTCTTGGGTGCAATCTTCCTCGTGCCCGTCGGAGCTGTTTTCGGTGAGCTCACGGCTGCTATCCCCATCTCGGGCGGCATCGTCGAGTATGTCGATCGTAGCTTTGGCCGTACGCTGAGCTACATCACCGGTTGGCTTTTGGCCCTGGGCAACGGTATCCTGTGCCCGTGGGAGGCCATCGCCATTTCGACCCTCGTGTCCGAGATGTTCGGCAGCCTGCCCGGTCTTGAGTGGCTGCGCGCCGTCAAGCTCTACACCATCCTGGGCGCCGACGTTTACCTGTTCCCGACGCTGATCGCGCTCGGCTTCGCAGCCTACGTCATCTTCCTCAACTTCCGCGGCGCCAGCTCGGCCGCCAAGCTCCAGGCCTTCCTGACCAAGGCTCTGCTCTGCGGTATGCTGCTCGCCATGGGCGTCTCGCTGTTCACCGGCTCGCCGGACAATGCCATGCCCGTGTTCTCCCAGGTCACCGGCGCTGGCGGCGGCAAGGCCGCTACCGAGGGTGCCAGCCTGTTCGCCGGCATCGTGTCGGTCCTGGTTCTGACCCCGTTCTTCTACGCCGGTTTCGACACCATTCCTCAGCAGGCTGAGGAAGCAGCCGAGGGCCTCAACTGGAACAAGTTCGGCAAGATCATCTCCCTGGCCCTGCTGGCCGCCGGCGGCTTCTACATGGTCTGCATCTACTCGTTCGGCACCATCCTCGACTGGCATGAGTTTGTTAAGAGCCCGGTTCCCGCGCTTGCCTGCCTCAAGGGTATCAACATGCTCCTGTACCTGGCCATGCTCGTCATCGCCACGCTTGGACCCATGGGCCCGATGAACTCCTTCTACGGCGCCACGAGCCGCATCATGCTCGCCATGGGCCGTAAGGGCCAGCTGCCCGAGAAGTTCGCCGAGGTCGACCCCAAGTCCGGCGCTCCCAAGCTCGCCTGCGTCGTTCTGGGCGTCATCACCGTCATCGGTCCGTTCCTGGGCAAGAACATGCTCATCCCCCTGACCAACGTGTCGGCTCTCGCCTTCATCTTCTCCTGCGGTATGGTCGCCCTCGCCTGCCTGCGCATGCGCTTCACCGAGCCCGACCTGCCTCGTCCCTACGAGGTGCCCGGCGGCAAGTTTGGTATTGGCCTCGCTATCGCTGCCTGCGCCATCATCATCGGCCTGCTCGTGATTCCGTTCTCTCCCGCCTCCCTCAACATGGTGGAGTGGAGCATCGTGATCGGCTGGTTGGCTATTGGCCTGGCCCTCATGGCTTTCACCAATTCCCGCAAAAAGTAACGCCTAGCCGGGGCGGATCGGGTGCGCGGAATCCTCTCTCCCGCGCACCGAACCCGGCACCACTTGGGTAGCTTTGTGAGGCCTTAACCCAACACGGCCTCGCCCACTATATGGATCCATAAGGAGGAACCATGTCCACTAAGTATGCAATCGTTGGCGGCAAGCTCATCGACGGTACCGGTGCCGAGCCGGTCGAGAACTCCCTCGTTCTCGTCGACGACAACGGCAAGATCGAGTACGCCGGCGCTATGCAGGACCTTCCCGAGGGCGTTGAGGTCATCGACGCCGCCGGCAAGACCGTCCTTCCCGGCCTGATCGACACCCATCTGCACTTCTCGGGCAACCTGACCGACGATGATACCGATTGGGTCATGCAGCCGCTCCTCGAGAAGCAGGCCGTCGCCGTCAAGCAGGCCTACGACTGCCTCACCCACGGCCTCACCACCGTCTGCGAGATCGGCCGCTTTGGTATCCAGATCCGTGACTGCATCGACAAGGGCGTCTTTAAGGGCCCGCGCGTTCTGGCCACCGGCCTCGGTTTCTGCCGCGTTGCCGGCCACGGTGACTCTCACCACTGCACCCAGGAGCTCAACAAGGAATCCCATCCCTGGGGCGACCAGGTCGACGGTCCTTGGGATCTGCGCAAGGCCGTCCGTCGTCGCCTGCGCGAGAACCCCGATGCCATCAAGATCTGGGCTACCGGTGGCGGCATCTGGCGCTGGGACTCCGGTCGCGACCAGCACTACTGCTCCGAGGAGATCCAGGCCGTGGTCGACGAGGCAAAGATGGTCGGCATCCCCGTGTGGAGCCACTGCTACAACAACCACGCCGCTGCCTACGATTCCGTTCGCTTTGGCTGCGAGCAGCTGATTCACGGTTTTGATATCGATGAGCGCACCATGGACCTCATGGCCGAGCAGGGCACCTTCTTCACCCCGACGATCGCCTTCCTGCCCACCTGGTACGCCACCTATCCGCCCGTCTACGTCCCCGAGCTGCACGACAAGTACGAGGGCACCCTGGTCGAGAAGGAGCTGCAGCGCAACTACGACTGCCTGCGCGAGGCCAAGAAGCGCGGCGTCGTCATGACGATCGGCTCCGACTCCTTCTCCTTCGTCACCCCGTACGGCACCTGCTCCATCGAGGAGATGTACGAGTTCGTCGACAAGATCGGCTTCACCCCGGTCGAGACCATCACCTGCGCCACCCTCAACGGTGCCAAGATGTGCCACATCGAGGACGAGACCGGTTCCATCGAGGCCGGCAAGTGCGCCGACCTGCTGGTCGTCAACGGTGACGTCGCCGCCGACATCCACGTGCTCAACACCGACAACATGGACGTCATCATGAAGGACGGCTGGATCGTCGAGGCTGGCACCTTTGGCGAGGCCAACAAATACAGCGCCTAAACTACCGTTCATCGACGACTGGATGTAAAACACAGTATTTGATTGCATAATGCAATGGAGAGGGTCGCTTGCGGCCCTCTTTATTGCTATGGGTGCGATAGATAAAAGGGGATGACGGTGGATTTAAACAGGCTGATTCTGGGCAAGAGCTACAACTCTACCAAGGTCTTTCGTACGGCCCAGCATGTGGTCCGGGCCATCCTGCTCGGTGTTGTCGTTCCGGCGCTTATCCTGCTGCTTATCTGGGATTTAACCGATAACCCCAATCCCGTTCCGGGCGTTGTCGTTATTGCCGGCATGGTCATGCTGTGCTTCTTTTTCTCGTATGTCTTTGTGGTCCCCGACGACCTCACATCGAGCGCAACCGACCGTACGCTTGCCATCGCATCAAAAATATTCGCCTATACATCGCGTGGCCTTACGCCCGAAGCTGCCCTGGGTGCTTCTAAAATTATCCTGTCCGAGACCATCGCCTCTGCCATCTGCTTTACCGACGGCAAGCAGGTGTTGGCAAGTTGGGGCGAGGATTCGACAAGGTGTCCCGCCGGAACCCCGGTCGTGCTCAAGACCACGCTCAGTGTGATTGAGACGGGCGAGCAGAGCGTGTTTTCGCGCGACACCTCCAATGAGACGGGCGGTTATTTTCCCCGCCTGCGCGCCGGCATTGTCGCGCCGCTTACCGTGCGCGGGCATTGCGTGGGCACACTCGAGCTGTACTATCCCCGCCTGAGCAGCATTGATATGCGCCAGACGGCCCTTGCCTCGGGTTTTGCCGACCTAATTTCCACGCAGCTCGCCAGCTTTGAGCTCGAGCGCCAGGACGAGCTTACGGCCCGCGTTGAGCTTCGCGCCCTGCAGTCGCAGGTCGACCCGCATTTTCTATTCAATACCATTAGCACGATCGTGTCGCTCGTTCGAACCGAGCCCGACAAGGCGCGATCGCTGCTGATCGACTTTTCCAACTACTATCGTCAGACGCTTTCTGACTCCGATACGCTCACCACGCTCGAGCACGAGGTGGAACAGGGCACTCGTTATATCAATCTTATGCAGGCCCGGTATGGCGACGGCCGTCTGCGCGTTTCGGTCGACATCGACTTTGAGGTGCGCGACAGCCTGGTACCGCCGTTTATCTTGCAGCCGCTGCTCGAAAACTGCATCAAGCATGCGCAGCGCGAGATCGAGCCGCTTTCTATTCGTGTTAGGGCTTTTGAGACCGATGACGGCTTGGAGATCATCGTCGAAGATGACGGCATCGGGATGAGCGAAGAAGTCTGCGCGCATCTGTTTGAGCAGCATCGCCGAGAGGAACCCGAGAGCATTACCGCCGACGGCTCCGTCAAGCGAGGTTGCGGCCTGGCGCTCTTCAACGTGCTTCAGCGCATCCATTTCTTTTACGGAGAAGATTCTGGTATGCGCGTGAAGTCCCAGGAGGGCGTGGGAACGCAGGTCATCGTTGAGTTGAACGGCGAGCCACATGAGCCGGCGCCGTTGACGGTGTAGCACGCGGTTGGATTGAGAGAAAAAGAGGGAAAGCGCATATGTCCGAAGGCTGGAACATCCTGGTGGTTGATGACGAGCCCCCAATTAGGGCTGAGCTACGCTATCTGTTGGAAAAGGATACGCGTGTGGGTCAGATTGCCGAGGCGGGCAATGTCACCGAAGCCGTGGAGTCGATTCTGTCGAACAAGCCCGACGTGCTGTTTTTAGACATTACCATGCCCGGTCGCTCGGGAATTGAGCTTGCCGAGACCCTGCAAAACCTAAAGAGGCCGCCGGTCGTGGTGTTTGTGACGGCATTTGCCGAGTATGCGGCCGATGCCTATAACCTCGATGCTGTCGATTACGTCGTCAAACCGGTCGAGGATGCCCGCCTGTCAAAGGCGCTCGACAAGATCGAGACTGCCCTGGGCGCTCGCCGTGTCGTCCATGCTCCGCGCCAGCCTTTGCGCCTGACGGTGGATCGCGGGGGCAAAAAGGTGTTCATTCCCGTGGCGGATGTCTGCTACTTTGAGGCGCGCGCCGATTTTTGCAACGCCGTCTGTGCCGATGGAACGTATCTGATCAATGAGTCGATTTCCTCGCTCGAGCGCCGCTTGGCCTCCGAGGGCTTTATCCGCGTCCACCGCAGCTATCTGGTCAATTTGGAAGACGTGCACAATGTCGAGATCGGCTCCACGGGCCTGATGGAGCTCAGGCTCGACCGTGTGAGCTCGACGGTGCCCGTGTCCCGTCGTCGCGCTGCCGAGGTCAAATCGCACTTGGGGCTAGCGTAAGGGTCGGTGTGCCATCGTTTGCCGTTGCAGGTTTGGCATGACTGTGCGGTGGGCATAATGGATTGCATCGAATGAAATCGAAAGGATTATTATGCCCGCGCTCATTACGCATCATCTGTTTGGCGAGGAAAGCATCGACCGTCTTCCGCAGGGCGTTATTACGTCCGACGAGGAGCGCATCGCCTTTATCCTGGGAAACCAAGGTCCCGACCCGTTTTTCTTCCACATGCTCACGCCGCGCATCTCCGACTGCATGTCGCTTGCTCAGGTTATGCACCGCTCGCGCATGTCGCGCCAATTCTCGTGCCTGCGCGACGGCGTGTCGCACCTGCAGCCGCGCGATGCCAATCTGGGTCGCGCCTTTGCGCTGGGCCTGCTGTCGCACTATGTGCTCGATCGCAATGCCCACCCCTTTGTCTACGAGCAGCAGTTTGGCATTGTCGAGTCCGATCCCGAGCTCGAGGCTTCGGGCAGTCAAGTTCATGCCGTGCTCGAAAGCGACTTGGACGTGCTGATGCTGCAGCTCAAGCGCGATGGGGCAACGGTCGAGGATTATCCGCCGGCGGGCGAGATCGTCACCACCGACCGCATCAATCGCGTTGCCGGCGTGCTGATGAGCTACGTCGCCGGACGCGTGTACGGCATCGATATCCCGGCGGGGGAGTACGGCGGCGCCGTAGCTGACATGCAGCTGCTCTACCGCACTATCGAGCCCGCCGGTTCGGCCAAGACGCGCGCGATTTCCCTGCTTGAGGGCTTGGTGCACGATTATTCGCTGCTCGACGGCCTTGCGCACCGCGTGACGACCGAGCTGCCCGAGCGTACCGGCAACCTGGGCCACTTGGCATGGAAGAACCCCTTTACCGACGAGGTCTCGAACGAGAGCTTCCCCGAGGTCTTTGACCGCGCACTGCTCGATTACGAGCTCACCGTCGCCCGCTTTATCGAGACCGGCGATATGGAAGCCGTGACCAACCACGTCAATTACAGCGGTCGCGTGCTCGGCGCCGACGAAGAGTTCGACCGCGAGGAGTAGCAAGCTGCCTCGCCCATACTCTCCAATAAGTTGCGGTGGAATAGTTCCTGAATGAAGCCCCCGGAGGGCTAAGCGGGAACTATTTCACCGCAACTGAGTTGATGGGATGGCGTTTCGCCCTGCGTGTCCGTATGACCGCTCCTGCCCCTTTGCCGAATCCTTACCGGCGCCTCTGGACAATTGGGGTACGATGAACTAACTGCATATCGGGCGAATACGAAGGGGCCCTGTCCATGAAATACACCAAGCTCGAGCGTAACTGGGTTATGTACGATGTGGGCAACTCGGCCCTCGTGCTGCTCAATACCTCGGTGGTGCCCATCTACTTTAACGCCATCAATACCGGTGCTTCCTCGGCAGACCTGGTGGTCGCCTGGGGCAACGCGCAGACGATTGCCTCGCTGGTCATTGCCATGCTCATGCCCATTCTGGGCGCGCTTGCCGATTACGCCGGCAACAAGATTAAGTTCTTCTTGGGCTTCTTCCTCACGGGCCTGGTTCTTTGCCTGGCGCAGGCTATCCCCATGTCCGCCATGGCATTTTTGACCGTGTACGTGCTGTGCACCATCGGCCTTAACTCTTCTATGACGTTCTACGACGCCATGCTGCCCGACATTACCACCGACGAGCGCATGGACGCCGTGTCCAGCTCGGGCTATGCCTGGGGCTACATCGGTTCTACCGTGCCGTTCATCATCTGCCTGGCGCTTATCATGGGTGGCCCCGCTCTTGGCGTCCCCACCATGCTGGCAACGCGTCTGTCGTTTGTCATCACTGGCGCCTGGTGGCTTATCTTTACCCTGCCGCTCATTCGCACCTATAAGCAAAAATACGGTCGCGCGCGCGGTCCCCAGGACACCATCGGCCACATCGTGGGCGGCGTGTTCTCCGAGGTCGGACACACCATGCGCGAGATCGCCCACAACAAGACCGTGCTGGTCTACATGATCGCGTTCTTCTTCTACATCGACGGTGTGCACACGGTCATTTCCATGGCAACCAGCTACGGATCGGCTCTGGGCATCGATTCGACCCAGCTGGTGCTGGCGCTGCTCGTTACGCAGTTTGTGGCCTTCCCGTCCGCCATCATCTACGGCAAGCTCGCCGGTCGCGTGGGCACACTCAACATGATCTTGGTGGCCGTCGCCGCCTATATGGGCATCGTGCTCTTTGCCGCGTTTTTCTTGAAGACCGCCTTTGAGTTCTGGGTGCTCGCCATTTTGGTCGGCTTGTTCCAGGGTGGCGTGCAGGCGCTCAGCCGCAGCTATTTTGGCCGCATCATCCCCAAGGAAAAGTCCAACGAGTACTACGGATTCTTCGATATCTTTGGCCGTTACGCAAGCGTTATGGGCACCTTCCTGGTGTCGGTTGTCACCTCCCTGACCGGCAACCCGTCGCTGGGCGTCCTTTCTATTGGCGTTCTGCTGGTTGTTGGCTTTGTGCTGCTGGTCCGTCTGTCCCGCATGGCTCAGGCGGCGGCGTGAGGCAACCGGGCTCAGTACAGCAATTGTGCCTATCTGCAGTACTCTTTTGGAAGTAGCCGCATGAATCATTCTGACTTCCGAACAATGTTTAGCCCAAGTGGGTATGATGGAACCAGCTAGGTCGCGGGGCGTCGCCTGTGTTTGGCGGCGCCCCGTTTTTGTGTTGCAAGGAGGGTAAAGGTATGAACGCCACGGTTGTGATCCCAACATATTGGGCGGGCGATGATACCCAAGCAAACGCTCCTGGTACCTACGATCACTCGACGTCGCTCAATGCCGCCAACCCGGAACTCGATCGCTGCCTGACTTCGCTCGAACAGGTGCGCGACATTCCGCGCATCATTCTCTTGGTGGTCTGTCCGGTTTCTGCCACGGCCGACGTATCCCATCGCGTGCACGAAATCGTTAATGCGCATCCCACGCTTAAGGTCACCATCGTTACCAATACTCAGGCTTCGCGTGTTGCCGACCGCGTGGCGCAGATCGCGCCCAAAGGCTCGGGCGAGTGCGTGAGCCTGCGCGGCTACGGCGCCATCCGCAACATGGGTCTTGCCTGTGCGGCGGTGCTGGGGCACGACGCGGTTGTGTTTTTGGATGACGACGAGACCGTCATCGATGCCGACTTTATGAAGCGTGCGACCTATGCACTGGGCCAACAGACGCGTCAGGGCCTGCCGATTTTAGTCAAGAGCGGATACTTTTACGATCGCGACGGGTCGCCGCTGGCTCCCACGGACAAAGTGGGCATTTGCCATCGCTGGTGGACCAAGCGTATCGAGTTCAATCGCTGGATGAAAAAGGCGCTCTCGGGCACCCGCATCTCGCGTTCCAATTACGTGTGCGGCGGCCTGATGGCCCTGCACGCCCGCGCCTTTACGCGCGTGGCCTTCGACCCGTTTATCACCCGCGGCGAGGATCTGGACTACCTGTTTAACATGCGCATGTTTGGCTACGACGTGTGGTTCGACAACGAGTGGACCGTACGCCACCTGCCGCCCGAGTCCGAGAAGCGCTCGCCGCGCTTTATGCAGGACGTGTACCGTTGGTACTACGAGCGGGCCAAGCTGACGTTCGCTGCGCACCAAAAGGAGCTCATTCCGGTTACGGCCGCATCACTCATGCCCTATCCGGGTCCGTGGATCTCGCGCGAGCTCGACGACCGCGTGCGCAAGACCGCCATGGTTCGCAGCATGTTTACCCGCGAGCACGAGGGGTATCTGCGCATCTGGCGTCATGGTATTGACGAGGCCAAGACCTATGCCCGCCAAAACGCCGCAAGCTACCTGCGTTTTCAGAGTTTCTGGCCCAAGATCATGGACGAACTTTGGCGCGACGCACAACTGATTAGCATCCTGGAGGGGGCTGAATGATCGACCGCCGCGCCCAGCGCGATAATTCAATTTCAATCTTTCGCATCATCGCCGTTGTCTGCGCCGTTTGCGTGTTGGTGTACTTTATCTTTGCCCTGGCGACTGGCATTGAGCCGATTGCCACGGTGATCGCCTGTGCGCTGCTGTGCATCTTCCTGTGCATCTTTATCTATTTGACGCTCAATCCCGATTCGGTACGCTCCCAGTACACCGAGGAGACGCTCTCGGTTGCCTCGGCCATGCTCGAGGACATTAAGGGCGGCCTGACGCAGGAATCGGCGCTTTTGGTGTGCCGGCGTATCCTGCCCGAGACACGTGCCATGACCGTTGCCATAACCGATGAGAGCAACGTGCTGGCCTGCGCGGGCGAGTTCGAGGAAAAGCTGCTGCCCGATTCGCCCATCCATACGCTTGCCACGCGCTACGTCATTGAGCACGGCATCGTGCAGTCGTTCAACCGCGTGGTGGACGTGGTGGGTTCGGATGGCTCGCACAACCATGTTCCCGCCGGCATCATCGCGCCCATCAAGGTGGGCGACCGCACCGTCGGCACGCTCAAGTTCTACTACAAGACCCCGCGTGCCGTCGACCGTACCCAGTATGCGCTCGCCTCGGGCTTTGCCGAGATCCTGTCCACGCAGCTCGCCATCCACGAGCTCGAGGTGCAAAAGGAGCTCACGGCCCGTGCCGAGGTTCGTGCCCTGCAAGCGCAGATCAATCCGCACTTTCTGTTTAACACGCTCAACACCATCGCGTCGTTTACGCGTACCGACCCGCTGCGCGCCCGCGAGCTGCTGCGCGAGTTCTCCTCGTTCTATCGCGCCACGCTCGACAACTCGGGGTCGCTTATCCCGGTCTCGCGCGAGGTCGCCCAGACCAAGCGCTACCTGACGTTTGAGAAGGCGCGTTTTGGCGAGGACCGCGTACTGGCGACCTTCGATGTCTCCGAGGATGTCGAGGACACGTTGGTCCCGGCCTTTGTAATCCAGCCCATTGTCGAGAACGCCGTGCGGCATGGCATGGGCGATGGCGATGCCCTGCAGATCGATGTGACCGTCCATCAAGACGGTGACGACGCAATCCTGATTGCCGTGGCCGACAACGGCGTGGGCATGGACGAGGGCACCGCCGCCAGGCTGTTTGATGAGCGCTCCGCCCGCCCCGATGCCAGTTCCCCGCAAGGCGGCGGCGCTGGCGTGGCCATGCACAATATTTCTGAGCGCATCCATCGCTTTTATGGACCGCACTCTTATACGCGCGTCGAATCGGCGCCGGGCAAGGGCACCAAAGTGCTCCTGCATCTTGATTTGTCAGAGAGCATCTTTGACATTCAAGAGTAAAATAAAAGGCTATGGGCTCAACGCCAAGCGGCGGATGCCCAGCGTAGTTTGATGACGAAAGGTTTAATCCCTATGCTGCGTGCGATGATTGTGGATGATGAGGCCCCGGCCCGTTCGGAACTTCGCTTCTTGCTCGAGCAGACGGGCAAGATCGGCACGATCACTGAGGCGTCGAGCGTCCGCTCCGCCATTGAGATGCTGATGGAAAGCCGCGTCGATGTCGTATTTCTCGATATCTCGATGCCTGGTGCTTCTGGTCTGCAGCTTGCCGAGGCGCTGCATAAGCTTAAGAATCCGCCGGCGATTGTGTTTGTGACCGCGTATAGCGATCATGCCGTCGAGGCGTTCGACGTAGATGCCGTCGATTACCTAATGAAGCCGGTTGAGGAGGCACGCCTGGATCGCGCGATCGAGAAGGTCATGCAGCACGCCAAGCCCGTCACGGACAGCAAAGCCACCATCGAGCGCATTCCGGTGGAAAAGGGCGGCCGTAAGGTCCTCATCCCCGTGGATGACATTCGCTTCATCATGGCCAAAGACGATTACTCCTGTATTTATACCGTCGATGATCGTTTTCTTTCGACGACTTCGCTGGCGCAGTTCGAGGCCAAGCTTTGCGACTTTGGATTCTTTCGCGTTCATCGCCGCTATATCGTCAACTTGGCGTGCGTCACGGATGTCAAGACGGTGCCCTCGGGCGCTATCCAACTGGGCATTACGGGCGTCGACGAACGCGTGCCGGTCTCGCGCCGCCGCGTCGTGCCGCTCAAGAAGGCCCTGAGCCTCTAGCACACTGGCCCCGCAGCCCTGTAGACCAATTGTCTGCGGAGCCGTGGGGCTTTTTGTATATACGTCGAATCGGTTTTGCAGAAGGGATCCCATGAACAGTGCAAGCGCCAAGCGCATCGACATCATCTCGGACACCCACGGCTATCTTTCGCCCGCGCTTCTGGACGAGCTCAAGGGCGCAGATCTGATCATCCACGCCGGAGACCTCACCTCAGAGATGGATTACGAGCATCTATGCACCATCGCCCCCGTGCGAGCGGTCCTAGGAAACAACGACTACTACCGCGACTACGGCCCGGATGTAGACCGTCTGGCTATCTTCACCTACGAAGGCCTCAAATTCGCCGTAGCCCACTACCGCGAAGACCTTCCGGTGGGATCCGTAGACGTAGCCATCAACGGTCACACCCACGTAACCAAAGAAGCCCAAGTGGGCCGCTGCCTGGTCCTCAATCCTGGCAGCGCCAGCTACCCCAGAGGCACCAGAGGCCCCACCATGGCCAGAATGCTTGTCAAAGACGGCAAGATCCTGAGCACCAAATTTATTGACCTAGAGTAACCGCAACAAAAACGGGGGATGCAGATCGCATCTCCCGTTTTCCTTTGAGCCAAAGGCCGAAGTTCAACAAGATTCATTAGACCAACCCCGCCGAGGAGCACGCGGGCTAGCCGCGCAGCGGCGCACGCCCGCAAAACTGATTGAATAATGTGACGGCAGGGAGGGTCTCCGGGGCCGGCTGGCGCGGGTTAAGTTTGTCGCGAGTTCCGCACGCAAAGGAAAGCACTTAATGTGCTTTCCGTCTTGCGCAGGACTGTAGAGCA
>JAHAGQ010000029.1 GCA_018373675.1 Collinsella sp. | reverse complement strand
GCAGGTCAGTGGGTCATCGTCCCGGCATTCAGCATCAGGGTAGCGCTGCGACGCGGAAATCGCGCGCCGTTGCCGCGCCCCGCAGTGCCCGCTTCCCCCAAGGACAATTATCAGTGCAGGTCGCGATTTGCTCGGGGTACTATGCAGCGCGATCGAATCACACGCAGCTCAAACGCAGCAAAAACGCACTACGGAGGTTTCCAGCTACATGAGGATTGATTCACGAAAACCGAAAGCCGCCGCCCTTTCCGCCGCTCTGACCGTGGCACTTTTGGCGGGCGCCGGTGCAACTGATGCCCACGCCGCAACACTGTCCGATACGGTTGGATCTACGCCGTCCGAGACGACGCTGGTGCAGCCCGTTGACTATCGCGGCGATGGTTAAGGTTCCATGCAGGAGTGGAACGCCTCGATGGAGGCCAAGCGCGATTCCCTGGAGATGCGCGCTCAGATCATCATGAACATGTACGGTGACTATGCCACCGATGACGAGCGCGCTGTGCTGCAGGGCTGTATCGATGGCGCGGGCAGCCTGTTGACGATGGGGGAGGTCGATGCGAAGTCGACCGAGCTCGATGAGCTGCGCACTGCGCTTGAGGATGCCAAGCGCGAAGCGCTCGAGGCTGCTGCCGCCGAGGCGGAGGCTGCCGAGGCCGCCCAGGCTTCGTACTACAACGCCGGTTACACTTCGTCCTACGCGTCTGCCGCGTCCTGCGCGAACGGATCGGGCCTGACGCGCTCTGCGGGTGTCAATAACTACAACGGGCGCCGCGAGACCTATTACAGCAGCAATGTGCTTTATCACTATCGCACGGGCGAATGGACTCAGGATTCTGAGGGCTTTTGGCGCGATTCCGACGGCTATTACGTTGTTGCCGCGGGCGATATGGCCCAGGGCTCGACCTTTACGGGCTCCAAGGGTGATTGCAAGGTCTATGACTCCGGCTGCGCTGCCGGAACCACCGACTACTACACCGGTTGGTAATTTTTCTGCATCACGGATATTTGGCGGACGGGCGTCTTTACCGAGCTTTAGGGCAACGTAAGGACGTCCGTTCTATGTATGCGTTTGAGTTAACAGAGCCCTTACCGTGGCGGTACGCTGGGCGAATGGATGCGGAGCACACTGGTTCTTGAGAAATAAGGTCTTTCTCTTGGAGGAAGTGGTCTTGTGAATGCTCGAGATATTGCCGTTGCCGCCGTCGCGTTGATGCTTGGCTGCCTTGGTCCCACGGCCGCGCTCGTCGCGGGCATGCAGGGGACATGCGGGGCTGCTCCTATCGTGGTCGGCGTGCTGATCGCGGCCACGCTGCTGGGAAGCGCCGGTGTTGTCCTTTGTCGCGACGATGAGGACGAGGTTCCGGAGTCGCAACGCTAGCTGTTGTGAGATTGACCGCCGGTCATAGACGAAGATGAAAGCCGCCGTAAGGGGAGTGCTCCTTGCGGCGGTTTTGCTGCTAAGGCTGTTGAATGCGGCGCGTTGGCGTTACCAGCTTGCCTCGATATCGCGAATGCGCTGATAGAGCCATTCGTTCTGCGGAACCTGGATATCGTGCTTGGCCGCGAGGCGGCGGACGGTGCCCGCGAACTCCTCGACCTCTGTTTTGCGCTGCGCGATGCGGTCCTGAGCCATTGAGGGCATACCGGCGGGGTCGATTCCCTCGATGAGGTGCACCATTTGCGTCAGGTCTGCTTCGGTCAGCTCAACGCCCTCGGCGTTGGCAACCGCAAGCGTCTCGCGCATGGCGGAGACAAAACAGCGGCGCTGCTCGGAGCCCGGCTCCGTGGCGCTTCCGTAGGTCCCGCCGTAGGCCATGCAGGTCTGGTTGATGCCGTCGTTGAGCATGAGTTTGGCCCACATGCGGTGCGCAATATCGCGCTCGACGGTATGGGCGATGCCGCAGCGCGTGTAGAGCCCGTCGATAGCGGCGACGGTCGCGGGGTCCGTGCCGGCCGCCGCGCCAAAGCGGATCTCGCCCGCATTGGTAAAGGTGAGCGCGCCGTTGAGGAACACGGCGTCCATGCCCTGGCAGATACCCAGGACGGTATGCTCCCAGCCAAAGCGTTCGGCAATCTTTTGCTCGCTCGTAATGCCGTTGCATAGCGAGGCGATGAGCGTGTTGGGTCCCACGACGCGCTCCATAGTCTTGAGTGCTTGGTCGAGACCGGTGGTCTTGACTGTCAGGATGACCAGATCGGCGGGCGTCGCCTCGCTGGCGCGGACGGACGTGAGATCGCAGGGCTTGCCGTTGACAGTGAGCGCATCGCCCGCGTGACGCTCAAAACGGGTGTCATCCATGATGTATTCGACGGCGTCGTTGCCGAGCGCCCGGGCGATCATGCTGCCGTAGAGCAGGCCGACGCCGCCCTTGCCGATAAAGGCGACCTTGTTGATCTGCATGTGAATCATCTCCCCATGTAAAAGGCGCCCGCGTAAGGGGCGCCTGATGGATTGTATGCTGCCAGGGTGATTGGTGGGTGCGCGGGGCGGCTGTTATAAAAAAGAAACGTTTGCCTGGACGCTACGCTGCAGGGCAGACCGCAAAGACATGCGCGTGGTCATGCCCGGCTCCTTTCATCGGGCTTTTTGCTGATGTTAA
The DNA here is from genome assembly GCA_018373675.1 of Collinsella sp. Lineage (GTDB taxonomy): Bacteria > Actinomycetota > Coriobacteriia > Coriobacteriales > Coriobacteriaceae > Collinsella. The sequence goes on along the minus strand of JAHAGQ010000029.1, from coordinate 19,013 downwards.
AGCGGTGCCGTGACAGCTCGATTTCTGCTGCGTTACGATACGTTCTCGATTGCGATTCCACGATGTTTCGGCTGCGTGACCATTGTGTTTCGCCTTGCCGGGGCGCTGATGGCGAAGGGAGGGGCCGTGCAATATCGCGTTGACCCCAAAAGCGGCAACCGTATCTCGGCGTTGGGTCTGGGCTGCATGAGGTTTCCCGGTGCGCCGGGACGTCCGGATGCGAAGACAGCCGATGCCATCATTTCCCGTGCGGTGGAGCAGGGGATTAATTATCTGGACACCGCGTATCTCTATCCCGGTAACGAGGCGTGCGTGGGCGCCTCGCTTGAGCGCTTGGGGCTGCGTGACCGGGTGTTGCTGGCGACCAAGTTGCCGCATGCTTCGTGCAAGTGCGCGGAGGATTTCGACCGGTTCTTCGATGAGCAACTGCGGCGCCTGCGGACCGACCATATCGACTATTACCTCATGCATAACATTACCTCGCCCGCCCAGTGGGAACGTGTGGTGGCGTTGGGCATTGAGGACTGGATCGCGTGTCAAAAGGCGGCGGGGCGCATTCGCCAGATTGGTTTTTCGTACCACGGCAGCGCGGTGGATTTCCTGACGATGCTTGACGCATATGACTGGGATTTTTGCCAGATACAGTACAACTATGCCGGCGAGCGTTACCAAGCGGGAACGGCAGGACTCATGGCGGCTGCGGAGCGCGGGCTCGCGGTGTTTGTGATGGAGCCGCTGCTGGGCGGGCGTTTAGCGGGCAAGCTGCCGCCACGGGCCCGCGCTGTGCTCGATAGTGCCCGTGACCCGCATTTGCGCACTCCTGCCGCCTGGGGTCTTTCGTGGGTGTGGAATCATCCTCAGGTGACGATGCTGCTTTCGGGTATGACCGATATCGCGCAGGTGGATGAGAATTCGTCACTGGCAGACCTCGCGTTGCCGAATTCGATGACTGCCAACCAGCTCGACACGATTGCGCGCGTGTTGATGGAGTTTGAGAAATCGAACCGTGTGCCCTGCACGGGATGCGGCTACTGCATGCCATGCCCCAAGGGTATCAACATTCCCGGCTGCTTTGCCGCCTACAACGCGAGCTATGCGCACAGCTGGTTTACGGGGCTGTCGCAATACTTTACGGCGAGTGCGGTGCGCACGAGCGAGCCCAAGCTCGTGAGCAATTGCGTCAAGTGCGGCAAATGCGCGCGCCACTGCCCACAGCACATCGATATTCCCGAGCGTCTCGACGATGTGCGCCGACGTTTCCAGCCTGGTCCCGTGACGGCGGTGCTTAAGGCCTTCGGCAAAACGCGCTCCTCATGACCCTTTTATAACTTGCGGTGGAATAGTTCCTGTTTGCGGCAGAATAGGGGCCAAACAGGAACTATTTCACCGCAACTGAAGGGGGCTGTCGTGGGTCATCGGGATTCATGTGATGATTTGCGTGAGGTTTGTTGGGGCGTTTTGGGCGCTGGACACATTTCGCATCGATTTGCATCGTCGCTCAAGGAGGTGGACGGGGCACGGCTTGTGGCTGCCGCCGGCCGCACTCCTTCGCATGTTGAGGAGTTTTGCAGGGCGTTTTCGATTGATGCCGCGCACAGTTATGCCACGGCTGACGATAGCGGCGATGTGGCTTATGATGCGCTGATTGCCGACCCCGATGTCGACGCAATCTACTTGGCTCTTCCACATGGCATGCATGCGCATTGGGTCTGTCGGGCACTGCGCGCGGGAAAGGCCGTGCTGTGCGAAAAGCCGGCCGTTTTGAGTGAGGAAGAGGCTCTCTCGATTGCCTCCACCTCTCGTGAGCGCGGCGTGCTGTTTATGGAGGCGATGAAAAATCGGTTTTGCCCGATGCGCACTCGCGTGAAGGACTTGCTTGCGTCGGGTGAGCTTGGCCGTATTGTCTCGATTGAAAGCGTGCAAAAGCTCGATTACGGCGAGCCTCCTTCGGGCTATCTGCTTGATTCGTTGCAGGGCGGCTGTCTATATGACATGGGCTGCTATGCGGTCGGTTGGTTTGAGGATTTGCTCGCGGGCGCGTGCGAGGTTTCATCCCGTGAAGTTCGCTGGCGTGACGTATCAGGCGGCCGCGTCGATTGGGCCGACGAGATCCGTATGAGCGTCGGCGGTATACCCATTCATATGGTGTGCGACGGCAAAGCAACATATGAAAGCCGCTTAACGATTGTCTGTGAGCGAGGCTCGTTGGAAATCGAGCGTCTCCATCGCCCCGAGCTCGCCCATGTGAAGTATTCCGACGGTCGAACGCTCGAAATAAATGCCCCGTTTGAGATCGATGATTTCTACGGCGAAATCCAGCATGCGACCCAGCTCATCCGGGCGGGGAAACTCGAGAGTCCCGTCATGCCCCTTGCCGCCACGCAGCGCTGCGCGCGCATTATCGATGCGATTCGCTTGAAACTTTAGTGCGTGGGGGCATGGCGCCAGCGCCTGGAATGCCTTGGAGGCCTTTGCCCCTGATGCCCCTTTTATAACTTGCGGTGGAATACGGTCTGTTTGCGCCAAAATAGGGCACCAATAGACCGTATTTCACCGCAACTGATGAGGAGGGAGCTGGAGATGCTGACGATCGGGTGTCATCTTTCGACGACGAAGGGCTATCGGGCGATGGGGGAGACGGCGCTATCCATTGGCGCCAATACCTTTGCATTCTTTACGCGCAACCCGCGCGGCGGCAAGGCGAAAGAACTTGACATGGATGACGTGGCGGCTCTGCGCGAGCTTATGTCGCAAAACGACTTTGGACCGCTGGTGGCGCATGCCCCGTATACCTACAACCCCTGTTCTGCCAAAGAGCGGGCGCGCGAGTTCGCCTTGGAGGCTATGGCAGAGGACCTGCGGCGCATGGAGGCGCTGCCCGGCAACTACTACAACTTCCATCCCGGTGCGCATGTGGGGCAGGGCTCCGACGCCGGCATTCAGATGATTGTCGACGCCCTGTGTCAGGTGATGTTTGAGGGCCAGCAGACGACGGTGCTGCTCGAGACCATGTCGGGCAAGGGCACCGAGGTGGGCCGCAGCTTTGAGGAACTGGCGCTCATCATTGAGGGTGTTGCCGGCAAACGCCCCGAGCTGTCGGCCAAGCTGGGCGTTTGCCTAGACACCTGCCATGTGAGCGATGCCGGCTACGACATCATCCATGATCTGGACGGCGTACTCGACGAGTTCGACCGCGTGGTGGGTATCGATCGCTTGCATGCCGTACACATCAACGATTCGAAGAACTCTTGTGGCGCCCATAAAGATCGTCACGAGTGCATCGGCAAGGGATACCTTGGCAGTGAGGAATTTGGTGGAGGTATGCAGGTTATGCAGAATATTGTATCGAATGGCCACTTGCGTTCGCTGCCGTTTATTTTGGAGACTCCGAACGAACTTGCAGGTTATGCAGCTGAAATTAGACTATTAAGGTCATTGCAGCAGTAATGACTGTCACAAAGTAGAGTATTCCATTCACGTTATGGGTTTGTTTCAATCAGTTTTCTCATTGCAGATTCGTAATTCCGGGTGCATAATAGCCAACAGTTTTTGCAGACCTCTGAATCAAACGAGGTCACCGGAAGGAGACTGATTATGAAGCTGAAGAAGCTTGGCGCATTTGCCGCCACGGGTGCTATGGCGCTCGCCCTCGCTCTGACGGGCTGCGGCTCGTCCAACGCCACCTCTGGTTCTGATGCCGGTTCCAGCAGCTCTGACGACGCTAAGGTCGAGAAGGTCGACGGCTCCAAGGAGTACGCGCTCGTCAAGGACGGTACGCTGACCGTCGGCACCTCTGCCGAGTACGCTCCGTTTGAGTACAAGGATGACAACGGCGATTATCAGGGCTTTGACCTTGAGCTCATCAAGGCTATCGGCGACAAGCTGGGCCTGGATGTCGAGTATGTCAACAATGACTTTGACACGCTGGTTCCGGGCGTCGCTTCGGGTGCCAAATATGACGTCTCCATCGCGGCTATCACCGACACGCCCGAGCGTGAGAAGGAAGTCACTTTCTCCGATTCCTACTACATGGACGATCAGGCTATCGTGACCAAGGTCGATAACACCGACATCACGGCCGACAACTACAGCGAGAAGCTCAACAACGCCGATGCTACCATCATCGTCCAGTCTGGCTCGACCGCCGAGTCCTTTGCCCAGGAGAACTTCCCCAAGGCCAAGATCGTCCCCTACAAGGACGCCACCGAGTGCTTCAGCGCCCTGCAGTCCGATAAGGGCGACGCCGTAGTCACCAACCGCTCCGTTGCCAGCCAGCTGACCGCCGAGCAGTTCAACACCTGCCAGACCATTAAGCAGATTAGCACCGGCGAGGAGTACGCCATCGCCATCAACCAGGGCAACACCAAGCTCAAGGACGACATCAACCAGGCCATCAAGGACCTGACCGACGACGGTACCGTTGACGCCCTCATGGCTAAGTACAACATCAAGTAAAATAGCTACTTGATTGCTCGCGGGCCCTTTCCGTTTTGGCGGAGAGGGCCTTTGCGCTTCTCTTGACGGAGAGTATTTCCGTCTCGTTTTGCCGGCAACTTCTACGATAGGAGCCACCTTGTCTCGACTGAACAAAGGAGCCGCGGAGCAGCGTTTTCCACTGCCCGCCTTGCTTCAAAAGCTAGCCTGCGCCATGGCCGTGACGCTCGCGCTGGTGTGCGCAGGGGCATATGCGCCCACGACCGCCCAGGCGCTTGAGACCGCAAAGATTACCGCCCGACCCAACACTGGTTCGGGCAGCGCTGTGGTCGGCGGTACCGAGACGCGCATTACCTGGGAGGTCCAGGCCGATGCCGATGAGGAGCTGAGCGGTCTTTCGCTGACGTTTGTCGACGGCACGACGTTTGGTACCGATGACACGCGATTGACGATGCTCTCGGGCGAGGACCTCATGGATCGTACGCCCATGAAGCCCACGTGCAAGGCTGACGGCCAGACGCTCAAGATTGATTTTGGCGAGACGGCGCCTGCCGGCGGCTATTTCCGTGTCGAGGTTTACGGCGTGACGTTTCCCGTCGAGGGCGGCGATGAGGCCTTTAGTGGCACCTATACGCTCGCCGACGGTTCGACCAAGAAGATTTCAAAAATTCCTTCCGTCGAGATCAAGGGCGTGACGGCCTTCGATAACTTCCTGGCCGATCTTAAGGAGCAGCCGTGGGTCGAGGCCTGGAACTCCAATATGTTCCTGCGCCTGTTCTTGAACCCGGTCATTTTGGTCCAAAGCCTGCCGATCGTCTTTAAGGGCTTCCTTATGTCGCTCTCGATCGTGCTTGTGGCGTTTCCGCTGGCAATTCCCTTTGGCTTTGCCCTGTCGCTCATGCGCATATCCAAGTCGCGCATCCTGCGTTGCCTTGCCGGCATCTATGTGAATATCATCCGCGGTACGCCGGCGTTCCTGCAGATCTATATCGCGTTCTTCGGTCTGCCGTTGGCCGGCGTCAAGGTGGACGACTATGTCTTGGGCGTTATCGTCATGGCCATGAATTCGTCTGCCTATCTGTGTGAGATCTTCCGCGCCGGTATTCAGTCGATCCCCAAGGGCCAAAACGAGGCTGCGCGTTCGCTGGGCATGAACGCGTTCCAGACGCTGCTCTATGTCATGATTCCGCAGACGTTCCGCAATGTTTTGCCTACGCTGACCAGCGAGTTTATCTTGCTTTACAAGGATACGTCGCTGCTTGCCGCCGTGGGTGTGGTCGAGATCGTCATGAACGCCCGTACCATCGTGGCCACGACGGGCTCCATTACACCGTACGTGGTTGCCGCCCTGTTCTATCTGGTCATTACCCTGCCGCTTGCGCGCTTGGTGAGCGGTCTTGAGGCGAGGCTTCTGGGGACGGCCGAAACTAAGAAGAAGCGTCCCACCAAGAGCGCCGGGCAGGTTGTCGCGACGCCTGCCGATCACATCGTCGGTCTGTAAGGAGGTCCTATCATGAGCGAAACCAATAACTCGAACGAGGTCGTCGTCAGCATCAAGAACCTCCAGAAGGCCTTTGGCGATAACGTGGTCCTGCGCGATATCGATCTGGATGTGCACAAGGGCGAGGTCGTCGTAGTCCTGGGTCCTTCGGGCTCGGGCAAGTCGACGATGCTTCGCTGCATCAATCGTCTGGAGCATCCTACGAGTGGTTCGATTGTCGTTGAGGGCGTGGACGTGTGCGCCAAGGGCGTCGACCTTAACAAGGTACGTACGCATCTGGGTATGGTGTTCCAGCAGTTCAATTTGTTCCCGCACCTGTCAGTCAAAAAGAACGTCATGCTTGCGCAACAAAAGGCGCTCAAGCGCAGCAAGGAAGAGGCCGAGAAGATCGCCGTCGAGGAGCTGACCAAGGTCGGTCTTGCTGAGCGCATCGATTTTATGCCGAGTCAGCTTTCGGGCGGCCAGCAGCAGCGCGTTGCCATCGCCCGCGCCCTGTCGATGAACCCGCACGTCATGCTCTTTGACGAGGCCACCTCGGCGCTCGACCCTGAGCTCGTGCGCGACGTCCTGGGCGTCATGCGCGACCTGGCGCACGACGGTATGACCATGATCGTCGTGACGCACGAGATGGGCTTTGCCCGCGATGTCGCCGACCGCGTCGTCTTTATGGACGGTGGCGTCATTGTGGAAGAGGGTACGCCGAGCGAGGTCTTCGACCATCCTAAGAGCGAGCGCACCAAGGCGTTCTTGGGCAATATCTCGTAGCCGGTTGATGTAACTGCCGTTACAAAAGAGCGGGGGCTGGACTTGAATCCAGCCCCCGCTCTTTTGTAGGGATGGGGATGTGCTTTGATGCAGGCTCTTTTGGAAGCCCTGGGTTCGTTACGCGAGCTCGGCTCCGAGGGCCTTGCAAGCGGTCTCGCCCTCGTCGTCGGGCACGTCGTAGCAGATGGTGGAGTCCACGACGTTGACGCCGGCATCGTCGGCGTCGGCCTTCCAGTTGTCCATCCACTCGCCCTCGGCCCACGAATAGGAGCCAAAGAGGACGACCTTCTTGTCACCGAGAGTCTCCTTGACCTCGTCCCACATCGGCTGGAACTCATCGTACTCGAGTTCCTCGGAGCCCATGGCGGGGCAGCCAAAGGCGAAGGCATCATATTCGGCGGCCTTGTCGGCAGAGAAGTCGGCGCAGGGGATGACCTCGGTCTCGGCACCGGCATCGGTTGCACCTTCGGCAACGAAGTTTGCCATGACCTCGGTGTTGCCCGTGCCGCTCCAGTAGACGACGGCGATCTTGCTCATGTTGAGTCCTTTCAGTTGTGCGGCAGGTTGCCGCGGCTTCTATGTTCTATCGGGTTGCCTGGGCAAGTTGCGCCAGGCTGCAGCCCTGCTGATAGACAAAGGTGAGGTATTGAGTGCAAGCGCGGTAGGCGTCAAACATCGCAAGCGCTTGCTCGACATTCGTGTAGACCTTCCAAGCTCCAAAGACCTTGTAGTTCTCGCCGCGCTGGACGATAAACTCGTGCACGTCGTCGTAGGGATATCCTAGGAAGTAGCCTATTTCGTGCGGAAACTCGCAGGTGCAGTCGTTGCTGCAGCTAGCTTGCTGGGGTAGTGCGCATCGAGTCTGGCTACAGGCGCATTCCGCGACGTTATTGCTCGCGAGCGTGATGCGTGATGCCAAATGCACAAGGCATGTCGAAAGGTCTCTCGTGTCGTAGCCTTCCGAGGCGAGCGCCGTTTGGGCGCGAGGGTCTGCGAAATAGGTGGTGAGGCTTTTGGCTCGGTACATATACACGAGCGCTCCGCAGGGCCGCCAGACCAAAACACTCAGGTGGATACCGAACGGGTCAAGCTCGCGATTGCACTGGGCGATAACGTTGAGCAGGCGTGCTCGGCGTTCTGCGATGGTTTCGGTTGCGGTCGAGCCGTCCCCGTGGGCGTAGGTGCCTGGATAGGTAAAGAGCGATGCCGGCTTGATGCCCGCGAGCGTGGGAGAGCAGTTGCGCACGATCGCTGCCTGAAACGTTGGAATGTCTATGGTTCGGGTCACGGCGCTCCTTACGGATCTAGACTGTTAGCCTAGGAAAACTTATACACGAAAGTAAGCAATGGTCAACAAAAAAGTTTGAAGAGGGAAACTAATTGACCGAACGGACATGATTTTGGGTTAAGATGGTGACACCCCATGGGGGTATCTAGATAGTGCTACTGAAAGGGGAACGCATGAGTGACTTGCTAAATCCTGCAAATATCATCGTGCTGACCGTCATTGCCGTCGGCATGTTTTTTGGACTGCGTCGCATTGCGGCGTCGACGCATGGAAAGAGCTGTTGCAGTGATGGCGCGAGCGGCAAGAAAGCCAAGAAGGTTGTGGTGGCAGACACCGACGAGTCCCACTACCCCTATCGTGAGGGACTCCTTATCGGCGGCATGAGTTGCGACGGCTGCGCCCGGAATGTGACGAATGCCCTCAATGCGCTTGATGGCGTGTGGGCTACGGTAACGTACGCGGACCACACGGCACGCGTGCGCTCGAAGCGCCCGGTTGATCGCGACACACTCGAGACGGCAGTGAGGGGTGCGGGCTATTACGTTATGAAAATGTAGGCGTTGCCCTCTCCGGTGGGTACCAGCCTCCTGCCCATTGTGACTATCGGCATCCAAAAATTTGCGCAAAAATAACCTTTAGATGCGGCAAAAGTGGAGTTTGGTGACGGTTTGCGCGGAATTCGCTACCAATCGAGCATCTATGAACCCGTCCAAAAAATTACAGGTGTATATTTATACACTGATTATTGCTGTGCTCAGATTGCAATTAACCGTGGACAGAAATGAAGAATGCTAAAACTGGGCTTTAGGACAGGGGAGGCTATAACCTTATGAGACGAGTGGGAACACTTGGCTTGGTGGCAGCGCTTGCCGCTATCTTGGTATCGCCGCTGCCGGCGCACGCCGAAGACGCATCGGGTGCCGTTACCTACAATGCGGGAAATGGGTATTCCTTTGAGAAGCTCTCGCATCCTACGGTAGGAACGTCGCAGCCGGATGGCATCGTCGACTACCAGGGTAACGGTGCCGTTGCCGTTCCGGGCGCCGATGGTAATACGGCCAACAACGAAGGCGATCGCGGCCAGAGCTACACTTGGGCGGCTGCGAGCTATGGTGACTGGCTTTATGTGGGCACCTGCTATGCGGCGATGGGCAACACGCTGACGCTCATGAACAGCACGCTGGGCGATTCCTTTGATGTCGAAACCATGCGCCTGACGCTGGAGGCCATGTTTAACGGTACCTTCTTCTATGGACAGCAGAAGGAGGACGGCACGGCCGACAAGGACAGCGGCGGCATCTTGGTCAAGATCAATACCAAGACCGGTGAGACCAAGCTGCTACTCTCTGAATCGCTCAACGGCGTCGCTCCTTTGTTCCGCAATGCCGTGAGCTATAAGGGTAAGCTCTATTTCTGCGGCAGCGTCAGGACCAATGACGGCAAAGGCGGCCTGCCTGCTGTATACGAGATCGATCCTAAGACGGATGAGTACAAAGTTGTCTATCAGGGCCTTTCGAGCATGCAGGATTACGGTGCTGCCTACAAGCAGGGCATTTCTACCGGTATCCGCGGCATGTGCGTCCATGATGGCCAGCTCGTCATCAGTAATGTGGGTAAAGACGCGAACGGTAATTTTGTGTCGACAATCCTGACGTCGTCTGACCCCTCGAAGGGCCAGGACAGCTTCACCGAGATTGCCAACTCGGAGACGCTGTTTGGCTATCCGGCGATTCGCTATCAGGACAGCATCTACGGCGGCGCCATTTGGGATATGGTCTCGTACAATGGCCATCTCTATGCGACCATCTGCACCGGTACGCCCGAGAACGCTCCCGATGATAATTCCATGCAGCCGTTTGCCATGGTCCGTGGCGACAAGAATGCCGACGGCAGCTATTCGTGGACTCCCATTGTCGGCGATCAGAAGACGGACGGTGCAAAGTACTGCTTTGGCATCGATCCTGCCCGTACCCGTTCTGGCGCTGCCAACCTCATCGTCTACAACGACTACCTCTATATCGGTGAATACAACGACGAGGAGATTGCCCTCGAGCGCATCCTGTTCAACAAATCCAACACCGAAGAGGGCGGCAAGAGCAGCATGGGTGGCGTTGACTGCTCGTTTGTGAATGCCAATCTTGAGCAGTCGGTTAACATCTATCGCATGGACAAGGACGAGAACATGGAGCTCGTCGTTGGCGATCGCACCGACATGTTCCCCGAGGGCGGTATTTCCGGCCTGACTTCGGGCTTTGGCCGAAACGAGAACCAGTACATTTGGCGCATGCAGTAGTTCGACGGCAAGCTGTATATCGGTACCTTTGATACCGCGAGCCTGCTTGAGCCGATCGGCCAGTTCTCCAATGGCGACATTATCGATATGACGCCCGAGGAGTGGGACTCTCAGGTTCAGCGCCTTAGGGACCTGCTCGATCACCTGCTCGACAAGAAATCGCCTGACGACCCCATCGTTCCCGTGAACACGCTTGCGGACGATGATTCAAACGAGGCCGTCGAGGTCGATGATTCGAACGAAGCTGCTGAGGTTGATGATTCAAACAAGGCCGTCGATGTCGATGACGAGAAGACCGAGGTTGCTAAGGGCTTTGGCGATCTGAGCGATGCGCTGGAGGATGCCGCGGGCGGTCTTTGCGATCAGGCCGCGACGATGTCCCAGGACTTTGAGGACGACGCCGCTTATGTCCAGAAGATCGATGGCGAGATCGCGTACTTCAAGTCCTTTGCCGACCAGTATCAGGACATGCTCGATAGCTATGAGAGCCTTAAGCAGCAGTACGAGGATGCCTATGGCACCGAGCTGCCGAGCGATATTCAGGATGCGCTCGATAAGCTGCTGAGCGAGGAGAACCTCAAGAAGTTGCAGAGTGTCCTTACGTGCATGTGTTACCTGCGCGATGCCGAGCGCGGCTTTGATATGTATGTGACCGAGGACGGCGTGAACTTTACGACGCTGACGACCAATGGCTTTAACGATCCGTATAACCATGGTCTGCGCACCTTTGCGGTGACCAACCAGGGTCTGTGCCTTGGTACCGCCAACCCGTTCTATGGTTGCCAGGTCTGGATCCAGCGCAAGGAGAATTCGGAGAATCCGGTTGATCCCGGTACTCCGGATCCGACGGAACCCACCGATCCTTCGCAGCCGGGTGGCGGCGATCAGCCTGGCGGCAGCCAGACGGGTGGCAACGACCAGTCGAGCAGCACCACGACCACCGTCACGACGACCGCTAAGAAGACTCCGAAGGACGGCTCGCTGCCTCGCGCTGGCGACTCGACCCTCACGCTGGTCTTGGGATTGCTGGTTGCAGCTGCCGCAGTGCTTGGCATTGCTCTCGTCTTGCGCAAGCGTTCTCGTCGCTAGGCTCGTCCGCGTAGCTCAATGTCCTGGATATCGTCGAAGTTGATGGCGATATCCCTGAGTTTGAGCAGCTTGAATGCGGGTAACGCTTCGTCGAGAATGCCCGTGCGGCTACGATAGCCGTACGTATCGTAATAGGTGACGCGCACCAAGTCGCCGCGTTTGAGGCCCTCGAGCTTTTGCGAAAGCTCGAGGGCTTTTTCTTCCGTGAGCTCACGTTTTTGCTCGACGGTGATTTCCTGCTTGCGCACGAGTTCGTAGTATCCCGTGAGGGCGGCAAAGGGCATAAACTGTGCGGCGCGGTTGGCGCGCACGGCACCGTTGGCAGTGAGGTTGGGGTCGGCTGCGCGGCGTCTGCCCTCGGGGTCCGCCAGGCGCTCGAAGGCGGTCGGCGGGCGCATGGGCTGTTGTTTGGGTTTAGGCACGGTGTCCTCCAACTTGATCGTTGCGCTCGCGCGCGGTGGCGCCGGCGGTAAAGCTTAATCCCTTGACGAGCGCGTTTTTGCCGTACTTGCCTTTCACGGCCAGGACGGCGCGCGCCAGGTCGCGCTCGCGCTCATCGGCCTCGATATCGCTGAACAGATCGATGGTGGCAAATTCCTCGGGCATGAGGTTGCCAAATCCCAGATTGATACGCTTGACCGGTCGCTTGGGGTCGACCGTTTGTGCCCAAAGGTCATCGAAATACCCCATGATCTTCTTAAACGAATTGGTGCGCTCGGGCAGCTTGCGCGAGGCGTTGGAGTGCGCAAAGAGTGAGGCATAGCCGCCACGCGGTTTGCCGCCATGCTCTCCCACAAAGATGCCATCGATTGCCTGCGCGTCGCGTACCAGGCGGCGCCTTTCGTCATCGCACTGGACGGGCTTGGGAGCACGGGGCGCGAGCTCGGGGCCGGCGGTTGCGGTGGGTTCGATACTCGATGTGCTCGAGCGCAGGTGGCCGCATCCGTCCACATATTGCGCTGTACCGCTGGCGTCGAGGCGGCGTATGTCAGCGCGCTCGCTCGCGTAGCCCACAAAGAGCGAGATGCTGTCGCAGACCACGTGCTTATCGACCAAGTCCAACACGGCACTGTCGACCATCTCGCGCAAGACGGTGTAGGCTTGCTCGTAGGCATAGCCCTTCGAGAGCACCTGTCCTGTGGTGGTCGAGGTCGCTTGCGGGCGATAGGCTTGGATATCGGCGATGGTTGTCGGCTCGCGCCCAAAGGCGTGGTCGATGAGATATTCGGCATTGACGCCGAGCTCGTCGTAGAGCAGGTTTTCGTCGAGCGCGGCGACGCCCATCAGGTCGTAGACGCCATACTTTTCGAGTCGGGCTGCCACACCGGGGCCGATGCCCCAGATGTCGGTGATGGGGCGATGGGGCCAGATCTCCTTGCGAAAGGTCTCGTCGTCGAGTTTGCCGATGCGACTGGGTACGTGCTTGGCGGTGACGTCGAGCGCCACCTTGGCCTGGAATAGGTTGGGGCCGATGCCGACCGTCGCCGTGATGCCGGTGCGCGCCAAGACCTCGTCGCGCAGCGTGCAGGCGAGCCCTTCCGCATCTGTGTGATAGAGGTCCAGATAGGGCGTCACGTCGATAAAGCACTCATCGATGGAGTAGACGTGCACGTCCTGGGGGCTGACGTATTCCAGATAGATACCGTAGATTTTCGCCGACACCTCCATGTAGTGCTGCATGCGCGGTACGGCCGTGATGTAGTCGATGCCATCGGGAATCTCAAATAGGCGGCAGCGATTGTGAATTCCTAAGTCCTTCATGGCCTGCGTGATGGCGAGGCAGATGGTCGTGCGCCCGCGCGATTCGTCGGCAACGACTAGGTTGGTGGTGAGCGGATCGAGCCCACGGTCGACGCACTCGACGCTGGCATAAAACGTCTTGAGGTCGATGCAGATATAGGTGTGCTGCTCGTGCGCCATCCGTGTCCTATCATCAAACACATGTTCTTATCGAATATCTGTTCGATAATACCCGCTTGCACGGACACCGTCAAAATCTGTCCCTTTTTGGCAAGTATGGTCGTGCGGCTTCATCGGGGTTTTAACGCAGCCCTAAAGAGCGCGAAACAGCTCGGAAAAGCTCGCTTCGTAGCATGAGCCTAACGATCGATACCACCATAAAGCACGGAAGGGTTGTGGGGATAATGGTCAACTATGGGTTTGGTATGCCGACGCGCTTGGTTGCGGATGGGGATGTGGCTCGCTGGTGCGGGCGATTGGTTGCCCACTATGGCGGCACCAAGGCACTGGTCGTGCTGGGAGGCGACAAGCACACGCGCGATGAGCTCGTTTCGGCGGCGCTGGGCTCGCTCGATCGTGCCCTGCTCGAACGCGTACTCTTTCGTTGCGGTTCGGCCGGGGGCGACGGGGGAGACGATTTGGTCGATGAGGCCGTAGCCCTGGCAACCGATGAGGGCGTGGACTTTGTCCTGGCGATTGGCGATGCCGATACTGCTGGCTTTGCGCGCGAGCTCGCGCGTCGCATGGCGGCGCTCGATGCCGGCGAAGACGGTTTTGTCCCTTATGGATGCATTCTCTCGGAGGGCAAGGCGCCTGCTGTCGTGGGCACCGGTGAGGTTCCCGTTTTTGCCATTATCGCGCCCGAACTGCTGGAGGGCATCGGGTCTCCTCTGCGTGAGTTGCTCGGTAGCATCTGCGCCGCGGCCTAATATTTGCCATAAAAGGACGGGTTATTTTTGGTTGGTAAAGCGTTTGACCTGCCAAAATAAGCCTGTCCCTTTTTAATCGGTTGCCGTTTGGGGGCCGATTGGCAACGCTCGCTGATTGTAGTCTTGACCTGCGCTAGAATAGTGGCATCTGAATGTCCGGGCGCATGGAGGCGTGCGCCCGTATGCTGAGGAGGACTCTATGGCAACTGTTGCCGCACCTATCGATGCTACGTCGACTGCCGCTTGGAAGGCGCTCGAGGCTCATCAGGAGAAGCTCGAGGCCGAAGGTATCGACCTCAAGGCCTGGTTCGCTGCTGACGCCGACCGCGTGAACAAGCTGAGCTTTGACGCCGGTGACCTGCACTTCGATCTGTCGAAGAACCTGGTGACCGATGAGACCGTCAAGCTGCTGTGCGATCTTGCCCGCGAGGTGAAGCTCGAGGAGCGCCGCGACGCCATGTTCTCTGGCGAGCACATCAACACTACCGAGGACCGCGCTGTCCTGCACACCGCGCTGCGCCGCCCGGCAAGCGAGAAGGGCCAGCTCATCGTCGACGGCCAGGACGTCGTCGCCGACGTGCACGAGGTCCTCGACCGCATGTATGCCTTCGCCGAGCGCGTGCGCTCCGGTGAGTGGAAGGGCGTTACCGGCAAGAAGATCGAGCATCTGGTGTCCATCGGCATCGGCGGCTCCGACCTGGGCCCGGTCATGGCCTACGAGGCTCTGCGTCCCTATGCCGACGCCGGTATCGACTGCCGCTACATCTCCAACATCGACCCCAACGACCAGGCCGAGAAGCTCAAGGGCCTGGATCCCGAGACCACGCTCGTAATCATCGTCTCCAAGACCTTCACCACGCTCGAGACCCTCACCAACGCCCGTGAGGTCAAGACCTGGATGCTCGAGCAGCTCAAGGCTCAGGGCGCCATCGACGGCTCCGATGAGCAGAACGCCGAGGCCGTGGCAAAGCACTTCGTCGCCGTTTCCACCGCACTCGAGAAGGTCGAGGCCTTCGGTATCGACCCCGCCAACGCCTTCGGTTTCTGGAACTGGGTCGGTGGCCGCTATTCCGTTGACTCCGCCGTGGGCCTGTCGCTGATCGTCGTGCTCGGCCCCGAGCGCTTCCAGCAGTTCCTCGAGGGCTTCCACGCCATCGACGAGTACTTCTGCAACACCCCGCTCGAGAACAACGCCGTCGCGCTGATGGGCCTGCTCAATGTCTGGTACGTCAACTTCTTCGGTTCCAAGAGCCACGCCGTGCTGCCGTACTGCCAGTACCTGCACCGCTTCCCGGCCTACCTGCAGCAGCTCACCATGGAGTCCAACGGCAAGCATGTCCGCTGGGACGGCAGCGCCGTGACCTCCGACACCGGTGAGATCTTCTGGGGCGAGCCCGGCACCAACGGCCAGCATGCCTTCTATCAGCTGCTGCACCAGGGCACTGTGGTGGTTCCGGCCGACTTCATCGCCTTCGCCAATACCGCCAACCCTGCGACCGACGGCGGCCAGGATGTCCACGAGCTGTTCCTGGGCAACTTCCTGGCCCAGACCAAGGCGCTCGCCTTTGGTAAGACGGCCGATGAGGTTCGTGCCGAGGGCACGCCCGAGCAGATCGTCCCGGCCCGTTGCTTTGAGGGCAATCGCCCGACGACCTCGATCTTCGGCGACACGCTGACCCCGTTCGCACTCGGCGAGCTCATCGCCCTGTACGAGCACATCACGTTTGTCGAGGGCACGGTCTGGGGCATCGACTCCTACGACCAGTGGGGCGTCGAGCTGGGCAAGCAGCTTGCCAAGCAGATTACCCCGGCCTTCCACGATGACGCCGCCAAGGCCGAGCAGGACGCTTCGACCCAGGCGCTCATCGAGTTCTATCGCGCGCATCGCAAGTAGTCGCTGCTGTTAACGCATCGCGCCTTATAGTCAGGGGCCCGTATCCTATCGGATGCGGGCCCCTTTGCTTTGCCGTAGTCCCGGGGCGCACGGCCTTTGTGGAACATCGCTGGGGCGCCGCGCGCCGCGAGAACCCTGCGCCTAGATCTCGGCCTCCGCATGGTCTCGCTGCGCCTCGGGCAGCTCCCCGTAGAGCGGATGGTCTTCGAGCCTAAAGCGCTCGACCTGTTCGGGAGTGCGACCGCGCACAAAGAGCCACGAGCGATCGATCGGCGTCGCCATGAGCGTGCTGGGCAGCGCGTCGGCGCGGTCGGAAAACACCCGGGCACTCTCGGGATCCTGGAACGCCAGCACCAGATGCGTGTCGCAGTTGCCCATGATGGAGCGTGCGCGTGCCTCGCCATAGAGCGCATCGAGCTGGTTGGTCGACTGCAGCAGCAGCGTTGCCCAGATGTTGCGGCTTCGGATAATCGAGAGCACGTTGTCGATCTGGGGGATCTGCAGATTTGCGAAGTCATCGAGCATAAAGCGCACGGGCACGGGCAGGCTGCCGTCGGGCTGCCTATCGGCCTCACGAATGAGGCCCATAAACGCCTGCGAAATAAAGAGGCCGGTCAGCGGATCGAGATTGCGGTCAATATCGCTTACGGTTACAAACAGGACGCAGGGGGTGTGTCCCATGGAAGCGAAGTTCACCTGATGGCACTCACGATAGAGCTGTGCCGCACCGTCGAATCCCAGACACATGACCTTTTCGGCAAGGATGCCGACGATGCTCGCGTGCATGCGCTCGGCATTTTGCGTAATGGCGTAGCGCCGCCATAGCGAGAGGGCATAGCTTTGGGGGTCGGTCGTGATCAGGTCGTCAAACAATCGACCCGTGGCACCGTCCTGCAGGTGCTCGATCAGCTTGATGACCGAGCTGATCGTCTGCTCGTCGGCGGGTAGCTGTTCGGTGACGTAGGCGATAAGACACGACAGCAGGTTTGCCGCCGCATGATCCCAAAAAGGCTGGTTGTTGTCCTCGATGGGGCAGATGGCCTTTGCCACCGAGAGGATGTCCTGCTGGTTGGGCCTGCCGTCCGCCTTGCGGCGAATGTGCCTCAGGGGGTTGTAGCCGCAGCGCTCGATGCCGGGCGCAAGGGCCGGGACGGTGTTGAGGTCGGCGAAGTTGAGGCATTGCACGCGGTAACCGTGGGCTGCCAGCACGGGTCCCACTTCGCGACAGAGCGTGCCTTTGGTGTCGAGCACGATGTAGCTTGCGTTCATTTGCAGCAGGTTGGGCTTGAGGACGTTTCGGGTCTTGCCGGCTCCCGAGGGGCCGATCACAAGTGCGTTGTTGTTGAGTCCCGTTTGGCGGGTGTCGCAGGAGAGCGTTCGATCCTTGGCGAGGATGGTGGACGATGCGGACTCAGATGCGGCGAGGCGGCTGGCGAGGTTAGACATGGGCGACCTCCTTGGTGGTCGAGAGAATTTCGTGGGCAAAGCCGAGCTCGACGGCGCGCTCGGCCGAAAGGTAGGTGTCTTTTGCAGTGAGGGACTGGATGCGCTTGGGCGTGAGGCCGCTGCGGTCCGAGAGGATTTGCGTGAGGGTCTTGCGGGTCTGCATGAGACGCCGGCTGGTTTCCTGCAACGCAAGTGCCGAGCCGCCTGCCCCCTGGGGGATCAGCGGGTCATGAATCATGAGCTCTGCATGGGGCGCCATACGGCGATCGTCGCCGCCCATAAAGATCACGGCGCCCATGGACGCGGCGAATTCCAGGCAGACGGTGCGGATGGGGCACGATGCGAGGCGCATGGCGTCATAGATCGCAAGACCCGATCGCACGCTTCCGCCGGCGCTGGCGACAAATATGGTGATGGGACGGCTGGGGTCGGTGGCATCGAGCAGGCGGATCTGCTGGCATAGGTCGTGAGCCATCGGGGTTTCGATGTTTCCCATGACGGAGAGCTCGCGACGGGCGAGCATCTCATCGTAAATGCTGGTGAGCGTGATACCTCGGGCGGATTCACGCATGGTGAGGGGGCTGATGATGGGGGAATGATTGGTGTCCATGAGGACTCCTTTCTGTTGGTGGTGTTGTGAAATAGAGCCGCTGCCCACGGAGGGGCTGGCGGGCTACAGGGTTCGTCCGAGCCTGAGATCGAGCTCGGTTGTGGGGCAGGCTGCCTGTCCGTGCGGCTCGCAAGCGCCAAGGGCTCCAAAGCGATGGAGCGTTGCGACGGGCGTGGTGTAGGCGAGCCGCAGCTGATGCTCGATAGGGGCACATCCGTCATTTTTGTAATGAGCCGCGTAGTACTGCGCGATGCTGGCGTTCATCTCGCTGCCATTGCGATGGCGCTCAAACTGGCGTCTGCAGGTCTCGATGATCTTTGCTACCGACTTGGGTGCCGTCGCGGGAACAAGGGCGAGATAGCCCTCAAATAGCTCGTTGTTGCTCAGGAGGCACAGCAGGTCGATCAGCGTCCTCATGGCTGCTCCCTCGGCGGAAAAGTGCGCGGTCATGCGGTTATATCGGTTGCGGTCGACGACGGCCGCATGGGGTCTTGGAGTTTTCTGCCCCGTGGTCCCGGGCTTTTGCCGCGCCTGTGTATTGAGCTCGACGTTGCAGCGCTTGAGGCCGTCCAACGGAAGGAACAGTGCGGTGCGCAGGGTGTTCCGCTTGCTTTCGAGTTCATGACGCTCGTCGGGTTCCCATTCGAGCTTGAGTTTCGTGTCGAGCGCCGTAAGCATATGGGCTAGGCAGCCTACGGTAAGAACGTACGAATCGTTGTCGCGTTTTGGGGCATAGGGGTCTGTCAGCTTGCGAATGTCGGGGTCGCCCATGATCTTTGTGCAGCGCTTCAGCAGTTGAGGGCGCTCGGCCAAGATCGTCGCGAGCGGTAGCGACGCGTAGTTCTTGATGGTCGCGGCGGCAAAGGCGGTGTCATATTCGTTTGCATATGCTCGCTCAATGCGGGCATCCAGAATGCTTTTCTTATGGCTCTGTTAGACCAGGATTGAC
The DNA here is from genome assembly GCA_018373675.1 of Collinsella sp. Lineage (GTDB taxonomy): Bacteria > Actinomycetota > Coriobacteriia > Coriobacteriales > Coriobacteriaceae > Collinsella. The sequence goes on along the minus strand of JAHAGQ010000029.1, from coordinate 75 downwards.
ATACATGTGTCCCCACGGTGCCATATCGTTAGCCTTGTAGACGCGCGGCGATGGGGGCAGCATGAACGCCGAAGA
>JAHAGQ010000028.1 GCA_018373675.1 Collinsella sp. | reverse complement strand
GTTACCTCAGCTGGATAGAGGGTCTGACTACGAATCAGAACGTCATAGGTTCGAATCCTATACGCCGCACCAATTGAACTTGAAGCCTCCGGCAACGGGGGCTTTTCTTTTATGTCGCCGCTGCATGGATTCGAACCTCGGTCGAGGCGCGAGCGCCAAGAAAACGCGGAGCGTTTTTAGCGAGCGGGCGAGCACGCCGGCAGGCGGGCGAAGCCGGTGCGGATCCGCGCAGCGGATGCGCGGAATCCTATACGCCGCACCATTTGAGATTAAAGCTCCCGGCAACGGGGGCTCTTCTTTTATGTCGCCGCTGCATGGATTCGAACCTCGGTCGAGGCGCGGGCGTGAAGCGGACGATTTCTTATCGACTCGTGTAAGATTCCGAGTAGGTATCGCGGCCCATCCGCGACCACTCCTTCTCTCAACGACCGATCAGGGTGATATTTCGTGGCAGAGCGTCCGACATACAAGCTCAGGTTTCTCGATCCCAAGAAGCGCTTTCCGGCGATACCCGAGCAGCCTGCGGGACGCTCATATGGCGTGGTCTGGAAACTCTTTGGCGAGGATCAGCATGAATCTTGTTATGTCGTCGAGTTCGTTGGCAAAAGTCATGTGTCGCTTTTGGGCTACGTAAGCGTTTCGGGTGAGGTGTACAAGGTGGACCGCCCCGTCAGCGAGGCTCCGCTGCCCAACGATCCCGACATGGAACTGGTCCTTGACGAGTCGGACTCCAGTATTGGTGAGATTATGGTAAGGGAAGCCAACGGTGCAATGCACGCATGTGCGCAAACTGTCGGTTCTCCCGAAGGCCCCATGCGCGAGCGGTCCGACCACGAGACATGGAATTCGATCCGCGCCCTTCCTTACGGCGAGTTCATGGCATCGATGTTCCTGCGCTACGTGATATTTGCCAACTCCGAAAGCGCTATTGCGAACACGGCGGGCGTCGACGGTCTCGATGCGGACATGCAAAACGTTGTCGACAAAATAAAGCTCGTAAAGCTGCCCGAGCCGGTCGAGGTGTTTTTGGGCTTTAACACGTCACCGCTCCCCGATGCTATCGAGACGCTGCTTTACCGCGTTGACCATGCCGAGAATCCGAGCGGTATCGAGCGTTATGCCGCCGCACTTATGAGCGAGGTCGACTTGCCCCGTCTGCGCACCATTGCCGCCAAGTCCGAAATGAGCCTGGCGCGCATCGACCGGTCAAAGCTGTTTTATCTCAATTTTGATCGTAGCCTGCTGGACCAGGACGAGATTGACATGCTGCTTGCCATCGAGTGCCGTCTCAACCGCCTCTCCGGCATCCTTGAGCGCATCGGGGCCGGATTGGCCCCTGCGGCATCCTCGCCGAGCCTTGAGGGCTGCGCGCTCTTTGATTCGTGGCATATCGCCAAGACGACCAACGATGTTCCCCGACTGCTCGATACGGCCTCGAGCGATAACCCGTGGGGCAAACCGGGTACGGTGGCTTGCCAGCCGGGCGGCGAGTGGGACGTGCGCACCCGTTTTGCGCGAATCGTTGAGGCGCTCAACGTGGTCACACGGCTCGACTATACCTATCGAGTAAACGTTGCCGAGGGGATTATGCTCGTTCGGTTTGGGCAGTCTGTCGTTGATGCCATGCCGCAACGTGGATACGACGCTCAAGATGACGCCTGGCGCGAGCTGGACGAGGACACGCGCGCGATCTGGGCCGCGGAGCACGATGCGCGCGTGGCACTCACGCTTGCGGCAGCGTGTTTTGCCGCGGGCACCTGCATCACGCGCTGCTATGTGCAGATTGCTGCTCCCGACAGTGAGCAGGGCGAGCGCGTTGTCGCAACGTATTTCTTTGGGCGCGCGGCCTATCTGGCCGATTGCGTGCCTGTCGCCAAGGATCTTGAGAGCATGGACATGGACGATATGCCGTGCAAGCGTGTGCTTGAGGCGTATGAGTCAACCGCTCCGGAGACGATTGAGCCTGCGGAGGTTCATGCTCGTCCGCGTGATGACCATCGCATACTGCCGCCGGCGTTGCGCGATCTGCTGCTCGCCGATAAGGCTGACGAGTTGGAGGTCATGGAAGAGGACGACGACCCATACGTGGCCCGTGTTGTTGAATTGCGCGAGCAGGCAAAAGTCGACCGTACAGGTGCTTTTGAAGGCTTTTCCCGTCTTGTTGAGGAGTTGGAGGCTAAGTGCGCCGTCGCCGAGCTTTTGGCGACAGGTCCGGTTCAAACGCAGTTTTGCGATAACCAGCTGGTGCGCATGGTGCTACCGGTGTTGGAAGAAGATCGCTCTGTGCGAATCCTCCGTGCGCCCGATGCGTTGTACTTTGCCCAGCACGAGATCTGCAGCTTTTACGCCGAGCAAGAGGACTTTGAACGAGCGCTGCCCGAGGTGCGCCATCTTTACGATCTGGCGCGCTCGTCCATGCAATCGCACTTTGCGCTCATCAACGTGCTTGCGCGTCTGGAGCGCTTTGACGAGATTATCGAGGTGGCGCGCCACGGCCTACGTATTGCCAGCGATCGTTCTGCAATCGGCTACCTGTTCTATCGCTTGGCGTTTGCCTATTGGAATTGCGATCAGCTCGACCTGGCGCTGGCATGTTACCGTCTGGTGCCGCGCGGCGAGGAGTCGGGCAGCAGCGCGCTGGAAGAAATGCAGGGCCTTATGAACGAGATGGGCGTCAGCGAGCCTCCGACGTTCGAGGAAGCGGTCGAGACTATCCGCAAGGCTGGACTCGAGCTGCCGCCAGTGTCCGCCGTGACGAATCAGCTGGCAGATGCCGCTGTTCAACTGGTCGACAACGGCTTCTTTTTCCTGGCACGCGGTTGCATCTTCCAAATGTGGCGCACCATGGGCAACGACGAGCTCGGCTCCCTCAACCGCTCGCTGGGGTAGGCGAAGCTTCCAATGAGGAAAGGATGCTAGGCAATTAGAAAATTTCCTCTTGCCCATCTTTGGCTGTTTGGTTACTATAGAACGGCTGTTACGGAGAGCTGACCGAGAGGCCGAAGGTGCTCGCCTGCTAAGCGAGTATGCCCCAAAAGGGCATCTGGGGTTCGAATCCCCAGCTCTCCGCCAGTACGAATTTGAAGAAGGGTCCCATTTGGGGCCCTTTTTTATTATCAAGAATGGCGGCTGGGGATTCGAACCCTCAAAAAGGAGGCATCCTTTCGGACGCCTCCTTTCAGTGGACTTATTATTCTTGCGCCCTACATCTCAGGAGCCTTGGCTACGGTCTCGCTCTCTGCCGCAAGTGGGCGGTTGTCGATGCGGCGGCCCAAGCGGTCGAGCTTCACGAGGAGCCATTCAATGGGATTCGGCCCTGTGCCTTCCTCGTCGGCAACCAGGTCCATGACGGCGACCTTGGTGCCGTCCTGCTTGAGCGTAACGCTGCCTACCTTGTCGCCAACATGCACCGTGCCCGAAAGGTCATCGTAGCTAACTTTTTCGGTCACTTCGCCGGCGAGTGAGAACACCGTTGCCTGTGCGGCGGGGTCGGCGAGCGTGGCGTCGATCGTCTTGTCCGTCCAATCTGTCTGGCTAATGCGTGCCATAAGCGGGTTGCCGTTGGCGGTCTTTTCCTGCGTGTTGGCGATTGCGACCGTCACCTTGTGACCGTAGTACCAATTGGCAAGGGCGGCGGTATCGGTAAAGCGCTGATCGGTGGTGGTGGAGTTCAAAATAACGGTGTAGATCTCGTCGCCGTCGCGGTTGTAGGCGCTCGTAAAGCAATAGCCTGCATCGTCGGTGGTGCCAGTCTTGCCACCGATGTTGCCATCTTGGCCCAGCAAATAGTTATGCGTGTCCATGGAATGCGAATGGTCGGTGCCGTCGGCGCCCGTGACCTCGATCCAGGAATCCTCGCTCGCTACGACCTCGCGGATCGTGTCGTTTTTCATGGCCTCCTGCATCATCAGCGCTACGTCGTGTGCGGTTGAGTGCATATCGCCAGCCCACTCATCAAAGTCCAGACCATGCGGGTTTTCAAAAAGCGTACCGGTGCAGCCGAGCTTCTTAGCGCGCTCGTTCATGGCCTTCACAAATGTGGCCTCGGCGTCTTTGGTCTTAGGGTCGATTTTCTTGCCCACATATTCGGCGAGCACGATGGCGGCGTCGTTGCCCGAGGGAATCATCAGGCCGCGCAGTGCCTGCTCCACGGTAAGCTCGTCGCCTTCGAGCAAGCCGGCGGTCGAATTACCCACGGTGGCTGCGGCGTTGCTCACCGTGACCTTCTCGTCCATCTTGCAATTCTCGACGGTTAGGATTGCGGTCATGACCTTGGTGATCGAGGCAATCTTGACCTGCTCATCGGCGCCGCGCCCATAGTAGACGGTGCCGTCTTTGCCCATGACGAGGGCATTGGTCGCATCGATATCGGGCAGGTTTTCGGCCGTGATGCCGCGCGCATCGGCGGTTTTGCCGCAAACATTGTCGGTCGTGAGCACTTGGGCGCCGGCGACGGTGGGTGCGCCAGCGGCAAGGGCGATAGCGCAGACAAAGCCGGCGGCAAGCTGGGCTGAGCGCTTTGCAAAAGAGGTGAGGGACTTCACGGATTTCGCTTTCGACGGGATGGTCTCTTCTGGAACTAGAGTATATCGTTTGCCGGCGTCGGCGATCATCGCGTGCGCGCTTGGCCCACATCCGCACCCGAACGGGCACAAGGGTGCTTAAGGCCGGCTTAATCACCCACGCTTGTTGTGTGTGGCGTGCGTCGCCTCAGGCATAATGGAGCGCGAGAGGAGCACGCATGAACGAGCGCATTTTGGTAGTTGATGACGAGAAGGCCATCGCCGACTTGGTTGGCATCTACCTTACAAAAGAGGGCTTTGATGTCCAGATTGCCTATAGCGGGACCGATGCTGCCAAGGCGATTTTGGAGCAGGAGTTCGATTTGGCGCTGCTTGATGTCATGCTGCCCGATATCGATGGGTTTGAGCTGCTGCGTACGATCCGTTCCAGCCATACCTATCCCGTGATCATGCTGACGGCGCGCGATGCCCAGCAAGACAAGATCGGGGGCCTTTCGCTTGGCGCGGACGATTACGTGGTTAAGCCGTTCCGTCCGCCGGAGCTCATCGCGCGCGTGCACGCTCAGCTTCGCCGCTACACCAGCTACGGTAGCCGTGCACAGGCGGCCGAGTCGCCGACCATTCAGCTCGACGGCTTGGAGATCAACCGCGATGCTCGTTCCGTGACAGTGGACGGTTCACCGGTTCGCCTCACGCCCACCGAGTATTCAATCTTGCTGTATCTGGTCGAGCATCGCGGCAGCGTGGTGGCCGTGGAGGACCTGTTCCGCGCGGTGTGGAACGAGGACTTTATGCCCGGCTCCAACAATACGGTGATGGTGCATATTCGCCACTTGCGCGAAAAGATCGGCGACGACGCACAAAAGCCACGCTTTATCAAAAACGTCTGGGGCGTCGGCTACATCATCGAATAACGCTTTTCGCTTGTGAGGATCTTGATATGACAAAAGACGATAGGCAGGCATTCGAGGTACCCGATCGGCTCTTTGAATACGTGAGGTCGGTCGTCGACAACCGCGCGCTTGCAACGGTGCTGCTCTTTTTGCTGAGCCTGCTGCTGATTGGCATCGACAACATCGCCGGAATCTTGACGGTGCTGCTTGCCGGCTTTTTGCTGATCGATCGATTTGAGATCGTGCGCCGCTGCATGGTGATTGGCGGCGCCGCGTGGGCCATGACGTTGGCGATTGGCGCCATGGCGCTCGGCGGCATCGAAGGGCCGGTGCTGTTCGATGCCGGCTTTGTATTCAACATGCTTGGCTTTGTGCTGGCGCTTGCCGCGTGCGTGCTGTTCTTGTGTGGCCGCGCCCTGTACTACCAGGGCTACGAACAGGGCGAGCAGCATGCCGATTGTGTGCTGGCCGCTCGTATTCAAGATCGCCTGATCGATCACCCCGACACCTGGGACAACATCGACGGCGACTTCTTGGAGGTCGAGGGCGCCCTTAACCGCGTGCGTGACCGTGAGCGCAAGGTGCAACAGGCCTTGCGTGACGAGTCGCATCGCAAGGACGATCTGGTCACGTACTTGGCACATGACCTACGCACCCCGCTTGCCAGTGTGGTGGGCTATCTTTCGCTGCTGCAAGAGGCTCCTGAGCTGCCGGTTGAGCAACGTGCGCACTTTACGGGCGTGGCTCTCGACAAGGCGCACCGGCTCGATGCACTCATCGAAGAGTTCTTCGATATCACACGCTTTGACTTCCACGATATCGTGCTCACGCGCGGCTATGTTGATCTGGGGTTGCTGCTGGCTCAGGTGGCTGACGAGTTCTATCCCATCCTCAACGAGCAGCATAAGGAAGCCCAAGTTGATATCCACGAGGACCTGACGGTGCTCGTGGATGGCGACAAGATGGCTCGCGTGTTCAACAACATCATGAAAAACGCCGTCGCCTATAGCTATGAGGGCTCGACCATCACGATCGAGGCCAGACGCCGGGACGGCGGTGGCGTGCGCGTGCGCTTTATCAATCAGGGCGATCCCATCCCTGCGGCTAAGCTCAAGGTGATCTTTGAGAAGTTCTATCGCCTGGATGCGGCGCGTGCGACCAATCGCGGCGGCGCTGGACTGGGGCTTGCCATCGCCAAGGAGATCGTATGCGCGCACGGCGGTACCGTTGCATGTGAATCGACGCCCGAACACACGATATTCACCATCGAGCTGCCCGCCGCATAGCCAGCGTGCCCTTACAAACACTTGACAATGCGCTCACGTGCATATGAGCCGCGATTCCTACTATCGATACTGCTGAATTGATATCGATGTGGAGGTATGCGGTATGACGGCTGCTGCGGCTGTGGAGCCCACGGAGCTTGAAGAACTCATGAAAGCGCAGGCCGAGGCCGCGCACGAGCGCGAGGTTGGGGATGCGACTCGCCCCACGGCAGAGGATCTTGCCGCCTCGCCGACGCGAATCGATGTTGAGGGCCTCGACCTGTTCTATGGCGACCACCATGCGCTCAAGGACGTGAATATCAAGATCCGCGACAAGCAGATCACCTCGTTCATCGGGCCTTCGGGCTGCGGAAAGTCCACGTTGCTGCGCTGCTTTAACCGCATGAACGACGGCATCAAGGACTGCCGAATCGAGGGCAAGATTGCGCTCGATGGTCAAGATATCCTGGGCGACTACGACATCTGCCGCCTTCGCCAGCGCGTGGGCATGGTGTTCCAGCGCCCCAACCCGTTTCCCATGAGCATCTACGACAACGTCGCCTATGGGCCGCGCGGTATGGGTGTGCGCGATCGCGTCGTGCTCGACGAGCTGGTCGAAGACTCCCTGCGACGCGCCGCCCTGTGGGACGAGGCCAAGGACAAGCTCAAAGAGTCGGGTCTGGGTCTTTCGGGCGGCCAGCAGCAGCGCCTGTGCATCGCCCGCGCACTTGCCGTGCAGCCCGACATTCTGCTGATGGACGAGCCGACCTCGGCACTCGATCCTGTGTCGACGCTGGTGGTGGAGCAGCTGGCCTGCGAGCTCAAAGAGACCTGCACGCTCGTGGTCGTTACGCACAATATGCAGCAGGCGGCGCGTATCTCCGATTCGGTCGCATTCTTTTTGCTGGGTGAGCTGGTGGAGCACGCGCCCACCGCGCAACTCTTCAAGAATCCGACCGATCCGCGCACGGCGGATTATTTGACGGGGCGTTTTGGCTGATACCATCTAGTAAAGGTACCTTTAGGGTTAAGATGCGGTCATGCCGGCCGCAAAGGGGTTCAACATGATCTATTACGTCGAGGACGATGACAACATCAGGGATTTGACGGTCTATGCGCTGCGCAAGCAGGGGATTGAGGCCGAAGGCTTTTCGTGCGACGGTGAGTTTAAGGCTGCCGTGGCGCGACGGGTACCCGATGCCGTCCTGCTCGACATCATGCTGCCCGATACCGATGGCTTGGCGATTATGCGTCGACTGCGTGCCGATCGCCTGACGGCGACGGTGCCCATCATGATGCTTACCGCCAAGGATACCGAGCTCGACAAGGTGATGGCGCTCGATGGCGGTGCCGACGATTACCTGACTAAGCCGTTTTCGCTCATGGAGCTCGCCAGCCGCTGCCGCGCACTGCTGCGTCGCGGCGGCATGGTCAAACAGGCAAGCGATGTGCTCAGCGTGGGCGACATTGTGCTCTCGCCCAGCCATCGTGAGGTGACTGTTGCCGGCGAGTCGCTTAAGCTCACCCTGCGCGAGTTCGACCTGCTCGAGTACCTCATGCGCAAGCCCGGCGTGGTCTTTACCCGCGAGTCGTTGCTGCAGAGCGTGTGGGGCTGGGACTTCGACGGCGGTTCGCGCACCGTTGACGTGCACGTGCAGACGCTTCGCCAAAAACTGGGCGAGCATGCCAGCGCCATCGAGACCGTGCGTGGCGTGGGCTACCGCTTGGCCGAGCCTTCTGCCGGTGATGGTGCCGAAGGTGACGACACCGCGGCCACCGCATCGGAGGAGTAACCCGTGGTCTTCGCCCCCCAGGGAAAACATACGCTGTCGCACCGCGTTTTTGTGACGATCTTTGTCTGCGCCATGGCGGTTATCGTGGCGTTTACGGTGCTGGGTGCGTTCTTTGTGCAAAACACCTTGGCGGATGCCACGAGTGCCAACCTGGCGCAGGAAACCGAGCTCATTGCTGCCGCCCTCGACGAGCAGCAGGAGCCCATCCCGTTCTTGCGTAGCCTCGATCGAGAGGACTTGCGCATCACGCTGATTAACAAGGATGGATCGGTTGCCTACGACAACGAGGCGTCGCCTTCCACACTGCCCAACCATGGCGATCGCCCCGAGGTCATCGAGGCCTTTGAGAGTGGTTCGGGTTCCGCGGAGCGCGCAAGCTCTACGCTCGACGAGATTATGCTGTATCGCGCCGTCGCCCTTGATAACGGCCAGGTTGTCCGCTTGGCGCAGGCCCAGCCTGGCGTTGCGGCGATTTTGCTGTCGATGGTGGCGCCGATGCTGCTTATCGCAGCAGCGGGTGCGGTACTCTCGTTTTTTATGGCGCGCCGCGAGTCCCGTGCCATCATCGCGCCTTTGCAAGAGGTGGATTTGGACCACCCACGCCGTAGCTATGAGCACGCCTATGCCGAGATGGTCCCCATGCTTGAGCGTATTGAGTCGCAGCGCCAGGAGCTCAAGCGCCAAATGGCGGTGCTGGCGGACAACGACCGTATGCGCCGCGAGTTCACGGCGAATATCACCCATGAGCTCAAGACGCCGCTTACGGCGATTTCGGGCTATGCCGAGCTCATCGCAAACGGCATGGTCGAGGGCGAGGGCGACCTGCGCAACTTTGGCGGTCGCATCTATCGTGAGGCGGGCCGCTTGGTAGCGCTTGTCAACGATATCCTTACGCTGTCTAACTTGGACGAGGCCGAGCGTGCAACTGAGGGCGAGGCGGTGCCCATTGGTTCCACGGAGCCTATTGAGCTCTCGCGTGCCATCTACGCGGTTGAGCAGCGTCTTGAACAGGTCGCCCGTCAGGCGAATGTGACGATAAGTCATGAGACCAAGCCTGTGGTCATCGAGGGCGTGTCGCGCTTGATTGACGAGCTCATCTATAATCTGGCAAGCAACGCCATCCGCTACAATCGACCCGGCGGTACGGTTACGCTGCAGTGCGGCACCAACGACGAAGGCCATCCGTTCCTTGCGGTCGCCGACACGGGAATCGGTATCGCGCCTGAAGAACAGGGCAAGGTATTTGAGCGGTTCTATCGCGTGGACAAGAGTAGGTCCAAGGCGCGCGGCGGAACCGGTCTGGGGCTTGCAATTGTCAAGCATGCGGCCCTGTATCATCACGCCACGCTCGATTTGTCGAGCGAGTTGGGCGTGGGAACCACCATTACGGTGACGTTTCCCATACGGCAGGACGAGCCATTCGCATAGCGATACAACATAGATATTGATGCAGACGCCGCATTTGACTTTCGGGTGCGGCGTTGTTGTGCAATTTTACGATTGCTTCCGACATTTTTACAGGAGAGCCTGTTTCTTATGTATAGAGTTTGGTCTCGGTAAAAAGATGCGATAACATACGGACAGTTTTGTCAATCCGAACTGGGGAAATGAAAGGCAAGCTGCATGACCCTTCTCGAACTGTTCCAGCTGCTGAAGAAGCACCTTCAGCTGGTCATCACCCTTCCGGTGGTCTGCGCGATCGCCATGGGCATCGTGTCCTTCGTTGCGATGGACAACACCTATACCGCGACGACGAGCATGTACATTCTCGCCAAGACCGACGATAGCGGTCAGATGAGCTACAACGATCTCTCGGCGAGTCAGATGCTTTCCAACGATATCGCCACGCTGCTGGATAGCGATAGCGTTAAGAGCGGCGCAGCCAATGAACTGGGCCTCACCGATCTGGATGACTACAAGGTGTCTGTTTCCTCCGAGACCACCACGCGTGTCATTACGCTTTCGGTTACCGGCACCGATGCCAAGGAGACGGCTAAGGTCGCAAAGGCCATGGCCAGCTCGGTGAGTACGGTCGCTCAGAACGTCGGCGCTGCCCAGAGCATCAACGTTATCGACGAGGCTAAGACCCCCGAAGCCCCCAGCGGTCCCAAGCGTATGCTGTACGTTGCTGTCGCGTTCCTCGCGGGCATCTTTATCGCAGTTGCCTATGTCGTTTTGGCAGACATGCTCAACACCCGCATCCGCGGTGCCGAAGAGGCAGAAGAGCTCCTGGGCATTCCCGTTGTTGGCCGAATTCCGGCTATGAAAGGTGGTAAATAGGCATGGCTAAGGCAAAGAACACCGATAAGCTCGTTGTACAGAATGCCGCCAAGACCCTTCTGGCCAACATCCGCTTTGCGAGCGTGGACGACCCCATTCGCACCATCACCGTTACGTCCTCGATTCCCAACGAGGGCAAGTCTACGGTTTCCATCAACCTTGCCCAGGCTATCGCCACCAGCGGCAAGAGCGTCCTGCTGGTCGAGGCTGATATGCGTCGCAGGTCCCTTGCCGATATGCTCGGCGTCCGCTCCCGCGGCGGACTCTATGCAGTCCTTTCCGAGCAGGTTTCTATTGACCAGGCGATTGTCGAGACGGGTCAGAAGAACTTCTACTTCCTCGATGCCGAGCCGCATATTCCCAATCCTGCCGACATCATCGTCTCTCACCGCTTTGCCAAGCTGGTAAAGGCACTGTCCGCCAAGTTCCAGTACGTTATCTTTGATGCTCCCCCGGTCGGCACCTTCATCGATGCTGCCGAGATCGCAAGTCTGACCGACGGTGCGCTTTTTGTCGTGCGTGAGGATTTCACCAAGCGCGAGGAGGCGCTCAACGCCATCGGTCAGCTTAAGAAGTCCGAGAAGGTCAAGCTCATCGGTACCGTTATGAACTACTGCGAGACCGAGACCAGCGAGTACTACTACTCCTACTACACCAAGGACGGTAAGAAGGTGAAGAAGGGCTCCGACGATCAGGGGACTTCCAAAAAGGGCATCTTCACCAACCGAGCAAACGTTTAGTTGATTAAGGCTGACCTATGCGTGACATTCATTGCCATATCTTGCCGGGTGTAGACGACGGCGCCGCCGATCTCGATGAGAGCTTGGCGATGCTCGAGGCTGCCAAGCGGGCCGGTGTAACCAGAATCGTTTGCACTCCTCACTGCCGTGATCCCTATTTTGATTACGACAAGATGTGGGATGCCTTTGAGCTGCTGCGTGATAACGCTGACGGTTTTCCGCTCCAGATGGGCTTCGAGGTCAACCATCGAAAGCTCGTTGAGCTTGGTATCGATGCCGCGGAGCACTTGCATTTCGATGGGACCAACGAGTTTCTGCTCGAACTTTCGACGCATGCCGATGCGTATGCGTTTAGAGAGTACGAGAACACGATTTACGATTTGCAGTGCCGTGGCTACCAGGTGATTATCGCTCATCCTGAGCGCTATCGTGCGGTTCAAAAGGATGTAAGCGTGGCGGCGCGCCTGGTCGATATGGGCTGCAAGCTGCAGGCTTCGGCGGACTTTATTGCCGGCGGTCGCTTTGGTCGCGAGAAAAAGCCGGCACAGCGCCTGTTCGATCAGAACCTGTACAGCTTCATCGCGAGCGATGCCCATAACGTGGGTCATTACGACTGCCTGGCGAAGGCTCGCGCGAAGTTTAGCGTGCGCGGAGCTCATTTTCGCTAAAATCGGTCCCTAACGTTCGCATTGAATGAAGGGGCAGCCATGGATATCCAACTTAAGACGGGATGCTTTGATGACGCGGCGTTGGTGCGCCGCGTCGTTTTTATAGACGAGCAGGGCTACGAGAATGAGTTCGACGCTATCGACGAGGATCAGAGCTGCATTCATGTGACGCTCTATGTAGACGGCGAGCTTGCCGGTTGCTCGCGCGTGTTTCCCGAAGAGTTTGAGCGCGCGGCAGATTCAGAGGCTCCGGTTTCGCCGTCGTGCGATTTGGACGAAGGCGTCGCAGCGGGGGAGACCTACATTATGGGGCGCGTCGCCGTGCTGCCGGCTATGCGTCGTCGCGGACTGGCGAGTGCGATCGTGGAGACCAGTGCTTCGTGTGCACGCGATGCCGGCGCCAAGCTTATTAAGCTGCATGCACAGGAATACGTGCTGCCGCTCTATGTAAAGGCGGGCTACACGCAAATTGCCCCGGTAGATTACGAAGACGAGGGCCAGCCCCATGTCTGGATGGCCAAGCGCGTAGATGGCAGATAGGGACGTTCCTTTTCTGCCGGCAGCTGGGGACACTCCTTGGCAATTGACGCATTGGAGCGCTCGGACATACAGTTTTTCGATTCCGTATGTATATATGCGCGCTAATGGGTTATAAAATCTAAGTCTGAACATAGCAGGTCTGCGATACGGCTCGGGCAATCGGGCCGTTTTTGCGGACGGGGGTAGCGCGAAAGGACTGCACATGCGTCAATTTAAGACCGAGAGCAAAAAACTGCTCGACCTTATGATCAACTCCATCTACACCAATAAGGAAATCTTCCTGCGCGAGCTTATCTCTAACGCGAGCGACGCCGTCGACAAGCTCAACTTTAAGAGTCTGCAGGACCCGAGCGTCAAGCTCGACCAGGGCGACCTAGCTATTCGCGTCTCCTTTGATAAAGACGCCCGCACCATTACTATCTCGGATAACGGTATTGGCATGACCGCCGAGGAGCTGGAGCGCAATCTGGGCACCATCGCCCATTCCGGCTCCGAGGAGTTTAAGACCGAGAACGCTGAGCAGCAGGGTTCGGATGTCGACATCATCGGCCAGTTTGGCGTGGGCTTCTACTCGGCTTTTATGGTCGCCAGCCACGTGAAGGTCGTGAGCCGCGCCTATGGCGAGGACACCGCTCACGTGTGGGAGTCTGATGGTCTTGAGGGTTACACCATCGAAGACGGCGAGCGCGCCGAGCACGGCACCGATGTCATCTTGACGCTGCGCGAGAACGAGAAGCTCGATGCCGACGGCGAGGCCGAGACCTACGATCGCTTCCTGACCGAGTGGGGCCTCAAGAGCCTGATTCAGCAGTACAGCAACTATGTGCGCTACCCGATCCAGATGATGGTGTCCAAGAGCCGCCAGAAGCCCAAGCCCGAGGATGCTGGCGATGACTACACGCCCGAGTACGAGGACTACCAGGAGCTCGAGACCGTCAACTCCATGACGCCGATCTGGAAAAAGCGCAGCTCCGATGTCGAGCAGAAGGACTACGACGAGTTCTACAAGTCCACGTTCCACGACTTTGATGATCCTGCGCGCACCATCAGCTTCCATGCCGAGGGCACGCTCGAGTATGACGCCCTGCTGTTTGTGCCGGGCCGCGCGCCGTTCGATCTGTACAGCAAGGATTACGAGAAGGGTCTGGCGCTCTACAGCTCCAATGTCCTGATCATGGAGAAGTGTGACGACCTGCTGCCCGACTACTACAACTTTGTCCGCGGCGTCGTGGATTCCGCCGACGTGTCGCTCAACATCTCGCGTGAGACGCTGCAGCAGAACCGTCAGCTCAAGGCCATCGCCAAGCGTGTGGAAAAGAAGATCACCGCTGACCTTGAGGATATGCGTGACAACGACCGCGAGGCCTACGAGAAGTTCTTTGAGAACTTTGGCCGCGGCCTTAAGTACGGCATCTACTCGAGCTATGGCATGAAGGCCGATGAGCTCGCCGACCTGTTGCTGTTCTGGTCTGCCAAGGAACAGAAGATGATTACCCTGGCCGAGTATGCCAAGGGCATGCCCGAGGATCAGAAGGCCATCTACTACGCCGCCGGCGATTCGCGTGAGCGCTTGGCCAAGATGCCCGTGGTAAAGGGCGTGCTCGACCGCGGCTATGACGTGCTGCTGCTGACGCAGGATGTGGATGAGTTCACGTTCCAGGCTATGCGTGAGTACGTTGCCGCCGATATGCCCAAGATCTACGAGGACGATGCTGCCCGCGAGGCTGCCGAAAAGGCCGTGGCCGACGGTGCCGAGCCCGAGGTCGAGGATCGTCATCTGGAGCTCAAGAACGTTGCGACTGGCGATCTTGATCTGGCGACCGAGGACGAGAAGAAGGAGGCCGAGGACGCCACCAAGGAGAACGAGGATCTCTTTAGCGCAATGAAGGAGGCGCTCGGTGACAAGGTCGAGAAAGTTGCCGTCTCCGCGCGCCTGACCGATGCCCCCGTTTGCATCACCACCGAGGGCCCACTTTCGCTCGAGATGGAGAAGGTGCTCCAGAAAGGACCCGAGGGCGCGCCCGACGGCATGCCCAAGAGCCAACGCGTGCTCGAGCTCAACGCCAAGCACCCGGTCTTTTCCAAGCTCGTCGCTGCTCAGAAGGCGGGCGACGCCGACAAGATCAAGCAGTACTCCGGTCTGCTCTATGACCAGGCTCTGCTGGTCGAGGGCATCCTCCCCGAGGATCCCGTTGCCTTCGCGGCGGCTGTTTGTGAGCTTATGTAATTAGGTAGTTACGCGGTTTTACCAAACCGCGTAACAGCTCGACGCTGCCCTCAGTTCCGCCGTTCTAACGAACGGCGGACCAGTCGACGCTGCGCGGGCGCCAGAGCGACAACTTGTCATTCAAAGAGGACGGCATGACCAGAAGGTCTATGCCGTCCTCTTTTCATGCCAATTTGTTCGCTCTGGCGCCCGCTCGCTGGCATTGCTAAAACATCGACGTTACCGTGGTCCAAACTAGTCATTGGGGGCGTTCTTGTTTGACTGGTCGTTTAAGGACGTCCCCAATGACTGCTCGGATTGCTAATTTGTGCAGGTTGTGGTTTTGTGACCTGCTGAAATTTAGGATACTGTACATCTGTACGTTAACTCATCTTCGTAGTATATTGCTACCCGCAAAACTCAACACCATTGTGCTTTGAGACGTTAAAGCGCCTACTACAATGGTTGTCGATAGTACGATTCGATTTAACGACAGGATGGATGGTCCAAGCGTGAGTCTCGGCAGCAAACTATCCAATGCAAAGGTGTCCTTTGCGATATTTAAGCGCGACATTAAGCGACTGCTTGTGAACCCCGTCGCCCTGGTGGTTACCCTAGGCGTGTGCGTTATTCCCTCGCTGTATGCCTGGTATAACATCGTGGCAAACTGGGATCCGTATGGAAACACCCAAGGCATCAAGATTGCTATCGCCAACAACGATCGAGGCACCCAAAACGACTTGGTGGGTGAGCTCAACGCTGGCGACAAAGTGGTCGACCAGCTCAAGGAGAATCATCAGTTGGGCTGGACGTTCGTCGACTCGACGGCCGATGCCAAGGAGGGCGTCGAGAGCGGCGAGTACTATGCCGCTATCGTGATTCCCAAGAACTTCTCGGATAACCTGGTTTCGATGCTCGACGGCAACTACCATCAGCCCAAGCTCACGTACTACGTCAATGAGAAGAAGAGCGCCATTGCGCCCAAGGTTACCGATACCGGTGCAAACACCATCGAGGAGCAGATCAACTCGGAATTTGTCTCTACGGTAGGCAAGACTGTTGCCGGTATCGCCAAGGATGCCGGTGTCGATTTAAAGGACAAGGCAACCCAGACTCAGGACTCGCTGGCAAGTTCGGTGTCCGAGGCGTCCGACACCTTGGGCGAGGTGCGCGATTCGATTGGCGATATGAATGCCGCCATCGATAAGACGAGTGGCGCTATCGCCTCGGCTGATGCGGCACTTGCCGGCTTGCAAGGCCAGGCACCGTCGCTGACGCAGGCGATCTCCCAGGGCAACGACCTGCTGAGCGAAGCTCGCACCACGGCGGGCAACTCCATCACCTCGCTCTCCAAGGCGCTCTCGGAAGGCAGCCTTGCGCTCACCAAGACGTCGGCCTCTGCGAACGCTGCCATCGGCAAGCTGACGGGCGCGGTCACATCTACGACCACCCGTATCGACAACTCGCTCGAGTCTCTTCAAGCGACGATCGACCACAATAAGGCCGTTATCGGGCACTTGGAGATTCTCGCCAATGACACGTCGACAGGTTTCGAGGAAATTGACGCGCGCATTGTATCGACCATCGATTTGCTTCGAGAGCAGAATGAAAAGCTTCAGAGCATCAAGGACGGTCTGTCCGCGCAGTCGAGCGCCATGGCGAATGACGCAGCGGCTGTTTCGGGTGCCAGTGACGCTATCAATAACGCAATTCATACCGGTGCGACCAACCTTGGCCAAGCCCAGACGGACTTGGGCCAAAACGCGCTGCCGAAGGCCTCGAGCGCGCTCGACTCTTTTGCTGCCGTTTCGGGCGACCTGACCGGTATCGTCTCGGGTATGACACCTACACTTGCAAATGCGCGCGGCACGTTGGCGCAGCTTAGCGCTACGCTCGGCCAGGCCAAGACCACGCTGTCCCAGACCGATTCCTCGCTTGCCAAGGTCCAGGACAAGCTTGCAACCGCCGCCAATGACATCGCGGCGCTGCAGACCTCAGAGTCCATGGGCGAGCTGGCCGATCTGATGGGCGTCGATGTCAATGACGTGGCAGATTTCATGGCGTCTCCGGTTGAGTTGACGTCCAAGTCAATCTATCCGGTCAAGAGCTTTGGCTCGGGCATCGCTCCCTTCTACACCAATCTGGCGCTTTGGGTGGGCGGCTATGTGCTCATCGCCATTTACAAGCTCGAGGTCGACCGTGAAGGTGTTGGCAGCTTTACGGCGCGTCAGGGCTACTTTGGCCGCTGGTTGCTCATGGTGATCCTGGGCGCGTTGCAGGCCATCATCGTTACGGTAGGCGATCTGGTGATTGGCGTGCAGTGCGTCAGCCCGCTGCTGTTCGTGCTGGGCGGCATCGCCATTTCGTTCACCTACGTCAATATCATCTATGCGCTGTCCACCACGTTTAAGCATATCGGCAAGGCTATCGGCGTCATTCTCGTCATCGTGCAGATCCCGGGTTCGTCGGGCATGTACCCCATCGAGATGATGCCCGGCTTCTTCCAGTGGCTGCACCCGCTGCTGCCCTTTACCTACGGCATCAATCTGCTGCGCGAGACGGTCGGCGGCATGTATTCGTTCAACTACCTGTTTAACCTGTGCATTCTGGGCGTGTTCTTGATCGTGGCGCTCTTTATCGGCCTGCAGCTGCGTCCGCTGCTGCTCAACCTTAACCTGCTCTTTGATAAACAGCTCTCCACGACCGGTATGATGATTTGCGAGTCCAACGACCTGCCGCGCCAGCGCTACTCGCTGCGCACGGCCATGCGTGTCATGCTCGATTCCGATTCGTACCGTCGCGAACTGCTCGATCATGCGGTCGCCTTTGAACATCGCTACCCGTACTACATCAAGGGCGGTTTTGCCGCCGTGGTGGGCGTTCAGGTCCTGCTCTTTGTCCTGTCGACGGTTCTCGATATCGACAATAACGGCAAGATCATCCTGCTTGTTATTTGGATCATCTCGGTTATTGCCATCTGCGGCTGGCTTATCAATATCGAATATATCCGCGCGAGCCTCAATACCCAGATGCGCATCTCGGCGCTTTCGGATGAGGACCTGCGTCGCGAGATGCGCGAACACACGGCCGCCATTCCTGCCGCCCGCCACATGTTTGGCCTCAACGCCAGCGAGCGTGGTGCCAAGGGCGGCGATCAGTCCACGGGCCGCTTGCCGCATATCGGCTCGCACCATAAATCTCAGGGCAGCGACAGCACAGCCACAAATGATGGAGATACCACCGCGCTTGGCAAGCACTCCAAAGGAGGTGAGGCATAAATGAAGAACATCCTGCATCTGTTTAAGCGCGATGTCCAAAACGTGTCTCGCTCCGTGATCGGCTTGGTTGTCGTGATGGGCCTCATTATCGTACCGTGTCTGTACGCGTGGTTTAACATCGCCGGCAGCTGGGATCCGTACGGCAACACCGGCAATCTTAAGATCGCCGTGGTCAACACCGATGAGGGTTACGAGAGCGATTTGATCCCCGTCGAGGTTAACGTGGGCGAAAACGTGGCCGGTGCCCTACGCGGCAACGAGAACTTCGACTGGGTCGTGCTCAACGATCGCGATAAAGCTATCGAGGGCGTAAAATCAGGCGCGTACTATGCTGCCGTCGTTATCCCCAAAACGTTTAGCTCCGACATGATGACGCTTTTCTCGACCGACGTGAAGCACGCCGATATCGAGTTCTACGAGAACCAGAAGGCCAACGCCATTGCACAGATCGTGACCGAGAAGGGTTCGAGCGCCGTTCAGAACCAGGTTAACGAATCTTTTACCGAGACCATTACGAGCATCGGTCTTAAGACGGTGTCCAGCCTGCTCGATTACATGAGCACCGACCAGGTCAGCAACTTTATCGCCAACCTGTCCTCGACGCTCGGCGATTCGATTGGGGACCTGCAAGACGTTCAGGCTAATGCTTCGTCGCTGGCGGGCATTTTGAGCTCTACGTCCGATTCGTTGACGTCGGCGAGCGGTATGCTCCAGCAGACGGGTGCCGTCGATGAGTCGACAAAGCAGCTCATGGAACATGCCAAAAGCGGCATCGATGATTCCAAAGAAGCGCTTAAGGCGGCAAACGATGCCATCGATGCCGCGATCGATGGAAGTGCGGGTTCGTTCGATAACGTTTCTACCGAGCTCGCAAAGGCATTCGACACTGCAAACCAGCATGTCAATCTTACGGTGTCTCAGCTCAACGATGGCGCAGCGTCACTCAATAAACGTGCCGACGAGATTGATGCCACGGCGAACGAGCTCCGTAGTCTTGCTGGCCAGGTGAGTAACGATAAGCTCAAGGCAGGGCTTGAGGACGCGGCTGCCGAGCTTGACAAAACCGCGACGGAGTACCGCAACAATGCCAATGAGCTGACGAATATCGCGACGTCGCTCACGAAGAGTATGGCCGAGGTCAACAACTCGCGTGCCGAGGTCGATCAGGCCATCGCCGATGCCAAGGCCGGCATCGCGGGTGCCAAATCCGATTACGATTCCACGTTCTCGGTTAAGGCCAAGGAGCTCAAGAAGACCGTCTCGGGGGTTCTGGATTCACTGAATGGTATCTCGGGCGATCTGGATAGTGCTGTTGCCGGCCTGACCGATGCATCCGGTTCGCTGGCAAAGGGTCTCTCCAAGGCTGCAAAGCTGGTCAACAAGGCTTCCGATCAGCTGGGCGAGGCGTCGGACAAGATCAGCGCGTTTAAGGACGAGCTTGATGGTGCCCTGATGTCGGATGACCTCGCTACGATCAAGACGATGATCGGCAATGATCCCGAGGGTCTGGCCGTGTCGCTTTCCGGCCCCGTCGCGCTCGACCGCAAGCCGGTCTATCCGATCCGCAACTACGGTTCGGCCATGGCACCGTTCTACACGATTCTGTCGCTCTGGGTCGGCTCGATCGTGTTGGCGGCCATGATGAAGGTCTCGGTTGACGATGAGCTCATCAACGAGCTCATCCCCGTACGCCTGCACGAGATCTATCTGGGTCGTTACCTGTTCTTTGGCGGTTTGGCCCTGCTGCAGGCAACACTCGTGTGCGCGGGCGACATTCTGTTCTTTGGCATTCAGTGCGACAACCCGCTGCAGTTTGTGCTGGCGGGCTGGGTTGCGAGCCTCGTGTTCTCCAATATCGTCTACACGCTTACGGTTTCGTTTGGCGATATCGGCAAGGCGCTCGCAGTCGTGCTGTTGGTCATGCAGGTCGGCGGTTCGGGCGGCACGTTCCCCATCGAGATGACCGGTCCCGTGTTCCAGGCGATCTACCCGTTCCTGCCGTTTACCCACGGCATCAACGCCATGCACGCCGCCATGGCCGGTGCCTACCATATGGAGTACTGGATTGAGCTGGGTATCTTGGCGAGCTACCTGATTCCGTCGCTGGCCCTGGGCGTCGTCTTCCGCCGCCCGGTCATCAAAGCCAACGACTGGATCATCGAAAAGCTGGAGAGTACTAAATTAATCTAGCGCAACAGCGTGGCGTTACCGGAACATCGAGGTGTGCTCTGCCGATGCTTTAGCGTAGTGAATTGCGTGTGCCGCTTGGTTGTTGATACAGTAGCGGGGCGTACCGGGGGTCCGGTGCGCCCCGTTTTTATTTGACCATGAGGCGGCACGCAGCCATACGCGTGCGGACACCACGCCCAGATTGAGTGTGAGGATGTTCCATGGCCCAATACGCTGCCAACGAAATCGAAAACTTGCCCGATAGCCCTGTTGCTCGCGAGGACCTGGGCGCGGGCGGCACCTCCCGCGGCGCCGGCGCTCGCTCGCCGCTGTTCTGGAAGGTTCTGCTCCTTTCGGTGGCGGTCATCTGGGGCTACTCCTTTACCACTATGAAGGACGCACTCGGCACCATTCCGGTGTTCGCGCTGCTCTATGTACGCTTTCTGCCCGCAGCGTTGGTCATGTTTGCCGTCTTCCACAAACGCATCATTGCACATTTCAATGCTCGCAACCTGATCGTTGGCCTGAGTATGGGCGTGCTCATGTGGGCGGCCTATGCGTTGCAGACGGTTGGTCTGGCACATACTACGGCGGGCAAGAATGCCTTTTTGACGGGCACGTATTGCATCCTTGTGCCGTTCGCGAGCTATTTCCTGAGCGGCGAAAAACTCACCCGCTATAACCTGGGCGCGGCACTGCTGTGCTTGGCGGGCATTGGTTTGGTGGCGCTCGATAGCGTTGAATTCAACATCGGTGACGTCATTACGCTGGCGGGTGCGGTCTTTTTCGCCATCCAGATGGCGGTGACTGCCAAGTACGGTCGCAAAATGGACATCAACGTCATCACGTTTTGGATGTTTGTGGGCAACGGCGTGCTGAGCCTGGCAACGTCGCTGCTATTCGAGACCCAAGCGCCTCTGTCCGTGTGGACGCCGAGCTTTATCACTGCGATGGCGTTTCTCTCGGTGGGCTGCACGTGCGCGGCCCTGCTCATCCAAAACGTCGGCCTGGCGCATGTCCCGGCTTCGACGGGCTCGCTGCTCCTTTCGATGGAGTCCCCTTCGGGCGTGTTGTTTTCGGTGCTGCTGATGGGGGAGGCGCTCACCTCGCGTCTGCTCGCCGGCTTCGTGCTTATCTTCCTGTCGATTATCTTGAGCGAGACTCACTTCGATTTTTTGCGCAAAAAGCCGCGCCCGCAATTGTAAACAACTTGTTGCGCCGCCCTCCCGGGGCGGCATTTTTTATGCGTCGCCCTTAAAGTAATACCTTGCACTTTACGCTATCAAAGTGCTTGCTGCAAAAACGTTACTGGGGGGCATCTATGGCACCAGCACTGTCCGATCTTCAACCGCAATCAGCGCCCAAGGCCACCGCGGCGGCGCAGGCCGCTATCGGTGACGGTCTTGTTGCAGAAGCTCAGGCTTTTGCAGACGAGCTCGCTGCGTGGCGACACGATTTACACCAGATGCCCGAGCTGGGCAATAGCCTCCCGCAGACCTCTGCGTATATTCAAGCGCGCCTGACCGAGATGGATATCCCATTTGCCACGCTCGTCGATGGTTCCTGTGTTGTGGGCCTTGTCGGCGCCGGTGCCGCCGCGGCCCAGGGCAATGGCGTCTGCACGGACGAACAGGCCGGTACGGTCGTTATGCTGCGTGGCGACATGGATGCCCTGCCCGTTGCCGAAGAGTCAGGCGAGCCTTTCGCCTCTACGAACGGCTGCATGCACGCATGCGGACACGATATGCACGCGACGGCGCTGCTTGGTGCAGCCCGTATGCTCAAGGCGCGCGAGGCAGAGCTTGTCGACGCCAATGCCACGGTTAAGTTGCTGTTCCAGCCGGGCGAGGAAACCTTTGAGGGTGCCCGCGCCGCCATCGCCGATGGTCTGCTGCAGAACCCGCGTCCCCAGGCCGCCTTTGCCATGCATGTCAATAGCCAGTCGCCGCTTGGCCTGGTGCTCTATGGCAGCCCGGCGCTCTCGGGCGTGTACGGTTTCCGCATCACGCTGCAGGGCAAGGGCGGCCATGGCTCGAGCCCCGAAATCTGCATCGACCCCATCACGGCCGGCGTCCATGTGCATCTGGCACTTCAGGAGCTCATCTCCCGCGAGGTGCCGGCGGCCAAGGAGGTCGCGCTTACCGTTGGCAAGTTCGCCGGCGGTCAGGCCGCAAATGTCATCCCCGACACTTGTGTGCTTGAGGGAACGCTGCGTGGCTTCGACGTCGAGCTCATGGAGCACCTCAAGACCCGCATCGCCGAGGTCGTCAACGGCGTGGCCGCAACGTATCGCACGCCGGCGACTATTGAGACGCTCTCGGATGTTCCCCCGCTCGTACTCGATGACGACATGACCCAGGCGTCGCTTGGCTACGTGGGCGCGGTGCTGCCCAAGGCCGCCTTCCTGCCGCTGTTCCACGCCATGGCGAGCGAGGA
The DNA here is from genome assembly GCA_018373675.1 of Collinsella sp. Classification (GTDB taxonomy): domain Bacteria; phylum Actinomycetota; class Coriobacteriia; order Coriobacteriales; family Coriobacteriaceae; genus Collinsella. The sequence continues at coordinate 750 of JAHAGQ010000028.1, read as the reverse complement.
CTTCGCGTTGATTTCGAGCGAGATTCCGAGTGCGTACTTTACCGTGGGCGCTGCCGTGACTGATACGGACGAGCATTTTGCTCAGCATCATCCCAAGGCACGTTTTAGCGATGCCGAGCTTCCCCTTGGCGCCGCGGCTTATGCCGCCGTCGCTTTGGGCTACATCGCCGACCACCGGTAGCACCCAATCTTGCTACTCGTTTGTTTAAAAAAGGAACAGTATGTCCCAGCAACGTAAGTTCTTCCCCGGCTGGCTCGTGGTGGCCTCCGGCTTTGTGATCATGGCCACGTGTTACACGATTTTCGTTAACTGCATGAGCCTGTTTCAGCCGCTCATCGTCAGCGACTTCGGGATTACGCTTACGCAGTACAACATCTCCAATGCCATCTCCACCGTGGTGAGCGTAATCGGCTCACTTGTCATTGGCCATGTTGCCGATAAAGTAAGCGGCCGCGTTTTTGGGTTCCCCTCACTGTAATCGCCACCTCTGCCGTTCTTGCCGGCATGAGCTTTGTCGGTGAGCTATGGCAGGTCTACGTGCTTTTCTGTTCGCCCCGTTCTGTCCGTGGCCGCCCTGGAAGCCGAATGGATGCTCGTACCATCATTCGGTTTCCAAGGCGGCCACGGGCCTACGAATGATCCGTTTTCCTCCGTCCCCAACAGATCATGTGACCCGAAGGGGTCGGAGGAAAGCGGACCGGCTGTCGCGGCGGCGCGTCTGGCCGAACGAGTCCCCATACCCTCGTTCG